>SBGQ01000144.1 GCA_006226965.1 bacterium | reverse complement strand
TCGCGGTCAACTCACCGTCAATTAGAGAATAGTAACTTACATCCCCAAAGACTCAAAATAGAAATTGTAATTAATAAAAAAGAGAATCCAAATTTTTCAAAAAAGATATATGCTGATTTCTTATCAAATCCTCCCCAGTGCAAATATTCAGTGTTTTCCGAAATTTGTTTAAAAACAATTAACAAGAACAATGGAATATACGAAGTTGCAAACAACACAAATTCTGCTATTCCATATAGCTTATTTGTACTGTTTTTTTTCTTTTTATTCATCGTAATATTTTCTAACGGCTTCTAAAAGTGTCACTAACTGTCTGTGTATGGTGCGTGTCCCGAAGGGCATGCACAATGTTGTAGGTAGTTATGTTATTTTCATTTTATCAGTCAAATCAATTACAGCTGTTCCGCCATATCCGAATTTTACTTTCACTTTATTGGAGTCAAGATGTTCGAAAATAACTCCTTTGTTTACTGGCAAATCGGAAAACTCTTTAGGTATTCTTGTTTTGGAATCTTTTACGATAACAAAAAGCATATATACCGTCCACCCAAAAGAACCAATTCCAATTTGCTCGAAATCCACTTTTAAATCATTTACGAATCGCTCAACAATTGCTCGCTTTGTAATTTTTCCAATTTCTGGTTGGTATGGATTCCAATGATGATTCCAAATGTCCCTTTTTGACTCGAATGATAAGTCATTCCATTCTTCAAAGGTTAATTCTTTTGTTATCGGGTTAATTCGGCTCTTCATTTTAATTACCTACAAAACTTGTCATTATACTAAATAGTACACCTTTTGCACTTCTTAAACAATGAATTAGAAATCTGCACTTATCTTAATTGAAATCAATTCCAAATTAAATTTCTGCGTAATCATTTCAGTTTTAAATAGTGCGTTTTTTATACAAAATGCTAATCATATTAAATGTATTCACGTAAATAAAATGTTCGCTTGAACTCTTTTTTCCCCGATAAATACTTAAAACAAGCCTGCTTTCGCAGGCATAGTACTCGTTTTTTACTCCACTCGTTTAAAACTCAAATCCTGAAAATCGTAACTGAAATCGATATTCGGTGAAATGCCTTTGAGCATAAATCCTTGTGCTTTTCCGTTTTCATCGAGTGTGAACAGGGCAAATACATCACCGTTCATGTGTTGATATTCCCATTTCACCGCAAAGGTGTTTGCGTTGTAAAAGTACAATTGTCCGTTCAAATTTGGCGCACGAAGTGCTTTTAGCCACAGTTTTCCATTGTTCATAAATACTTCTGCTTTGCCAAACCATGCATCTTCGTACATGCCGATGAAGTCTTCCGGTTTACTGTTTTTGCTTTTTGCTTTTTTCACGGTTTTCCAAACTTCGGTCACAACGGAATCGGCGTGATGTTCAGATTTAACCATGCGTTTGTTATAAAAATCAATCCAGTCAGAGGCTTCTACATCCACATAACTGTCGATAATGGCATTGCTAACTGCATTGAATAAGTAAGCGCCGCCATCGTGGGTATTGGTAAGTATCACAAATCCTAAATTTATATCAGGAATCATAACGGTTAAGGTGAGCATTCCCGGGAGTCCGCCTGAGTGAGAAACACGTTTGTAGCCTTTAACATCACGAATCGCCCAACCTAAGCCATATCCATAAAAATGGGTGCCGTATTTTTCGTTAGGAGCGCCGTTTATTACGGTTTGCAAACGCCACATTTCCTGTTGACTCTTTTCGCTGAATAACTGTTTTTTAAGGTTTTCGCCGTATTTGCCTTTATTCAGATGCATCAGCATCCATTTGCTCAGGTCGTGAACATTGGCTTTCATTTGGGCTGCTGCACCGTTCACCATGTCTTCATAATTTTCAAATGCAACTTGTTTTCCTTCCACAATTTTGTGTGCTGCTGAAAGATTACTTCTGTCTTTAACGGCATTTAAAGAGGTATAAGACTGATCCATTTCGAGCGGTGTAAGTATGCGTTCCTGAACAAATTCTTCCCAAGGTTTTCCGCTAACACGATGGATAACTTCACCCGCGATGAAAAATAAAATGTTGTTGTAGGCATATTGAGTACGGAAATCGGATTCAGGTTTAAAATGTTGAAATGCAGATAACATATCCTGAATAGTGAAGTCGGAGCCGTTTGGCCACCACATGAGATCGCCGGCGCCCAAGCCCATTCCGCTTCGGTGCGAAAGTAAATCAGCAATCGTGAAATTGGCTGTGGTGTAAGCATCATACATTTTAAACTCCGGAATATGCTGAACTACTTTGTCCGTCCACTTGAGTTTGCCTTCTTCCACTAAAAGGGCGATTGATGCACTTGTAAAAGCTTTACTGTTTGATGCAATTTCAAAATTTGTATGTTCATTTACAGGTGCTTTGGTATCGACTGACCGTACGCCGTAACCTTTTTCGTGAATAATTTTGCCGTCTTTCACAATGGCAACTGCCGCTCCCGCTACGTTGAACGTTTTTAATGCGTGATTCATAAGAGAATCAACTTGAGAAGAGGATAGCTGGGCGTGTGTGAGTTGATTAAGCCCAAGTAAGAGAATGAGCGAAAATAGGAGAGAAAGACGAGTTGTTTTCATGGACATTACGTTTTGAAATAGTAATAAATAAGTGCTCAAAGTAACAAAAAAGAAGGTTTAAATCTGTGGAATCATTCAAAAAAGAAAGTATTTCCGGCTTTGTCTTTTAGCGCATTTACCACTTTAGGGTTATTCGAACTTTAGTAAAAGATGAGTAATTTGATGAATCCTGATACAGTAAATTGATAATCAACACAGATGAATAAAAATCTACTCGTTGTTTTTGGCTTTGTACTTTTTTTCACGTTTAGTTTTTGTGAAAACGTATTGGCACAGGCAGATTTAGTGATAACCGATTCCGACGGGAAAAAAGGCGTGTTTAATAAAACGACGCAACAAACCGTAGTTGCGAATCAGTTTGATGATTACATCATCTTTGAGGGTTTTATTATATCAAAGAGAAACGGGCTTTTTGGACTAATTGATGCAAATGGAAATGAATTATTAGGACCGATTTTCCCCAATGAAAGCGATATAAAAAAAGCGATTCAGAGTAGTAAGGTGTTTGAAAACCGAAGAAAAATGCAGGCTCAATTTCAAAACAGATGGGAAGATTTAGACCTCATTACGATTCAACAAAAACAGGAAAAAGAAAAGGAGAGACAACGCGTTCAAAACGATGTGTATTCTTTCGATTTAATGCTGCCAAAACCGGGAGATGAAGGTTTCATTTTTGTGAGCAAGGGTGGTAAATACGGTTATGCGACTCGTGATAATAAAGTAGTAATAGAACCTCAATTTGAAGAAGTGAATCGATTTTCCGGCGGTCTAGGTCGAGTGAAGGTAAACGGGAAATGGGGTTTCGTTGATAAAACCGGAAAACTGGTTATTCCTGCTAAATATGATTCAGCCGGCGATTTTTTCGATAAGGATTATATCTATGTGAGTTACAGCGGTAAAAACAAACTCTTAACTAAAAGCGGTGTTGAAAAAGAAATTTTTACTCAAGCTGCGCCAAAACGGAAAGCTCGTAGTGGTGGCGGTTCAGGTGTGAAATCAAGCGCTCGTTTTCAGATTTATGTGAATTATGAACGCATTGTAAGAAAAGGGGTTGCACCCGGGCCGTTTATGGAAATGGAAGCTTCTTTAAAGGTTGTTTGTGATGGTAAAACGATAGAAACATCTTCTTCCGGTATTGAAACCGTATTCGATATCGTGGAAAGTGATGAAATGATAATTGACGGAATTGGCGGGATTGGTTACAGAGCAAAAATGAGGGATTCAGGAGAATATTATATGTTCTTCTTTTATGATTTGTCGTCCGGTTTTAGCGGCAATAAATTTGTGATGTATCAATCACCCTCCGTAATGTATCACTATTCAGCAAGGTAAAAGCAGATGAAATCGGTAATGAACACAATTAAGGTTTTCTTGCTCATTTTTGGAGTTTTTGTTTCTTTGATGGAATCAGGCAGGGCACAACATATTCGAATCTTTGAAAACGGCATTGGATTTCGTTTTTCTCAACAGTTCGAGCGCGATTATGTGAATCCCGGATCTGATTATGGTTTGGTGGTTAAACTATCAGCTAAAAAAAATACAAGCGATTCCTACTTATATCTGAGTCTTACAACTGCACAAGAGAGCGTACTTACTTTGCAAGAACTTGTGAATACGCGAAAAAAGGACTTAAAGGAATCTTTCGGTGCGTATTTCGAGCAAAAAAGTACGTCCCAAAATGAATCTAAATCCGATTATCATCACGTTGTTTTCACGCATAAGGAAAATGAAAGTCAGATAGGGAGTTATTATGTTTTTGATGCAGAATTGAGTAAAAGCGTACGAATTGATTATAAAAAAAGTAAAGACAAGGAATTTGAATTTCGATTGGTTAAAGAAATCATGAATTCCGTTTTCTTTAAGAAAGAAGAACAGGTAGCAGCAAATCCGTTTACTTCGTTCACATTTGTTCAAGATTCCATTCCTGGGGTAGGAGTTCGTTTTGTTCGTCCCGATGATACATGGAAAAATGAGGTACGAACCGGAAAAACCTTTACTTGGCTGCATCATGTGTTTACATCATCAGCAAAGCCGGGTGGTTTTAACTTTAGCATATCTATGTACGCTGCGGAATTTCCGGAAGCCATCGATGTGAACTTTATTCTTAAAGAATTAGTTCTTGCTGATGCTGAGAAATACGATTTCGAAGCCGAACAGGTGAATCTTATTTTCAGTGCAATTACATCGGTTTATAATAATTGTGCAACGGCTTCATTGAGTTTTAATAATTCTCGACAACAAGTAATGGAATACAAAAGCACCTTGATTTTTGATCCTTACAGAAGGAAAGTGGTCTTTGTAAGTTCTTGTGGGATAAAGGATGATATAGCTAAAATCAAAAAATATACTTACGAATACATTGTGCAGGAAGTGAAGTTTCCGCCAATTATAGTAGAGTTAGGCGGACATTCTTTAAAAGTCCCCAATGGTTTTGCAGTCTCGAAAAATAGTCCGGATGAAATTGAGCTCATTCGTCCATCTTCGCAACCTAATGAAGAATCAAAACAACGAATTAGTATCAAGTTTGGAAAGGGAACCATCCATGAAATTGACAAAGATGAATTTTGGCAGCGGTTTGTTTTAACACTTAAAGAAATGAAATTCAACGATGAAAGTAAGGATATTGCTCTAAAAACATCCGAGCTTCCCAAAGAAAGAAACCTGAAAACATTCAGAGGTTCTTTGGCTGAGCCTCGTGTTAAAATGGACAGTTTTTTACTTAGCGGAAGTGATACTAGTTATGTTTTAGTGATGTATTTAGCAAGGGACAGCTTTTTTAATAAGAATTTGATTCAAACGCTTGTTTCTAATTTGGATTGATGATGACCTAACCAAAGGCGCTTTAACATTTGTGATCAACAGTATGATAAGATTGGCTAACGCTATCATACTGTTTAAATGTTATCGAATTGAATTCAGTTTAAACATTGTACGAATGGTTAATCAGGTTCAATTTCGATGTTTATTTCCCATATACGCCAATCTTTTCCTCTTCGAATAAGGTCGTGATTTCAGCTAAAATCTCTGGGTCATCAATCGTTGAAGGCATATTGTATTCTTTGCCGTCGGCAATGGCTCGAATGATTTTGCGCAGGATTTTACCGGAACGAGTTTTCGGTAAACGTTGAGCCACCAAAACACGGCGAAGTGCAGCAACCGGACCAATTTCCTTGCGGACATCATTCACGACTTCCGTTTGTAATTGGAAGCTTTCCATATCGGCTCCGGCTTTAAGAACCGTTATCGCAAGCGGAACCTGACCTTTCATATCGTCATCAATACCGACAACGCAACATTCCGCTACCGCCGGATGTTTGGCAACCACTTCTTCCATTTCAGCGGTTGAAAGTCGGTGTCCGGCAACGTTGATAATATCATCTACACGTCCGGTGATAAAAACATAGCCGTCTTCATCAATAAAACCGCCATCTCCGGAGAAATAATACCCGTCGAACATTTTCATGTAACCCATGCGGAAACGCTCGGTATCTCCCCAAAGGTTCGGAAGTGTTCCCGGAGGCAAAGGTAATTTTATAGCTACATAACCTTCTTCATTCGGGTTAGCTTGTGTTCCGTCCTGTCGCAAAATCTGCACATTATATCCGTTCACAGGCTTGGTGGCTGAGCCCGGTTTAACGGTAAAGTGTTCTTCATTTCCCATCATATTGGCAACTATCGGCCAGCCTGTTTCTGTCTGCCACCAATGGTCGATAACAGGAACGTTTAGGTTTTCCTGTGCCCATTCCAAGGTGGAAACATCGCAGCGTTCACCGGCAAGGAAGAGGTATTTTAAGCCACTCATATCAAATTGTTTGATGAAATTGCCGTTCGGGTCTTCTTTTTTGATGGCTCGAATAGCAGTAGGAGCGGTGAACATCACACGAACGTCATGGTCGCTGATTACTCTCCAAAATGTGGAAGCGTCCGGTGTTTTTACCGGTTTCCCTTCAAATAAAACGGTCGGACAACCATAAATAAGCGGCGCATACACGATGTAGCTGTGTCCCACAACCCAACCGACATCACTTGCAGCCCAGAATACTTCTCGCGGATGTATTCCGTAGATGTATTTCATGCTGTAATAGAGTGCAACAGCATGTCCGCCGTTATCACGAATAATTCCTTTGGGTTTCCCGGTTGTACCTGATGTGTACAAAATGTAGAGCGGGTCGGTGGCGTCTACTTCGGTGCAACGTGCAGGATCCGCAATTTTCATCAACGTGGCATAGTCGATGTCTTTATCGGAATCGGGTCGGATTGCACCCAATCTGCGGTTGTAAACAATAACGTGCTCAGGTGAATGTGTGGCTTCACGAATGGCTTCATCAACCATGGGTTTGTAAGGAATAATTCGGTCGAATTCGATGCCTGATGTTGCTGTGATAATGATTTTAGGTTTAGCATCATCAATCCGAATAGCTAATTCGTGCGGAGCAAATCCGCCAAAAACGACAGAGTGAATAGCACCAAGCCGTGCACAAGCCAACATAGAAACAACAGCTTGCGGAATCATCGGCATATAAATAATTACGGTATCACCTTTTTCAACACCGAGACGTTTCATGCCTCCGGCTAAACGGCTCACTTGGTCGCGAAGTTGATTGTAGGTGTATTTTTCAACTTTTTGGGTAACGGGAGAATCGTAAATGAGAGCGATTTGCTCACCTCGTCCATCCTCAATATGAGCATCTAATGCCAGGAAAGAAGTGTTGAGTTTTCCTCCTTTAAACCAACGGTAAAAACCGTTTTCATCCTGTGTAAGCGCACGTGTCGGTTTCTGAAACCAATTGATATTATCCGCCTGTTCCATCCAAAAGTTTTCCGGGTCTTTTATGGAACGTTTGTACTCTTTATCGTAATTAACCTGAGACATTGTACTAAATTTTTAAAGTGAAAATTTATATGGACAATGGTTGAGCTCCTGATGTTTTTTGAGCCGCTTCATTTTGTTACCAACATAGTGGCAATGTGATGAAAACTGAATTAATATCAAAGAGAAAATTTAAGAAAAAGCGTTTTTTTGATGAATGGATGAAGATTTTGGAAAAAAGTGCTATTCATGTCTTAAAATGTAGAGTTGAATCTTGTGAGATGGGAAAGAGCCAACTCATTCTTTGGCTTGAAGGAAGTGTAATGCTTTTGAACTGAATTCAGGTGCATGTTCATAAATGGGAACATGTTCACCGTTTGGGATTACCCATAACTCAGAATTTGGGATACTTTTGTTCATCATTTCGGGGATTTCAGTCGGAAAAAAAGCATCGTTTTCACCGTGAATGAGAAAGGTACTTGCACTTATAGTTGATAAGACTTGTTTAGTGAAATTCATGTCATCGGAGTTCGTATGAAACGAATTGAATTGTGAGATAAGCTGATGAATTTGTTCTTCACCGTGTTTGGCACATTTTCGATACATTTCCTTTACTTGTAGAGGCATCGTTGCATAGGAGGTTCTTCGCATAATGGCTCGAGCTTGTTCAGGAAAATGGGTCGTAGCACTAATAAGCACCATTGATTTAAGGCGTTTCGGTTGCATGGTTGCCATGTGCAATAAAATCATTCCGCCTGTACTCATACCCATGGCTGAGCATGATGGTATATTCAGGGCATCAAGAAAAAGAAACAAATCGTTGGCGGCATCTCTGTGGGTGAATGTGTTTTCAGGATTGCTTGAATACCCGTGCCCGCGTAAATCAACTAAAATGAGCTTAAAATGTGCTGAAAACTCGTTTATAAACGGGTGCCAGTTTTGTGAACATCCGCCGAACCCATGTAATAAAAGGAGAGGTTTTCCTGCGCCGATTTCTTCATAATATAATTCTAGATTGTTGATGGGAATCATTTTCCCCGATTGGTTTGAAGATGGCTTGGGAGCGTATTTAGATTTCATGGATGGATTAAAGAATTTTAGAATCTAATTGTTTTCTCGCGATTACAGCATTAGCCGAGAGAATAAACCACTTCCGATTTATTGCCGAAAATGTAGCTCGGAAATGCCTCTCCGCAGTTAAAAAGCACATCCAATACACTTACAAAATGATTAAACGCTCCATATAATTGCTGGTATTCAGCATAATCGTAAACGATGTATTCCAAGCCGATTTGTGTCTTTTTAAATTCATCGGGTTCGAGATAATCCTTTGCAGCAGGACCGGAAATGTAGACTTCGGCTTTGGATTTTGTTAAGAGCTCAAGAACACGTTCGCCCTTTTTTTGCTCTAAGTGATACGTTCTGGAGTCTTCAAATTGAGTGTCTAAATTCAGAATATCTCGGGAAATTCCTTTAATCATAGATTGATTTAGTTCCGAGAGATTTGTCCATGTTCGGCCTAAATAGAACTCTTTGAAATAGTCTTTATACATGTTGAAAAACGGTGCGGATTTGTAAGCGGCTTCAATCATTGACCAGTGTTTTTTTTGCCAAGAATGGTCGTTTAATATGACCTCACAAATGAGTCTGTTTTCACTGGTTCCGCAAGGAATAGTAAGCCATTTTAAACCATTCTCCGTTTTAATTTTATTCCGATTACGCCAATCGCCTTTGGTAAACTGTAAATCATCATGAAAAATGAAAGTATCCACTCGACTAATGATGTCGAAATACCCTTTCCAAGGAATGTAGTTGGATTGCAAAATGGCGACTTTCTTCATGCCTAAAAGTATAGTTTTTCTCATAATAAGTTACTGCATCTTCGTTTGAGATTGTCAGTACTGATGCGGATGATGATATAAGGGTTTTTAAGTGAGTATTGTTTATGCCAGTAGTGCAAATTGATGCTTTTATAACTTTTGAATGTGGTTTAGGGAAGAAGTCAGAAACAAAAAAAAGCTGAGTCGGAAAACCAACTCAGCCTTTTAATTTCTTTAAAGCTTTGTGATGTTTACATCAATGCTTTTAAAGTTTCGCCAATTACAGCCGGGCTTTCACAAACGGTAATTCCCGCAGCTTGTAAAGCTTTCATTTTCTCTTCAGCTGTTCCTTTACCACCGGAAACAATAGCTCCGGCATGACCCATACGGCGTCCCGCAGGTGCAGTACGACCGGCGATGAACGCTACAGCAGGTTTTTTGCAATTTTCTTTCATCCATGCAGCAGCTTCTTCTTCAGCAGTACCACCGATTTCACCGATTAATACAATGGCATCTGTATCAGGGTCAGCATTAAGCATTTTAACAGCATCTAAGTGTGTTGTACCGATTACAGGGTCGCCACCGATACCGATTGCTGTAGATTGACCTAAACCGATTTTTGAAAGTTGGTCAACAGCTTCGTAAGTCAAGGTTCCAGAGCGTGAAATTAAACCAACACGGCCCGGAGTAAAAATATTACCCGGCATGATACCAACTTTAGCTTCACCCGGAGTGATAACACCCGGACAGTTTGGACCAACTAAAACGGCGCCGTGGCGACGAACCACTTCTTTAGCGGCGATCATATCTTTAACCGGAATACCTTCGGTAATACAGATAATGGTCTTAATTCCTGATAAAGCAGCTTCAATAATCGCATCGCCGGCAAAAGCTGGTGGAACGAAAATTACAGAAGTATTTGCACCTTCTTTTTCAACAGAATCTGCTACAGTGTTAAAAACGGGACGATCTAAATGTTTGCTTCCGCCTTTTCCCGGAGTAACACCACCAATTACATTGGTACCGTATTCGATCATTTGTCCGGCATGAAATGTACCCTCAGTTCCGGTAAAACCCTGAACTACGAGGCGAGTCTGTTTGCCAACTAATACGCTCATTGTATTCTTTTTTTGTTGAGAATTGATGTTTAAAAATTTCGCCCCGAATATACCCACATTGGCGCCAACTGACAAACTAAGCGCTTCCATAATCGCAAAAAAATCGGGTTCAATTAAGGAAATTGTAAAAAAGATTTTCAGATTAGCTCACATTTTTTGCAAGCCTTTTCTTATTGATTTTGTAATCTGCTCGGGTAAATCAAATCAAACAAAAAGAAAGCATATGAGATTAAAAAGTACAACACTTGCTTTGGGGTTCATTTTGGGCAGTTTGTCTGCTCAAGCTCAGGTTTACAGAACACCTGATATTAGTCCTGACGGAAAAACAATAGCATTTTCCTACCAAGGGGATATTTGGACAATTTCTGCAAATGGCGGAACAGCCAACCGATTAACTATTCACGAAGCTTACGAAGGCTATCCTAAATTTAGCCCTGATGGTAAAAACATCGCATTTTCAGGAGATCGATTTGGGAATGATGACATTTATGTAATTCCGGTTGAAGGCGGTTTGCCAAAACGTTTAACCTTCCATTCATCACCAGATATGGTTTCCAGTTGGAAAGGGAAAGACATTGTGTTTTCAACTGCCCGTGAATACCGACAAATTGAACGTCCATTAGAAGTGTATGAGATTTCATCTAAGGGTGGAACTGAATCCAGAGTTTTAGATGCTGTAGGATTTGATCCCATTTATTCACCTAGCGGCCGTTTTTTAGCCTTTGTTCGCGGTGATATCAACCCGGTTTTCAGAGAAGATTATAAAGGCCCGTCGAACCGAGAAATTTGGATTTACGACACAAAAAACAAAACCTATTCAAAACTGGATTTGTTTAATACCAACGATGTATTTCCGCAATGGGCTGGAGAGAACACCTTATTGTTTATGAGTTCTGAATCGGGCATGTATAATTTGTACAGTTTGGCTTTAGATGCAAACGGAAAAGCCTCAGGCAAACCGAATAAACTGACGTCGGTAAAAGGGCACAGTATTCGTTATTTCAGCGCATCAGGTAATGGAAAACATATTGTTTTCACACAAGCTGACGGTATGTATACCATGTCTTTCGAAAACGGAAAAGCAACAAACCCTGTTAAATTAAATGTTTCCATTCGCGCTGATGAGCGTTTCGATCCTACTGAGCAAAAGACGTTCAGAACCGGTGCTGGTAAATTGGCTGTATCGCCAAACGGTAAACAAATTGCATTTGAAATTCGCGGAGAAATCTTTGTTTCAGAAGCTGATAAAGACAAATCTCGTTCCGTAAATGTTACCGATAGTCCATATCGTGATACAGATCCGGCTTGGTTGAACGACAGTGTGTTGGTGTTTGTGAGCGACCGAATGGATTCCAATTTTGACTTGTATGCGGTTCAGTCAGCTGATAAAAATGAAGCTGATTTGTTTAAAACGCTGAAAAGAAAAGTAGTTCGTATAACCGATACCAAAGTGGATGAATCTAATCCGGTAATTTCAAATGACGGAAAACGAATAGCTGTTCAACGTGGTCGCGGAACCTTAACGGTTGCTGAAATTTCATCCGATTTAAAACTCAAAAAAGAAAAAGACCTTATTGATGGTTGGGCTACTCCAAGCGGTGTAACTTGGAGTCCGGACGACCAATGGCTTGCGTATTCTATTGAAGATTTAGAGTTCAACGAAGAGATTTTTATCCGTCCATCTGATGGATCGGGAAAACCGGTAAACGTAACGATGCACCCGCGCGGTGATTACAGTCCGTTTTGGAACGCTGATGGTTCGAAGCTTGCCTTTATTTCAGCTCGTAACAATCGTAATTATGATATTTGGTTTGTATGGCTCAAAAAAGAAGATTACGAACGTACAAAAACCGATTGGGATGAATTTGAAGCTCCCAAAAAAGATGATAAATCAAAGAAAAAAGGAGTTGAGCCTGTAACGATTGACTTTGATGGAATTCACGAACGCCTAGTGCAAGTGACATCGGCTTCCGGCGATGAATCTAACCCTATTATTTCACCCGATGGAGAAACGATTTACTTTACAGCTGAGAGTACAGAGTCGGGCGGAAATGATATTTATTCCGTGAAATGGGACGGTAAAAAGTTGAAAGAAGTAACCAAAGGCGGACAAAATCCGGGTGGTTTGCAGTTGGATAAAGACGGTAAAACTATTTGGTTCACAAAACGAGGCGGTTCCATAAATAAGTTGGATATCAAATCGGATAAAACCGAATCGATTTCATACGTTGCAAAAATGACGGTTGATTTCAAAGCGGAACGCACTCAAATTTTTGATGAAGCTTGGAGAACTATCCGTGATGGTTTTTACGACCCGAATTACCACGGATATGATTGGGATGCACTAGGTAAGAAATACCGCGAGTTAGCCATCAACGCATCAACAAATGTAGATTTTGCTGAGATTTTTAACTTGATGTTAGGCGAGTTGAACGCTTCGCACATGCGTTTTACATCACCTGAACGCGCTGAAACACAGCGTGAGCAAACCGGATTGTTAGGTGTTGAATTAGACCCGGAAAAAGACGGAATGAAAGTAGTTCGTGTGATTCCGAATACTCCCGCTGATAAATCGGTTTCCAAATTAGAAATGGGTGATGTTATTACCGCCCTTGACGGACAAAAAGTATCGACAGGCTCAAATTTCTATGCCATGTTAAGCGGAAAAGTTGATGAAAAAATCGTACTCAGTGTTCGTGGGAAAGACAAAAAAGAGCGTGAAGTGGTAATTCGTCCCACAGGTTCTGTTCGCCAGGATATGTATCAGGAATGGGTAAATGACCGTAAAGCATTGGTTGAGAAGTACTCGAAAGGTCGCCTAGGATATATACACATTCAAGGAATGAATATGCCAAGCTTTGAAGTATTCGAGCGCGAATTAACGGCTGCCGGCTATGGAAAAGAAGGTATTGTGATTGACGTTCGATACAACGGTGGCGGTTTTACAACCGATTATTTGATGACGGTTTTAAACTATAAACAACACGCTTACACCATTCCGCGCGGTGCTGCAAAAGACCTTGAGAAAGAAAAACTCAAATTCCGCGATTATTACCCGACTGGGGAACGATTGGTGTTTGCTGCTTGGACTCGCCCATCCATTGCATTGTGTAATGAAGGTTCTTATTCAAATGCTGAGATTTTTTCTCATGCATACAAAACACTGGGAATCGGGACATTAGTTGGTCAGCCGACAAATGGTTCTGTGATTTCAACCGGAGGAAAAGGATTGATTGACGGCTCTTTTGTACGTTTGCCTTTCCGAGGTTGGTACACCAAAGCAACAGATCAAAATCAGGAATTGGGCCCGGCTGTTCCTGATATTTTGGTTGAAAACGAACCGAATTGGATTAGTACAGGCAATGATGCTCAGCTAAAGCGTTCCGTTGATGAGTTGTTAAAACAAATCGACGAAAAGAAATAGGTTTATTTTTTGATGAAAGCCTCGAATGAATAATTCGGGGCTTTTTTTTGCTTGATTCAAAGACGAATTTAGATGATTAGATGATTAGATGATTAGATGATTAGATGATTAGATGATTAGATGATTAGATGATTAGATGATTAGATGATTAGATGATTAGATG
>SBGQ01000058.1 GCA_006226965.1 bacterium | reverse complement strand
ACATGATGATGACCATGAACACGCTGAACCTATTGGTTTCTATATCAAAAACGCTGAGAACGAACACATAATTACGTATCTCGATTTAGAAGTAAGTGGTTCGTTTACTGTAGCAGCAGGAGATTATTCGCCTTATTATACCATTTCTTTTATTGATGAAGACGGAGATGAATTCACACCAGACGGCGATGAATATTCAATGAATTACGCAAAAACGAGTGATTTCTTTGAATTTGAAAAATCAACCTCTGATAAATGGAGTTTTAGAATTAAAGGAGTTTTAGAAGGTGACGGTGAAGTAGAAGTGCAATTGTTGCACGGCGACCATCCTGACTTTAAATCAAAACCTATTTCAATTACAGTGAATGCAGTAATCGCAAAACACTAAACATGAATTCATAGGAAAGAAATGTGATTCATGAATAAAATTTCGAAAAGGGCTGTGTGTATATTCGCAGCCTTTTTTTTACTTCTGTTTTATTATTCGTCTGGTAATGCTCAACATTTATCCAAGATTGATTCCGCGGTAAACAAGAATACATACCATCCCATTGGTTCAATTCGAGGTAAAATAATCGATGCTGAAAACAGAAAACCAGTCGATTACGCTCGCGTTGTGATTCTGGATATCAACCGATTCACCTATTCAAACGATTTAGGCGAGTTTGAAATCGATCAGATTAAGGAAGGCGATATTGAATTGTCGATTTTCAGAATTGGGTATGAAGTAAAAGATGTAAGTGTTGCGGTTCAGGAAGGCAAAGAAACGAATATAATTATCGAACTAAAGCCACAACCCATTACTTCCGAAACGGTAATTGTTCGCGCAAAAAGAGATGATAATGCGGGAATTGTAGGTCAATCAGATTATAAAATTTCCGGCGATAAACTACGTCAGTCTTTAGGAACAACCTTAGCTAAAACGGTTGACGGCGAACCCGGAATGAGTATGCGTTCCATGGGGCCGGCACCGGCAAGACCTGTTTTAAGGGGATTGGGCGGCGACCGATTGTTGATATTAGAAGACGGACAAAGAACCGGAGATTTATCAGCAACATCGAACGACCATGCCGTAGCAATTGACCCGCTTAATGCAGATGAAGTCGAAATTTATCGTGGTCCGGAAGCCTTGCAATTTGGTTCAAACACGATTGCGGGTGTAATAAATGTTTGGAATCGCTCTATTGCAACGAAGTTACCCGAGGCATACAGTTTAACAACCAGCTTACAAACAGAAACGGTGAATTGGTCGAGAGCAGCCGGGTTTTCGTATCAACAACCGATAAACAATTGGGTAATTAGTTCGAGTGCATCTGCAAGAGGTGCAAATGATATTCATGTTCCTGATACCGTTCTGAAAAACACAGGAATAGAAAATTATCGTGGCGCTTTAGGGGTTTCATACATCAAAAACTGGGGTTATATCGGTATAAGCGGTTCATATATGCAATCTTCGTATGGAATTCCGGGCGGATTTATCGGTGCACATCCTAATGGAGTTGATATTGATATGAAACGCAATCAAATGGAACTAAAATCATCCGTTGTACTGGATTGGAATTACTGGCACCACATTGATGCCGACTTCAATCTAACGGATTATTATCATCAGGAATTTGAAGGAAACGGATTATTGGGAGTGGAGTTTGGTGTTGTCACTTATACATCTTCGCTGAGTTTGCATAGCAAAGAAAGTAAATGGGGTAATTCAACTATCGGAATATGGGGTAGCTTAAGAGATTACGCGAATGCCGGTTATTCCTTTACTCCAGATGCGATTGAACAGGAATTGGCAGGGTATGTTTTTCACGAGAAAATTTTTAGTGAGTCTGCTTTGAAATTTTCCTTGCGATACGATATGAAAAATGTAAATCCTTCAGTTGATAAACAATCCAGAAGTGTGGGTCATATTCGCGACCGATTTTTTAATTCATGGAGCGGTGCTGTGGATTACATGCAACATATTAACAGTAAACTGGATGTAGGATTCAGAGCTATGCGAACCTTTCGTGCTCCCGGTTTAGAAGAGTTATTTTCTGAGGGTCCGCACCTCGCCGCTTATTCTTTCGAGGTTGGCTGGGCTGATAACACCTTAGAGACTGCCATTAATACAGAATTGTACGCCAAGTGGCACGACGATTTCCAGCAAGCGCAGCTGAACGTATACAGCAATCGTTTTTCCAATTATTTATTTCCCAAAGACACGGATAGTTTGAATATTGCTCAATTATTGCCGATTTATCGTTTTACCGGGCAAGATGCTTGGTTTTGGGGTGTAGAAGCATTGTATGATGTAAATCTTACCGAAAAGCTTAGCAGCGAGACTATCGTATCGTACACTTGGGCTCAGTTGTTAGACGATAAAAAACCCGTTCCATTTGTACCGCCTTTATCCTTTAAAACGGAATTGAATTACAAAAATGGCAATTGGAATTACAGAGTGTTGGTAAAAGGTGCGGCAAGCCAAACACGTTTAGGAGAATTCGAAGAGGAGACAGATGGGTATATCATTTTGGGCGGCGGACTTACGTATTCCAAACAGGCTTTTTCCGGCTTACACATGATTTCAATTCAGGTAGAAAATGCCTTGAATACGGAATACAGAAATCATTTATCAAGAGTAAAATCGGTGATGCCGGAGCCCGGTAGAAATATCAGCGTGTTGTATAGAGTGTATTTTTAAGGGATTTAGTTCCCACAAATAAAAAACCCCAAGAACCGTCAAGTCCTTGGGGCTAAATGATTTAAAAGATGGCACACTCGTAGGGATTCGAACCCCAAACCTTCTGATCCGTAGTCAGATGCTCTATCCAATTGAGCTACGAGTGCGTTTCGAGGACGGCAAATATAAGGAGAATTTTTTGATGAACGCAATAAATAGTTTTGTTCCATCAAAAAAATGAATCATTTAATCAAAATATTTTCGTCGAGTTCGTTCAGTAATTTCACAGCATAAAAAAAGCCCATCAACATGATGAGCTTTTTTAAATCGAATATCGACCAAAATTCTAGTAACGATAATGATCTGGTTTGTAGGGGCCATCCGGTTTCACACCGATATACGTAGCCTGTTCAGGAGATAAGGTATCTAGCTCAACACCGATTTTCTTGAGGTGTAAGCTGGCAACTTTTTCATCCAAATCTTTAGGCAGAACGTGAACACCGATTGGGAAATCTTCTGTTCTTGTCCATAATGCGATTTGTGCCAATGTTTGGTTTGTGAAGCTGTTCGACATAACGAAAGCCGGGTGACCGGTTGCGCAACCTAAGTTCACTAAACGACCTTCAGCTAAAACGTATAATGTGTTACCGTTCGGTAATGTGAACGCATCAACTTGTGGTTTGATGTTCGTGCGAGTTGCATTTGATTTTAACCAAGCTACTTGGATTTCAGAATCGAAGTGGCCGATGTTACAAACGATAGCCTGATCCGGCATCATTTCGAAATGTTTGTTTGTGATAACGTCTTTACAACCTGTTGCAGTAACAAAAATATTACCCAATTTAGCAGCATCGTCCATTTTCATTACACGGTAACCTTCCATTGCAGCTTGAAGCGCGCAAATTGGGTCAATTTCAGTAATGATTACGTTGGCGCCCATGTTGCGAAGAGAGGCTGCAGAACCTTTGCCTACATCACCATAACCGGCAACAACAGCAGTTTTACCTGCAATCATAACATCAGTAGCACGTTTGATGCCGTCGATTAAAGACTCACGGCAACCGTATAAGTTGTCAAATTTAGATTTTGTTACAGAGTCGTTCACGTTGATAGCGGGAAGCGGTAAGGTTCCATTTTTCATGCGCTCATATAAGCGGTGAACACCTGTAGTAGTTTCTTCTGATAAACCTTTAATGCCTTTTACAAGCTCAGGATAACGGTCTAAAACCATGTTGGTTAAATCGCCGCCATCATCCAAAATCATATTCAAAGGTTCGCCGTCGAAATAAAGAGTTTGTTCAATACACCAGTCGAACTCTTCTTCTGACATGCCTTTCCAAGCGTAAACAGGAACTCCTGCAGCAGCAATAGCAGCAGCAGCATGATCTTGTGTGGAGAAAATATTACAAGAAGACCATTTTACATCGGCACCTAATTCAACCAATGTTTCGATAAGTACAGCTGTTTCAACAGTCATGTGCAAACAGCCTGCAATACGTGCGCCTTTTAACGGTTTTTGTGTTCCATATTCCTCGCGAAGAGCCATCAAACCGGGCATTTCCGCCTCTGCAATTTTAATTGCTTTGCGTCCCCAATCAGCTAAGCTAATATCAGCTACTTTGTATGGGAGTTGTTTTTCTTGAAGCATTTAAATTCTCTATTTAAGATTTAATTGTATATAAGCCTCCAAAAATACGGGATTTATAATGGAGTACCAATTTGAGAACCGTATCTAAAAAACTATTAATCGTATTCTGATGAATTGCTAATACACTTTACGGGAATTGATTCCTATTTTTAGATGTTTAGAATTTAGTCAACCGAAGTAAACGTTTATCCTTAATGGCAAAAAAATTCAACGTACCCGAGTTTTATCAGTCACCCATCATAAGAACGATAAAAGAAAAAGCCCAAATTTTAGATCCGAGAAAAAAGGATTTAAAACCTAGTGTATTGGATTTTGGTCCGGTTCGATTCTTAATTCCTCGTCATTTCGGGTTTTGTTACGGTGTTCAAAATGCAATTGATATTGCTTATAGAACCGTTGAAGAAAAGAAGGATAAACGTATTTATCTGCTCAGTGAAATGATTCACAATCCAGATGTAAACGCGGATTTGTTGAGCAAAGGTGTTCAGTTCTTATATGAAACTGACGGTACTTCGAGAGTGAGTTTAGATGATTTAACTCCCGATGATGTGGTTATTGTTCCGGCTTTCGGAACCACGGTTGAGCTTCAAAAAGAATTGGAATCGAGAGGGATTGACCCCTACAGTTATGATACCACTTGCCCCTTTGTAGAAAAAGTTTGGAAACGCGGTAAACAAATCGGTGAAAAGGGTTTTAATATCGTAATTCACGGGAAATATCAGCATGAAGAAACACGAGCTACGTTTTCCCATGCTGAAACACATTCCAAAGCTGTTGTTGTGTATAATGTTGAAGAAGCTCAGATTTTAGCCGATTGTATGCTGGGCAAAAAAGGCTTAGACGTTTTTCAACACTATTTTGGACACAAAGCAACTCCGGGTTTTAATCCGGTTAACGACCTTGAATTTTTTGGTGTAATCAATCAAACAACGATGTTGGCGACAGAAACACAGGAAGTAATGGATGTACTCAAAAAGGCAGCTCAGGAAAAATATGGAGAGCAAGATGTACAATCCCATTTTGCCGATACTACCGATACCTTGTGCTATGCTACCAACGAAAACCAATCGGCAACCATAGCCTTAAGAGAAGAACCGGCCGATATTGCTTTGGTAATCGGCGGGTACAATTCATCGAACACCTTGCATATTGTTGAATTATTAGAGCAAAAATTACCGACGTATCATATCAGAAATGCTTCTGAATTTACGAATGAGCAAGGCATTAAGCATTTTTCTCAGTGGGATAAACAAATGCATCAAACAGAAAATTGGTTACCTACGCAAAATAAACCGCTTACTATTTCTATCACTAGCGGTGCTTCTTGTCCTGATTCTTTAGTAGATGAAGTGATTCTTAAAATTGTGTCACTTTTTGAAGAAACGAAATCCTTAGAAGAAGCGATGGAGCCGTTCGCCTAGTCTTCTTTTAACACGTTGTAATAAGAAACACGCTTTGGCTGATACGAGCGAATTCTAAGGTGTAGATTAGGCGCCAAATTCTTAATTACAGGTGTTACGAAGCCGGTAGAGTCTTTCTCCAAATCTTTATATGCCACAAAAGCTGCATAAGGCACAACGTCTTGTGAAGCGGCGTACTCATCAATCGGTACATCGTAACGTATTGAAATTACTGCCGGATTGTATTTTACCTCCACACCTTTTGGGATGTTTTCGGTTCGAACAAAAACGCGAACTTCACCTTCAGTGAACTCCGCAATTTTAGCTCTAAAACGAACAGTATTTCTTTTTAAAGTGATGAATTCTCCGGGTTGTTTCAGATTGATTTCCACATCCACATCTTGTTTTACATCTATTAAACTAAGCGACTCTGTTTCCACGTAACGAATGTCTTTTAGAATACTTTGTGCACCTTGTATGGTTATGCTGTCTGGGTACATACGACTTTCGTCCAATAATGCGTGCTGCGCTCTGAATTCTAAATCAATATTACTTCTTACCGGAACTTTTTTGGTGATATTTTCATCAAGAGATAAGTTTACAACAGATGGTTCTACTTTTACCAAGTTCACATTTGGATAAGAGGTTACCAAGCGCCGAGTGTATTCAAATACATTAATGCGAGGTTTTTTATCGTCGCTATTTAACGGAATTTCGATATTCGGTTCAGCGTTGTACAAGTTCATCAACATCCAGCCTTCGCCGTTAACGCTAACCTCGACGGATTCTAAGAAGTGGTCAGTTTGAGCTAGATTGTCAGGGATATTGGTTATTTGAACCGGAACATTCAACGTAAGTTCAAACTCTCTTCCAAGATTTACCAATGCCCATAAAGCGACTGCAAAAAGGTAACAGATAAAATAGATGGTAATTCGTTCTCTGCTTGTCATACCCGGACCGTCGCCTTCATCAGGCTTAATCAATTGCTCCCATTTTGATTGGAGCCAGAGATAGGCAAGTTGAGATTTGTCTTTTGTTTGTTCCATCTTATTCTTTTACCACGATTTCCGAGAATACGTCGTCGCCAACTGATTGATTTAATTTATTCAAAATTGTATAGCGTTGCGCATGAACTTCGCTGCGCCACAAACTATTTTTCATAAAAACAATGAGTTTTGCCCCATCGGTTTTTATTTCCCGAGTTTGTTCTGCTATTCGAACACCGACAATTTCATTCCAATTACTCATGGCTAAACCGCGTTTTAATTTAGTTTTGTCTTTAACGGAATCAAAATAATCTTGCAGAGCTTTTCCGATTGGCTCCGGTTTTCTGCGAAATAAACTCATGTTACAATACCTCCGGTACTCACACTAAAAAACGAATTTCTTTCAGATTCATCCCATTTAAAATCTCCAAATAGTTGCGGATTTGCAGCGGTAATAAAGGTTTGCCCTTCATGGTGATGTAACATTTCCAAAATGACTTCCACTTTATGCGGGTCTAAATCTCCGAACATATCATCCAATAAAAAAATGGGTAAGTCATCCAATTCTTCACTCAAAAACAACAATTCAGCCAATTTTAAAGCGATAGTAAAAAGCCGATGCTGACCTTGAGAGCCGAATTTCCTGAGCTCAATATCATCTAGATAAAAAACTAAATCATCGCGATGCGGACCCACCGTTGTGTAACCTCGCTCAACTTCTTTTTCTTTTTGTTCATCAAGTTGACGCAGTAAAAGTCGAGTAATTTCATCAACAGTTTGAGGCATTACAGCATCGATACTTTTGTATTCGAATTGCGGTTTCAGGTTTATACTAGCAATTTGTTCATAAGCTTGCTCGAGATAGGTTCGAAATTGGTTTAATACCTGAATGCGTTTTAAAATTATTTTCGCTCCGATACCTGCTAGTTGATGATTCCAGGGCTCCAAATACACTTCTCGCGTTGCCTCACTCAAACTTGGGTTGCTCAATAAAGCATTTCTTTGTTTGATGACTTTTCGGTAATCCATCAAATCGGTTAGATAGGTGTGGGAAAGCTGAGAAATCATAGAATCCAGAAAGCTTCGACGCTCAGTCGGACCTTCAGCGGTTAAACCCCTGTCTTGCGGCGATAAAACAACAATGGGGACTCGCCCGATTAAGTCAGATAATTTTCCGAGCGGACTCTCATTCACAAAAAAAGTTTTTCCGTCGCCTCGTTTATAGGTGCACGAAATACTGAAATCGGAGCGGATAGAACCCGAAAAAAAACCGTTAATGGAATACGAAGATTGCCCTTTTTGAACAACATATTGGTCGCTCGGTGTTACAAAGCTTCGGCTCATACACAATACATGAATAGCATCAATCAGATTGGTTTTTCCGGAACCGTTTTTACCTAAAATCAGATTGATATGCGGTGCAAATTGAACGGAAGTCTCGCTGTGATTCCTAAAATTCCGGATTTCTAATTGATTAATTCTCATGCCGAATGATAAAAAAAGAGGGCGACTAATTGGAAGTTAATCGCCCTCAAAAACAAGTGAAAAAAATGAAGATTATTTCTTGGTTTTCATTTTTTTGGCAGGTTCAGGTTTTACTTCAAGCGGTTTTGCAGCCATTTCCATTTCATTAACTAAACGCTGCTGGCCATACAACTCTTCTGTAATGAAAAGAATGTAGCGAATGTCGCAAGTAATCATACGTTTGAGTTCTGTATCGAAATAATAATCACCAAAAACACCTTCGATGTTTCCGTCGAATGCTACGCCAACAACATGTCCGTAAGCGTTTAAAACCGGGCTTCCGGAGTTACCGCCGGTAATATCATTCGTAGATAAAAAGTTCACTACCAAGTTGCCGTTTGGGAGCGCATATTTACTCACAACTTCACCGGATTCAGCCTTTTTTGCAACATAGTTCAGCAATTCAGCAGGAACATCAAATGGTTCTTCATTTGTGTTTTTAGCAATAACACCGTTTAAAGTTGTAGTAGTGGTGTAATAAATACCATCCGCAGGACTATAGCCTGTAATGCGACCACCGCTTAAACGCAATGTAAAGTTTGCATCAGCATAAATGGTTGAGTCGCCGCTCATTTCCATCATGCCACGAACATAAGCAGGCATTGCAGAGCGTACAAAACCGTAATGGCTGGCAAAAACAGGACGGTTTTCTGCGATTTGTGCTTCAAGACCTTTGGCTAAAAGATAAAGACCATCTTTTGGTTCTTTTGTCAATTTAGATTTTTTGGTTTTGGTAAGTTTTTCAGCCTTTTTCTTGTTAAATAACAAGGATTCAGTTTTTTGTTTTGCGATGAAAGCATCAACTAAAACGTCAGCGCTTGATTCAGATTTTGTTGGATTTAGAACCTCATCAACATAAACAGGACGAACATCAGCTGGTAATTCGAGAAGCATTTTTAAATGACCTTTTAGGGTAATCCACTGAGCATCAGCATCTTTTGCAAACTCAGTACGGAACTCTTCTGCATGTTTTAAAAGGGTGTCGCGGTCTGCTTTTTCGAATTTTTTGATTGAATCCGTTGCAATGAAATTATAAAACGGTTCTAAAATTCCTGTTGCTGATAAAATTGGATTATTTCGCATGGTGTACACGCCGGAATAAACTAAATCCCCGGTTTTATTGGCAATTTCATATCCTTTTTTGAGTGAAGTTACAGCAGAACCGTATTCAATCATTCGTTCAGAATCTTCATTTACCCAATTTTCAAAAGCCACTTCGTCTTTCTGGCGGCGTTCAACAATGCTGTAGTTTTTGAAGCCCTGTTGAATACCTTGGAAATATTTTAAGGTGTTTGCGATAGATGCTCGGTCAGATGCATTTTCAACAGCAACTTGTTCATCCAAAGAAGCTGCATATTCTAAACCGTCTAAAGCCGCCTGAAAAGCTTTAATGATGTAATCATTTCTGTGATTTTGATAGAAATTGAATGCAAAACTACTTTCGAAACGATAGGTGCTCCCCGGGAATCCTAAGGTCATTACAAAGTCACCGTCGTGAATACCATTTATATCAACTTGTAAGTGTTTACTTGGAACGTAAGGAACGTTTTCTGTGCTGTATTCGGCTGATGTTCCGTCCGGTGCAACATAAGCTCTTAAAAAGCTGAAATCACCGGTATGGCGTGGCCACATCCAGTTATCGATGTCTCCACCAAATTTTCCAATTGCTGAAGGAGGAGCGAAAGCAATACGCACATCACGAATTACTTTGTAAACAACCATGTATTGTTTGTTACCTGCAAAATAATCATCAATCTCAGCAACGAGATCTTTGTTTTCATTAACGCGTGCAGTTGTGAGTTGGTCACGTAATTCACCGTCTTTTGCTTCCGGGTTTGCTTCGCGAAGTGCTTTTAAAGTATCTGTAACTTCTACTTGTTCAATAGGGATGTAGAGAAAATATTCTTTAGCAGTTACTTCATCAGCCAAAGTTGGCGCGAAAAAACCGTTTTTCAAGTAATTCGTTTCGGCAGAACTTGCGCTTGCTATTGCATCGTAAGCCACGTGGTGATTGGTTAAAATCAAACCTTGAGAAGAAATAAACGAACCGGTACCGCCGCCGCCTTGACCGATATTTACACGAACGATTGCCTCATTTAATGATGGGAGTGAATCACTGTAAAATGCTTCAGAAGGTAGTTTTAATCCTTTTGATACCATTTCAGCATGAACAGCCCCTTTAATTTGTGGTAATAACCACATTCCCGAGTCATCGGGAGTTTTTTGTGCAAAACCAGTAGTCAGGAGTAGAAAACTGAATAAGCCGCTTAATAATGATTTGTTTAACATTTTTCTGTTTAGTAAATACATAATACTACCTTGTTAATAGTTGCCTTGAAAATAAGGCAGATATGGCTTATTTGTACTAAAAATTCGCTCTTTCATTTGCCGGTCTGATTGGCTTATATTCTGACCAAATTTTAACAGACTCTATTTATGGCAGCATTTCAAGAAAAGTTTTTTTATTTGTGTCAAATTCCGCTTAGTGCTGAAGGCGCAACTGATGTTCAGGTAATTACACATGCCGAAGATTCCAATGATTTCCCTCGTGTATTTCAGGAATACGAAGGAAGAAGAAAACACGCATTTAACGAAGAAGATTTATACAGTGTAATTCGTGCTGATGAAATTAATCTTATCGTAAGAACTACAACCCCTGAAGCTGCTAAAGTTCAAGCTTTTGAGGAAGCAACTCCTGAATTGATAACCAATCTTCAACACAGGGTAATGCAAAGCAAAGACAAAAATGCACAATCGATTTTGAAAGATGTGCACGGAATCGAAGTTGAGATTAAATAAATAAAAAAGCCCGCAATTGCGGGTTTTTTTATTTTAAACAAGTACAGTGTCAACTTTAACTTTTGCCGTTTCACCTTCTTTGGCAAATTGAATGCTGTCGAAATGGTGCGCATACTGAGCTAACTGCGATTCCCATTTCGATAAGTAGGCATCTGTTGAATCCGGATCATGGTGAGTTAAATATAGATTTTTAACGTTGGTAGAAACCGCTAATTCAACTGCTTCTTCCCATGCCGAATGTCCCCAATTTCTGCGTGGACCGTATGTTTCACGCGAATATTGTGCATCGTGAATTAACAAATCTGCATCTTTGAAGAAATCAATCAAATGGTCGTAGAAAGAATTTCTCATTCCATTTGTAACAGGAACTAACTCGTTATCAGGGCAGAAAATGATTTTTTTACCGCCAATATGAATCTTGTAAATCGCAGTAGCAACCGGATGGTTTGCTAACATAAATTCAATTTTATACCCGTCGTATTCCTGTAAGTGATAACTTTGAGTTTCATAATTAATTTGAGCCATCAACATTTCAGGAGTTACCGGGAAATACGTATAAGTCATTTGTCCGGCTAAAACATCTCTACAATCGCCGCCCAATTGTTGCGGAAGGTGGATGTTAAACTCATTATCAGGAACATAAAACGGTTTGAAAAATGGGAAGCCCTGTATATGATCCCAGTGTGGATGTGTAATAAAAATATGACCGGAAGCTTGTTTCTTCTTTGCCATAATTTGGTTGCCCAAATTGCGTATTCCTGAGCCGCTGTCTAAAATTAGATATCGGTCGGTGTTCGGTAACACGATTTGTACGCAAGTAGTATTACCGCCGTAAATCATGTTTTCTTTATTCGCACAAGGAGTTGAGCCGCGAACACCCCAAAATACCACTTTCGCCTCGGGTGAAAGTGCATTTGTGATTAACTCAGATAATTTCTCTTGGTTGAGAGGTTTATGAATAAATGCATCTGCTCCGTTTTTAAACGCGATTTCCTTTTCAATATTAAATTCGCGAGTAGTGAGCATGATTACATGAGTAGAGCCGTATACGGCATCTTCTTTTATAATCTGACACAAGTTTAAACCGCTTCCATCAGGAAGATGTAAATCTAATAGAACTAAATCGGGTTTTAGGTCTTTAATTTTTTCAAAAGCACCATCATAACGATTATGGGAGTAGTATTCGTAACCTTTCGAATGAACCACAGCGCCAACGAATTCACACATCGTGAAATCGTCGTCAATCATTAAAATGCGTTTAGTTCTATTTTCTTCCACAACCTAACTCAATTTGTTGAATCAAAATATGTTTATCTCCCAAGCCAACTTAAAGTATGGTTTTATGTTCCATATTTTCAAGTAGTTGAAAGAGAAACGTAATTTTAGTCGTTGTTACCTGACTCTAATTCAACTTTAGTTGATTCAATTTCAGCATTTATAGCCTGCAATTCGCTTTTTAATTGCGCAATTTTTGCGTCAATTTCATCGCGTAGTGCCAGTCCTTTTTTGTTTGGCTTAATAAACGTTTTTGTATCCGAGTAATTTAAAATGGTCTCGTTTAGTTTATCAGCCTGCTTTTTAAGCTTTGAAATCTTTTGAGATTTGTTATAAGCATCTTTTTTCGCATCAGCGCCTTCGCCTGAGAAATGGCCTTTTTGTTGTTCACGAGAACGTTTGTAAATAACATCGCAAGCTTCTTTAAACTGCTTGTAAATTTTGTCTTTCATTTTGATTGGCACAAAACCTACAGCATTAAACTGAGCTTGAAGTTCTTTAACCTCAGCTAAAGCAGCAACAGCGTCTTCCTGTTCGTGTAAGCCTTTTACTTTGTCAATCAAATCACGTTTTTTCTGAAGATTGTCTTTTTCATCAGAACGAATTTCTTTCAACTGCTGACGTTTTCTGGCATAGAAATTATCCATGGCTTTTTTGAAGCGTTGCCAGATTTTTTTGGTTTTACGGCGTGGAACAGGTCCTATTTGTTTCCATTCATCAAGTAACTTCTGGAATTGCTGATTAGCAAATTTCCAGTCTTCGTGGTCAGCCAATTGCTCAGCTTTTTCACAAAGCTTAATTTTTAAATCGTAATTGGTCTTTTCTTGATCTTTGATTTCGTCAAGATGCTCGTTTTTATATTCGTTAAATGCATCAGAAGCGGTTTTGAACTCATTCCAAAGTTCGTCTGCTTTGTCTGGAGCTACGTTGCCGATTTCTTTCCAGTCTTTATGCAATTTGTTGATTTCACGAGCCGATTCAGCTAAATCGTCAGAGTTTTTGAGCGCAACAGCTTTGTCAATTAAAGCGCGTTTTTTCTTTTCGTTTGCTTCTAATTCTTTTCGGTACTCGTCATTGGTAGAAAGCTTTTTGCTGTAAAACTCATCTTTCAAATTTTTGAACTCGTTCCAAATTTCATCAGCTTTTTCAGCAGTAACTCTACCGACTTTTTTCCAGTCTTTCATGAGTTCTTCAAATTGGAAGTCTAAATTATTCCAATCGTTTGTAGCCTCAGAAATGCCAGAAACTAATTTTTTGATGCGATCAATAACATACAACTTACCTTCTAGGTTAAGCTCCTCTTGCTCTTTTTTCTTAACAAGGAAGTCAACGCGGCTAGCCTCAAATGCTTCGAGTAATGAGTTGTATTTAGTATTTAATTCTTCTACAAATTCTTGTGGAACATGACGCACTTGTTCCCATTTATTCTGAATGGCACGAAGCTCACCCTGAGCCATCCATTTTTTGCGTTCAATCAGCTTTTCAATCTTATCAAGAAGCGATTTTTTAGTCTCGTAATTTTCTTTTCGCTTTCTGTCCATTTCAGCATAATGGGCAGTTCTTCTTTGGAAAAATGCTTCTTCAGCAGTAGAAAGTTGTTTTTCGAGTTCTTTAACCTGGTCTAAAGAGCCATCAGGAATAGTTAACTCTGCCCATTGAGCTTTTAACTCTTTGATGTTGTGACCACCATTTTGCCAATCATGAGAATCAGCAATAGCATTTGCCTTTGTAACGAGGTCTTCAAATTCAGATAAATCTACAACTACAGATTCTTCAGTCAGTTCTGTTTCGGTAGCTGTGGTTTCAGTTGTTGTTGATGTTGGCTCTTCAGGAACGTTGTTATCTTCTTCTGCTACAACTTGTTCTTCAGATGAAGTTTCAACTGCGTTTTCTGTTGTATGATCTGAATTTGCTTGTTCCTCGTTTGACTCGATTGGTTGTGAGTTTAAGCCGTTTTCGAGTTCGTTGAGCTCCTTATTTTCCATAGAATTTACCTGTGTTTTACCGCCTCGGTAAAAAAAAAAAAAAATTATTC
>SBGQ01000170.1 GCA_006226965.1 bacterium | reverse complement strand
CTTACCGTGGTCTACGTGACCAATCGTGCCGATGTTTACGTGCGGTTTACTACGATTAAATGTCTCTTTTGCCATTGTTTTAGCTTTTAAAGATTATGCTTTGTTTTCTAAAATTGATTTAGCTACGCTATCTGGCACAGGCACATACTTAGAAAATTCCATAGAGTATACAGCACGACCTTGTGACATAGAACGTAAATCGGTTGAATAACCGAACATTGATGCAAGTGGCACCTGAGCTTTTACTACAGATCCATCTGGATTAGTATCCATTTGCTCAATCATACCACGACGACTATTCAAGTCTCCAATGATATCACCCATATATTCTTCTGGAGTGATTACTTCTACCTTCATTACAGGCTCGAGAATAATTGGAGCGGCTTTTCTAGCTGATTCACGGAAACCTTGACGCGCACAAAGCTCAAAGCTCAATGCATCAGAGTCAACATCGTGATAAGAACCGTCGAATAAACGAACGCGAATACCTTCAGCTGGATAACCTGCTTGAATACCGTTTATTAATGCAGATTTGAATCCTTTTTCAACAGGACCAATAAATTCTTTAGGAATGTTACCACCTTTAACTTCATTCACGAATTCAAAGCCAGTATTACCTTCCATAGGCATAATTTCGAATTGAATGTCAGCGAATTTACCTTTACCACCAGTTTGTTTTTTGTAAACTTCACGGTGTGTAAATGCTTTGGTAATTGCTTCGCGGTAAGATACCTGAGGAGCACCTACGTTTGCCTCAACTTTAAATTCTCTTTTGAGACGGTCAACGATAATTTCCAAGTGAAGTTCACCCATACCGGCAATAATTGTTTGTCCGGTTTCTTCATCGTTAAACACTTTAAAAGTTGGATCCTCTTCTGCCAATTTAGAAAGACCGATACCTAATTTATCGTTATCTGCTTTAGTTTTTGGCTCGATAGATAATTTGATTACAGGCTCTGGGAATACCATTCTTTCGAGCATAATTAAATTATCAGGATCAGACAAGGTGTCACCAGTACGAACTTCTTTGATACCTACTGCAGCAGCAATATCACCAGCACGTACTACTGAAATATCTTCTTTTGAGTTTGCATGCATTTTCAACAAACGACCTACGCGCTCTTTTTTTCCTGTGTTTACGTTAAATACGTAAGAACCTGAGTCTAATTGACCAGAGTACACACGGATAAAAGTTAATTTACCTACGAATGGGTCTGTTGCAATTTTGAATGCAAGCGCTGAAAATGGTTCTTTATGAGAAGTTTTACGTAAAATCTTAACTTCTTCATTATCAGGATCAGAACCCTGAACCGCATCTACATCTAATGGGCTTGGCAAGTACTGAACAACAGCATCAAGCATAGCTTGAACACCTTTGTTTTTAAATGCTGACCCACACAAAATTGGAGTTACAGCTAAAGCAAGAGTAGCTTTTCTTAATGCATTTTCAATTTCCTCAACAGAAATTTCTTCTTCCATTAAGTACTTTTCCATCAACTGATCATCTTGATCCGCGATAGACTCAATCATGATTTTGCGGTACTCTTTAGCTTTTTCAACCAAGTCAGCAGGAATTTCAATTTCGTCATAAGTCATACCGAAATTATCTTCGTGCCAGATAATACCTTTCATCTCAATTAAATCTACAACACCACGGAAGTTAGACTCACTACCGATTGGAATTTGAAGAGGAATTGGATTTGCATTTAATTTGGTGCGCATTTTCTCAATAACATTGTAGAAATCAGCACCGGTACGGTCCATTTTGTTAACGAAAGCTAAACGAGGAACTTTATACTTGTTAGCTTGGCGCCAAACTGTTTCAGACTGAGGCTGTACCGCACCTACTGCGCAATAAACCATTACCGCACCATCTAATACACGTAAAGAACGCTCTACTTCAACCGTAAAGTCTACGTGACCAGGAGTATCGATAATATTAATACGGGTTCCTTTCCAATTACATGTAGTAGCAGCAGATGTAATTGTAATACCACGCTCACGCTCTTGTTCCATCCAGTCCATGGTAGCAACGCCATCATGCACCTCACCAATACGGTGGTTAATACCTGTATAGAACAAAATACGCTCGGTTGTAGTAGTCTTACCAGCATCAATGTGAGCTGAGATACCGATGTTGCGTGTATTTTTTAGGAGTTCAAAAATTTTGTCGTCTGACATTGAATTTCTGTTTGGAGATTAAAAACGGAAATGTGAGAAAGCTTTGTTTGCTTCAGCCATACGGTGTGTTTCGTCTTTTTTACGAATTGCACCACCTTCGTTGTTTGAAGCATCGATAAGCTCACGAGCTAAACGTGAAGCCATCGACTTGTCATTACGGCTTCTAGCCGCATTAATGACCCAGCGCATACAAAGAGCGCTACTTCTGTCAGGACGAACTTCTACAGGCACTTGATAAGTAGAACCACCAACACGGCGAGATCTAACTTCAACCGCAGGAGAAGCATTGTTTAACGCTGTACGGAACACATCCACACCAGCTTGACCTGTTTTTTCTTCGATGATTTCGAATGCCTGGTATAGAACTTTTCTAGCAACGTCCTTTTTACCATCTTTCATCAAATAATTGATAAAACGAGTCACAAGCACATCCTTAAACTGAGGATCTGGCTTAACAACTCTTTTTTCGGCTTTTCTTCTACGCATTCTTTTAACTAATAGAATCTATGTTGATTATTTCTTCTTGCCACCTTTACCGGCTGCAGCAGCTGCTTGGCCCGGCTTCGGACGCTTTGTTCCATACAAGGAGCGGCTTTTCAAACGACCGTTTACACCGGCAGTATCAAGCGCACCGCGTATGATGTGATAACGAACCCCTGGAAGATCCTTTACACGACCACCACGGATTAGCACAATAGAGTGCTCCTGTAGGTTGTGACCTTCACCCGGGATATAGGCAATCACTTCAATTTGATTAGTGAGTCGCACTTTGGCAACTTTACGAAGAGCAGAGTTAGGCTTCTTTGGAGTTGTAGTATATACACGAGTACAAACTCCACGCTTTTGCGGGTTAGCCTGAAGAGCAGGAGCATCTGTCTTCTTAACTTTGCTTTTTCTACCTTTTCGAACTAATTGTTGAATCGTAGGCACTGAATTTCTCGCTTTTTTAAAATTTTCTTTAGAGCTTGCAAATATAAGCCAACGCGTCGAAATAAGCAACAATTGAAATAACACACACTTATATCAATCCTATAAATCATATAAAAAAAGTACTTTTTTGATCTATTTCGTCAAAAAATGATGCAAAAATTAACAAACCGATATATAACAATATAACACTTGAAATTAGAAGCGCTCCCCGGATTTACCAAAAACAGAGAAAAAGCCTTACATCAGAATGGGATAGTAAGCTCTCAACAACTCTTGTATTACTTCCCTCGCAAATATGTGAACCGCAGTGAACTCCATTTTGTGAATCAATTAGATGAAAGCAGTATCGAAAGAACATTACTAGTTACAATAAAACAAAGCAAACTCGCTGGTATCGGGAAAGCGAAACGGTTAGAAGCTTTAGCTGATGACGGAACAGGTACTATTAAACTCGTATGGTTTAAAGGTGTTGTTTATTTTGAAAAGATGCTGAAACCCGGAAAACAGTTTTTAATATGGGGAACAGTTAAACGTTTCGGCCCCTATTGGTCTATGGCTCATCCAAACATGGAGAGTTTGAGTGATGAATCACAAATCGATCAACACCTTAGAGTTTTTCCCATTTATCCTAGTAATCAACTCTTTGAAAAGACATATATAACAAGTGCTGTACTTCAAAAGTGGATCAAGGTTATTTTGGAGCAATATCACCCTAATGAATATTTGCCTCAATCTATACTTAAGCGTGTACATTTATTTGACAGAAAAACTTCTTTGCAGCACATCCATTTTCCAACTGATGTAAACAATTGGAAACAAGGGCAAATCCGGTTTAAGTTCGAAGAATTATTTCTTTTTCAGCTTTGTGTACGAAAAATTCGCGCCGACAGAATTGAACGTGAAAAAGGGCTACTATTTAGTACAACGTCGAACTTAGTATCAACATTTATTAAGAATCATCTTCCGTTTGAATTGACAGCCGGACAGAATCACGCAATCGAAGCTATCAAAAAAGATTTTACAGGTGGTTTCCAGTCCAATAGACTTATTCAGGGCGATGTAGGCTCGGGGAAAACACTAGTGGCATTAATTTCGATGCTTTACGCTATTGATTCAGGTTATCAATGTGCATTTATGGCTCCGACCGAGATTTTAGCCGAACAACATTATCATACACTGTTCAAATTTATTGAACCACTCGGGCTAACGGTTCGCTTACTAACAGGCCAGCAAAAAACGTCTGTCAGAAATGATGTATTGGCAGATATTGCCGGTGGAACCTGTAATATTGTTGTCGGAACTCATGCATTATTTCAAAATGACGTGCAATTTAATCGTTTAGGACTAGCTATTGTTGATGAACAACATCGCTTTGGTGTTTTGCAAAGAAATCAGTTAGCTAATAAAGGTCTTAACCCACATGTTTTAGTGATGTCCGCCACTCCTATTCCGAGAAGCTTAGCCATGACTCTTTACGGAGATTTAGACGTTACATTGATAAAAGACAAACCCAAAAACCGAAAACCAATTCGAACTGCTGTTCGATCCGAAAAACAACGAAATGCGGTTTATTCTTTTATAGATGAATTGTTAAGTGAAGGCGGGCAAACATATGTGGTTTTCCCACTCGTTCAGGAATCGGAAGTACTGGATTTAAAAGATGCAACTCAAGGTTTTGAGCATATTTGTGCGCGTTTTCCACAATACAAAGTCGGGTTAGTACACGGACGATTAAGCTCTGAAGAAAAAGAAGCCACGATGCAGCAGTTTATCAAAAACGAAATTCAAATCTTGGTTTCAACAACGGTAATAGAGGTTGGAGTTGATGTGCCCAATGCCAGTATGATGATTATTGAGCATGCAGAGCGTTTTGGCTTATCGCAGTTACACCAGTTGCGTGGACGTGTTGGACGCGGTGACAGACAAAGTTATTGTGTATTGATGAAAGGCGAGAAACTCTCCAAAGAAGGACGCATTCGTCTCGAAACGATGGAACGAACCAATGACGGATTTGAAGTTGCTGAGGTTGATTTACAGCTTCGTGGTCCGGGTGATTTATTGGGAACTAAACAGAGCGGATTACCTGATTTTAAATTCGCTGATTTAGTGAACGACCAGGAAATTCTAGAAATCGCCAAAGAAGAGGCTGACAACTTGTTAGAATTAGACCCCAATTTAGAGCTACCAGAGCATCAAGCCTTAAAGCGGGTTTTCGACCCCTACTTCGATGAACGTTCTAAGTTTTACTTCACTTCGTGATTATGACTCTTTATTTACAAGGAGCATGGTTAGCGATGTTACCAAAACTAAATGGAGTTTTGTTTTATCATTTCAAAAACAACTGCTTACTAATTGTAGGACCGTAGAAGTTTCCCGGTGATGTCCGCTATTTCTTTATTTCCACGACTAACACGTTTTTAAGACGTAAGCAAGCCTGTTGTACTCTTTCTATTTCGAAAAAAGAATTTGTTCGAATTGCACAAAGTTTAATTAGGTCAAACTCGCTATTACAGCTTCTCAAATACTAAAACACCAAAACGCTGATCATTCGATAAAAACTGCCCTAAAGGTTTAAACTTGTCTTTGTTTTCTAAAAAGTACGTATGAGGCAAACTCGTTGGTCGTAACTGCGGACGATAAGAGTAATGTGAATCCCAAAATATGATTGTTCCTTTAGGCGCTTCATCAACCGTTTCTCGAATGATGTTATTGAAGTTTTGAGGCCCTAATTCCTGCTGCACTTTTCCGGTGAAATAATAAAACAGCGTATGTTGAGTCATGGTTGGTTTATCAAAAAGATGATTTTTTTCCGCCCAATCCACAACCTGCTTCATTGCTACATCTTCCGGTGAGCGTTTATAAGGCTCAACCATAAAAAAGAGATACGCGATTTGAGTAGCTAACAAACTGTACATTAACCATTTTTTCGGGATAAAAAACAAGGATGCCGCAAATATCAAGGTGAAAAAGAATGGCTTCAGGTCTTTTTCAGGTGTAAATACAATATTGTTATGGGAGTGGCTTAGAAATAAAAGGGCAACGAGCACATACGCTCCGGCAATTATCCAATCTACTGTTTCTCTTTTGCTTGCTGATATCCATTTTTCAAGCGCAAAAACCGCTAACAAGCTTAGAGTTGGCGCAATCACCGTTAAATACCGAAGATTACCGCCTGTTGATGCCCCGACTTTAACTCCCTGCCAATTAAATAAACTGTGAATCAAAAAATAAATAATTGAAACTGCCAGCAAGGTGTAACCTGGTTTCCATTTCTCTTTCCAAATAAACCTAAGACTCAATAAAAACAAAAGTATAACTAAGGGCCCTGATATAGTTGAAATCATTTTGAAATAATGGTCAAAACCAAGTCGCGGATAGGCATCTTTGTAGGTTGATGCCGTACCCATTGTTGATGTAATCAGATATAGCGGATCATCTGTAACCATCCAGCCCCAAACATGAATCATAAGTGGAAAAACAGCCATTAACGGAATGAGCTTCCATTGTTTTTCAACTATTAGAAATACAGCAAAAATAGCTCCTATTACATAAAACTCTTGTCTGAGCAAGGTGAGATAGGAAATCACCAAGCTTGTCCAAATCCATTGTTTTCTAAAAAAGAACCACAGGCCTACACTTAATAAAAATGCTGTAGGTATTTCAGAGTAATTTCTAAACACCAATTGAATCCACAGTGGTTGAGATGCCATTAACACAAATGCCATCAATGCGTTACTCAGTTTGAGTTCTTTTGCAATTTTGTAAACGAAATAAGCCGTAAATGCGGAAAAAAGACAGTTTAAAAACGTAACGGCCAATGGCCCGGCTAAAGAAGGAATTACATAAAACAGTTTATATCCCGGCTTTGCCCAGTTTCCTAAAATAATATCCGGCTGATACCAAAATGAGCGCATACTAATATAATGCGCTGCCTCATCATGCTGATAAAATCCATCAGAAAACAAAGAAAACGCATAATATATAGCTGCTGTTACAATAGTTAGAATGAGTAATTGAGTTGTTGTAAACTCAATGCTCCAAACATCGAAAGTAGATTTAGCTTCGTTCTTCTTGCTCATTTGATATTATCAGTTGAATAATGTTGCGACGAAATAATACAGCACAAAGAGAAAGGCTGCAAAGATTAATAGCAAAACGGTAACAAAGCCCATTGCTTTCCACTTCGATCGGGCAATCAATTTCTCTTCATTTTCTGTGAATTGCTTTAACAAGAGATAATTTTTCCGGTTTGATTTGAAAAAGAAATCAAACACATCACCAACAACGGGAATACTACCGATTGCGAAATCAATAAGAATATTGAAACCCATTCGAGCAAGTACCCAAATAGAAGCTTTTAAACGGAGAGCAAAAAAGAGCGAGGCACTGTTTAGGATAAGGCTTATTGCATCACCCGCAAACGGAATAAGTCCAATAATCGGATCAAAACCAACTTTCTTATTAAGAATGGGGAGTTCAAGACCATCGTCCAGAAATTTTACTAAACGATCGAATTGTTCCAGTTGGTTTTTCATGATTTTTTTATCGTGTTTGTCCTATTTGGAATACAGCGTTTGCCATCATCAATTTATTGTGATACAGAAATGCTCTGAATAAAGGATTTTGTGTGAGATATACAATAGTTCCTCTGCCGAAACTTTCCGAGCCGAATACCAAAGTTTTATCCATCTCTTTTTTTGCTTTATAACCGACAAAGCCTGAGATATGATCTTTCGATTCTGCACTTACCACGTTCCAACCATCAGTTAACAAGTCAAAGCCGGAATCTTGTAAACGTAAATTAAACAGATACGAACCGTACCCATACCCTAATGGATGTGTAGCATCAATTTTATGACGGAAAAATGCGCCCGGAGATGTTTTTGAGATGTATTCACGCTCTCTGTTTGCATATATCATCGTATTTGCGGAATCATCTGACTCCGATTTTTTAGATTTCAATTCGCCAAATCCTTTTTGATTGCTAACCCATCCGTTTGCACTTCCCATAGCGACTAACACACCGCCTTCACGAGTCCAATCTTTAATTTTATCTACCTCTCCATCACTCAATGAAGAATAATTCCCGGATGGTAAAATGAGTACATCGTATTTACTTAAATCTTTTCTGCGCAAATTTCCGGCATCAATCAAACTAACAGGATAGTTGAGCTGTTGATCGAAGAAATGCCAGATTTCACCCACGTTCATTGCATTAGTAGGCTCGTTCGCCAGTACGGCTACTTTCGGAGCTTTCAAAAATTGAATATCGCTGGAGCCTAAATCCACACCTTGTGGTATAAAACCGGATTGAATGGGCGTTAATTCGATTCCATATTTATGTGAAGCCGAATTTATTTTCTGAACAAAATCTGCATCGTTATCCGACTTCAATATCAAAATGGAACCCGGAGTAAATGTTTTCCCATTTATTTTTAATTCACGATTTACGGTACGTGTTTTAACATTTTGTTTGATGAGCTCGGCTAATAATCGGGCATCTTCAAAACTATCCCATTTAAAAATGTAGGCTGCCGCAGTTCTATTTTCCAAGTCCATTACTACCGGTTCCTGACGCTCGTATCCACCGCTTATTTTCTGATTACTTGCAATTACAGGAACGCCATAAACCCAAGGCAATGCCCAAGAAGTTATATCATACGTTACAGAATCAGATAGAGCCGGTTTGGGATCGAATAACACGCGAAGTAAGGTCGCTTTGGCTTGTGCTGCATCCACTACCACATCGCCGTCTTGAGTTTTATAACGTTCGGAATCATCAGAAAAATAATCGTAACCGGAAACAATTTTACCTGTCGGAGCCGTCTGATAATCTATCCCCTGCGCTGTTAAAAACTTGAGTAGCTGCTCAAAAGCCTCTGAATCAATTTTTTTGATAAGGTATGATTTAAAGGCTCCATCCGGTGAATTTGTAGCCTTTTTGAAGTACGACTCAAACTCGCTTACCAATTTTGCTTTTTGATTTGATGCTACTTCTATAGTTGACATTCCCGTAGTAAAATGATGATTAATTCTGTCAACTAAGGTCAGGTTTTTACCTGTTTCCGTTTCTATCGATAAACCCGCGTTAATTCCGCCTTGTTCATAGGTCATTCCGATAGCACCGTTAAATGTCGGCCATGAATCGCCGTAACTCGGATAGAATAAATCGAAGTACTGACGAGTAAAAAACAACCAATTATTTTGGTCGAAATAGAGCGTATGATTTTTCCCGATTTCGGTTTGAAAATCTTTTTGAAAAGCTGTGATAGCTTCATGTACAGGTTCGGCAGCAGGCGCAAAATAATAGGGAGAATTGTAATCCTGTTCGTGAAAATCTACATGGATTTGCGGCATCCATCGGTGATATTGAGCTATTCTTGACTGCGTTTCTTGTTGAGTCATCCACGCCCAATCACGATTCATATCAAAAAAGTAGTGATTGGTTCTGCCTGAAGCCCAAGTGAATTCGTGTTCCCAAGTATTCGGGTCATTATTAGGCGAGGTTCCCAAAACTTGGCGATATGATGTTACATAACGATCGCGTCCGTCCGGATTTAAACACGGATCGATAACGACAACTGTATTTGCGAGCCAATTTAGTGTTTTACTATCCGTGCTTGTTGCCAATTCGTACAATGTTTTCATGGCAGCTTCGGTTGAAACGGCTTCATTCCCGTGTACATTGTAGCTTAACCAAACAATCGCCGGGGCATTGGCATCAGCCTGACCCGCTTGTATTTGAGCACGTTTAAGGTTGTTTATTCGAACTGATTCAAGATTCGTGATGTTCTCAGGATTGGAAACATATAACAGCACTAATGGGCGGCCTTCATAGGTTGTACCAATTTGCTCGAATTGTACTTTATCGCTGTTATCTGCTACATATTTCACATATTCAATTACTTTATGATGAAATGTGAATTGCTCACCTAAGGCATAACCCAAAAATTCATCAGGAGATTGAATGTTTTGAGCAGAAACCGTTGATACCGTTAAAACAAGTAGCAGAGTACTTAGAACTGATTTTATCATGAATCTATAAATGAAATTAGTTTTGTTGTTTAGCGTAATCGGCGATTTGTTTCACGAAGTTCTTTACCAGATCATTAGGAACCGGAAGAGCTAAGTTATACTGTTCTACAAACCATTTGCCGTCAATACGTTTTAAGATTCCGGTCCCCCTACATTCTCCCATTCCGGAAGTGTTTATTTCTTCATAAAACCAAGCCAAGGCTCCGGTATCATCCAAATAGATTTCTCTTCTTTTCGCTTTAAAAACCCAGACTTTCCCTTTGGCGAAAAACGGTTTACTGAACTCCATAAACTCTTTTTTTGTCCAATATTCGGTTGCATCTGTTCCAATGAAATAAGACGTTTCAGTCATTCCGCCAAAATAACCGTCAAAGTTTACTGCCGCAGCATCATTGTGCCATTGGCTTAACATGGAATCCGCTTCTGTTTTTAATTGCTCTTTATTGATGGTTTTTTTTTGAACATCAGACGTGCACGATATCACAGAAAGAAATAAAACAATAAAAATGGCTTTCATTACAAAGCTCCTAATTCTTGAAGTAAACGTTTCATTTCAGGTTCGTTTTTGGCTTCCATCGGCACTAAGGGTAATCGAACAATATTTTTTACTCTTCCCATCATTGCCAATGCAGCTTTAACAGGCACAGGGTTACTCTCTACAAAATTGTATCGCATTAGCGGTTGTAACTTAAAATGAAGAGCTCTTGCTTCGTCTAAATTGTTATCCATACATGCCTGAACATAATTTTTAGTTAGTGCAGGAATTTCATTTCCAATAACTGAAACTAATCCATGACCACCACATGCAATAATCGGCATAGCCATAGCATCGTCACCGGCTAATACTGAGAACTCCGCCGGAACCAATTCCATCACTTTTAAAATCTGTTGCATATCGTTTGAGGCTTCTTTAACTGCAACAATATTTTTATGCTTGGCTAATTCAGCAGTGGTTTCCGGCAGCATATTTACAGCTGTTCTACCCGGAACATTGTATAACATAATCGGGATATTCACTGCATCAGCAACCGCAGTAAAATGAGCTTTTAAAGCATTCTGCCCAGGTTTATTATAATATGGAGTAACAAGTAACAATCCATTTGCGCCTAGCTTCTCTGCCATTTGAGATCGACGAAGTGTTTTTTCTGTATCGTTAGAACCTGCTCCGGCAATTACAGAACCTCGACCGGCAGCTACTTTTACAGCAGTTTCGATTAAATAAGCATATTCATCATCGGAAAAAGTTGGACTTTCTCCTGTTGTACCACAAATCACTAAATGATCAACGCCGCCATCTAATAAATAATTCAAATGGTTAACGTATGCTTCTTTATCAATAGAAAAATCCGAATTAAACGGCGTAATGGCGGCAACTGATAAGCCGGAAAAAAAATGTGCGTTCATAAATGAATTAAGATTGTACCTAGTTTTCTTCAAACAAAAGGGCTTCAGGGTCATTAAAGCCCTAAATAATGTGCAATATAACCGAAAATAGCCTTTTATTTTACACTGAGCTTAGTTTTTATTATTATTTGCATTCTTTGAGAGGTTTAACCCAAGCTGTTATGAAAATCACCAAATATTTACTTGCTTTTGCATTCATGCTTTCCCTGTCAGCAGGTTCAGTAAGTTATGCGCAGGATTCACCGCCACCGCCAGCATCTGAACAGACACAAACTCAGATTGACCCTGAAAAAGAAGCTGAATATCAGAAACAAAGAGAACAAGAGATGAAAGCCGCTGCCGAGGCGGAAAAGCCAAAGAAAGAAAGTTTCTGGAGCAAATTTGCTTTTTGGAAGAAAAAACCAAAACCAAAACCGGAACGCGAATACAATCTTCAGGTAGAATCTCTTTGGCACGAAAACTTAGCCCGATATATGGGCGTTAATGATGACGAATTTTATCGTTTTGGTTATGCAAGAAAAGGTATTCAATGGTATCCGGTGTTTTTCTTACGCCGATTTAAGATGATGCAAAACCAATACGAACATACATTGATTGTTTATGGTAAACCGCAAAAAATGCCACGAGTTAAAGGTATTACATTGGGCTTATATGGTGTTGAAGTAACTAATGAGGGCTTTGAATATCAAATGCCGACGGTTGCTTCCGTTTCCAGAAGCCAAAAACAATACGATGACGTTCAATCGTTGGATTTAGCTTCAAACCGTTTACAAACTTTTGGGTTCGAACAAGTGCTTTGGTTAAAAGACAAGAAAAAAGAAACTCGAGACTTGGCTGATAGCTGGTCACTTACCGGTGAAAACACTCAACAATAGAAATTTCAAAAAGCCGATTTATTCGGCTTTTTTTTTGCTCAATTATTTGGGTAAAATTCAACTTATACATGAATTCAATTTGGCTCTATGGCAACTACGAATAAATCTGTCGCTCAATTTCTAGAAAACATAGCAACGTATATGCGCCTTGCAGGCGAAAACGATTTCAGAAGTGCAGCTTTCGATAAAGCCGCTCGATTAGTTGAGACGATGGATTCATCTATTGAGCAGTTTATACAAAACGGAAACCTGACAGATATCAAAGGAATTGGACAGTCCATTGCTAATGATATTACTTCATTTTCTGAAACGGGGACAGCTCCGGTTTTAGAAGCTCTCAAAGAAAAAGTACCGAACGAGCTTATAAAGTGGCTTGATATCTCCGGAATGGGACCAAAAAAGATTTATAAGATTCATAAAGAGTTGGGAATTACGACATTAGAAGAATTGAAAGTAGCATGTGATGACGGAAGAGTTGCCGCACTTGCGGGGATGGGTGCAAAATCAGCTGAAAAAATCCTGAAATCCATTTCTTGGATGGAACAATTTGCAGAACGTTGCCGCTTAGACGAAGCCGAAGCCATTGCCTATCGTTTTAAAGATTTATTGAAAGGTATGTCTGGTGTAAAACGCATCGAACTTGCCGGTTCTTTCAGAAGAAAACTGGAAACTATCGGTGATATTGATGTACTTATTGCCGCCGATGAAAATGCTGTACAAACTATTTTTGACGCTTTTACTACGCACGAATCCATTGTAGAAGTTCTAGGGAAAGGTGATACCAAAAGCAGTGTTCGTGTACAAGAAGGAAGACAAGTGGATTTGCGCATTGTTGCCGAAAATGAGTTTGATGCAGCATTGATGTACTTCACGGGATCAAAAGAACACAACGTGGTTATGAGGCAACGAGCGCGAGACCGAGGAATGGCATTAAACGAATACGGTCTTTTTAAACTCACTGAATCCGGAGAAACCAATTTTGAAGAACGAATTCCCGTTTATAGTGAAGACGAAATTTACAAAGCACTTGGCCTTGCTTGGATACCACCTGAACTTAGAGAAGACTTTGGCGAATTTGGCTCTTTTGAAGGTGATTCTTCAATCAACTTATTGAATGAATCGGACATCAAAGGTGTTCTTCATGCGCATTCTACTTACAGCGACGGTTCGTACTCCATCGAACAAATGGCACTTGCTTGTATAGAACGCGGTTACGAATATTTAGGCTTAACGGACCACTCTCAAACCGCTGCTTATGCTGGCGGACTCAATGAAAAAGCTGTTTACAAACAGTGGAAAGAGATTGATGCACTAAACGAGAAATTCGCAAAAGAGGGTGTTTCCTTTCGAATTTTTAAAGGAATTGAGTCAGATATTCTAGCAAATGGTGATTTAGATTATTCCATTGATGTACTCAAAGGTTTCGATTTTATTATCGCATCTGTTCATTTCAGTTTGGAAATGGAACCTGAAAAAATGCTGGAGCGATTTAAACGTGCAACGGAAAATCCATACACACGCATTGTTGGTCATCCAACCGGACGCTTACTCCTAAAACGAGAAGGTAATCCCTTCGACATGAACGCCTTAGTTGAGTTTGCAGCTGAACACAATACAGCGATTGAAATTAATGCAAGCCCTTGGCGCTTAGATCTTGATTGGCGATACGGAAGAAAAGCGGAACAAGTCGGTTTACTTTCTTCCATTAATCCTGATGCTCACGATATTGAAGGTATCGATGATATTCGTTTTGGGGTTGCTATTGCTCGAAAAGCTCGATTTACTAAAAATCGCATTTTAAATGCCTTACGTGCTGATGAATTAAAAGCATGGTTTGAAAATAAGTGAGGCTGATGGCTGATGGCTGATGGCTGATGGCTGATGGCTGATGGCTGATGGCTGATGGCTGATGGCTGATGGCTGATGGCTGATGGCTGATGGCT
>SBGQ01000099.1 GCA_006226965.1 bacterium | reverse complement strand
AACAAAAAAGCCACAGCGTAATTCGGCATTTAAGGTCTCGTAACCTTCTTTGCTCAAATAATTCATATATCTAATTTTTAAAAGTTTTTATGTAATTATCGAGTGAGTCATCAGAGTTTTCCTTTTTTGGCAACACTCGTTTTCCATTGGTTATTCTTCGAATGATTTTTCTGTTTAACTCATCATTTAACACAATTGAGTTAATAGAATCCATTTTGAAGTAATAAATCACCGAAACTACTACTACTAATAGTAAAAATACGGCTAAAACCGTGAAATATAGAACATCATCCTTAGTATTAGCAAGTAGAATTGAACTCAGTACAAATATGAGTGATACTGTGCCCAGTGTAATATCGGTTAATGCCGGACTTTTAAAGTATTTCTGAAAAATATGATGTATATGGCTATGGTCTGATTCGAATGGATTTATACCGTTCTTTGTTCTTCTTATAATTGAAAATAAGGTATCAATTGCAGGTACAGCCGGTAACAGAATGAGCGCGAATGTATATTTCCAGTGAGGCGCATGGAAGGCTGCAACAAGTGCAATAACAGATATAGCATATCCGATTAATAACGAACCGGTATCCCCCATAAATACTGAAGCAGGCGGTTTATTAAATGCGAGAAAACCAATAATTGCAGCAGCTAGAGGAATGATAAACATATTTGCTTCATCAACTTGCCAATAAAAAGATATCACCATAAGACCGAACAATACAGTTAGCGAAATAGTACTTGCTAATCCATCAACGCCATCAATCAAATTAATCATATTAGAATTGGCAACTATCCAAAACCAAATAACACTATATAAACCAAGTGCTGCCCAAAATGTAATTTCGTCTATCTTCCCAAAATGAGGAAAGAACTCTAGTTTTAATCCCAAAATGGTGACAACAGCAGCTAAGGTTTGTAATAAAAATTTTGGCTTAGAACTCAATCCAATGATATCATCTATAACTCCCGTAATAAATACTATTAATGAACCCGCAAAAAAGTACCAAAGAAAGTTATTTATGGCCTCGTTTTTACTTGGCTGAATGCTGTTCATGACCAATAATCCAATCAAAAAAGCAATTCCAATTGCTAAGCCACCAGTAGAAGGAGTCGGATTAGGATGAAATTTTCTGTATTCGTCAGGATGGTCATTTATATTATGAGTCCTAGCAAACAGAATACTCATATGAGTTAACCCCAATGCTAAAAGCAAAACACTAAAAAAAACAACTATATACAACATATGTCAATTGAACCGGTACGAAAACTTAGTACAAAAGAGATTTTCACTGTCAACAAATCACGTACCAAAGAAAACGTTTTCCACGAAACAGTAGTAATTCTTGATAATATCCGAAGTATGCACAATGTAGGTTCATTTTTTAGAACGTGTGATGCTTTTGGTACAAGAAAACTTTTCCTGACTGGAATTACCCCAACTCCACCAAGACCCGAGATTTCAAAATCTGCGCTTGGAGCTGACGAACACGTTAATTGGGAGTATAGTGATAGTATTTTAGTACTCATGAATGAGTTAAAAGAAAATGGTTATCTAATAATAGGCATAGAACAAACAACAAATAGTGAACTATTACACCATTTTAATCCAAAATTCGACCAAAAAGTGGCATTAATATTCGGAAATGAGGTTTCAGGAGTAGACGCAACGGTACTGCAACATTGCGATTTAATTCTGGAAATTCCTCAATTTGGTAATAAACACTCATTCAATGTATCTGTATCTTTCGGGATTGTATGCTATGCGTTATTTGAACGCTTTCATAAACCATTATAAATTTTTTTGTTCCCATGTTTAAACGAACTTTAGTTACGGCTGCTTTACCCTATGCAAACGGACCATTACACTTAGGACATTTAGCAGGTGCTTATTTACCATCAGATTTATATGTGCGTTATAAACGCTTAGCAGGAGAAGACATCGTTTTTATATGCGGTTCTGATGAACATGGCGTTGCAATAACTATTGCTGCAGAGAAAGCCGGCGTTAAACCGCAAGATATTATTGATAAGTATCACACAATTAATAAAAAAGCATTCGAAGATTTCGGGATAGCGTTTGATTATTACGGAAGAACATCCAGCCCTGTACACCATGAGACCTCGCAAGAGTTTTTCACAAATCTTCATGATAAAGGCATATTCAAACAAAAAGAAGAAGAACAGCTTTTTGATGAAAAGGCCGGCATGTTTTTACCTGACCGCTATGTGAAAGGTACCTGTCCCGTTTGCGGTTTTGAAGAAGCCTACGGTGATCAATGCGAAAAATGCGGGTCTTCCCTATCTCCATCAGAACTAAAGAATCCTAAAAGCACCTTAACAGGAGAAACTCCGATTCTCAAGAAAACAACGCATTGGTATTTGCCGTTAGGTGAGCAACAGGCTTTTATCGAAAGTTGGATAAACACTAAAACAGATTGGAAATCGAACGTTTTAGGTCAGGTAAAATCTTGGTTAACTCAAGGTTTGGCAGACCGAGCAATCACAAGAGATTTAAACTGGGGTGTTAAAGTTCCTCTTCCTCACTCCGAAGGTAAAGTACTTTATGTATGGCTCGATGCGCCGATTGGTTACATATCAGCTACTAAAGAATGGGCTATTGAGCAAGGTAATCCTGATTTATGGAAAACCTATTGGCAAGATAACGACACTCGATTATTACATTTTATTGGGAAAGACAATATTGTATTTCACTGTATTATGTTCCCTTCAATCTTGAAAACACACGGGGATTATATTTTGCCTGATAATGTTCCGGCAAATGAATTTTTAAATCTAGAAGGAAAAAAATTTTCCACTTCTCGTGGCTGGGCAGTTTGGCTTCATGAGTATTTGGAAGCGTTTGATGCCGATTTATTACGTTACGCTTTAGGTTCAACTTTACCTGAATTAAAAGACGGAGATTTCTCTTGGAAAGACTTCCAACTCAAGAACAACTCTGAACTAGCCGATATTTTCGGGAATTTCATTTTCAGAACGTTGAGTTTTGTAACTCGATATTTTGACGGAAAAGTTCCTGTGCCTGCTTTATTAAACGATGATGACAAAAACGTTCTTGCTGAAATTGAATCAACAGGTAAACGAATTGCTGAAAAATATGAGCGTTTCCAATTTAAAGACGCCATTTTTGAAACCATGTCATTAGCTCGTTTAGGCAATAAATATTTTACTGATCAAGAGCCTTGGAAAACCAGAAAAACTGACCCTGAACGTTGCGCAACATCACTTTATGTTTGTTCACAGTTAGTTGCTGCTTTATCTGTTTATTTTGAACCTATTATGCCTTCAAAAATGAACGAATTAAAAGCTCAATTACAGTTTAATGGTGTAAAATGGAATGAAGTTAAAGGCGAATTGCTACAAGCAGGACACCAACTCTCATTAGGTGAAATTCTTTTTGCCAAAATTGAAGATGAGCGAATTGATGCGCAGTTGGAAAAACTCCATCAAACTACAACCCCTGTTTCTGAACCATCATCAGAAGCAATCAATTACACTCCAGTAAAAGAAGCTATTGAGTTTGATGATTTTGCAAAACTTGATTTACGTGTCGGAAAAATTGTAGCAGCCGAGGCTGTCCCAAAATCAAAAAAACTCTTGAAACTGCAAATTGAATTGGGATTTGAAACCAGACAAATTCTTTCTGGCGTTTCTGAGCATTTTAAGCCTGAAGATTTAATTGGTAAAAAAGTACCTATTGTTGCAAACCTCAAACCTAGAACGATGTTAGGACTAGAAAGCAACGGAATGGTACTTTTTTCGGAATCACCTGACGGCAAATTGGTACTGATAGAATCAGATAATCTTCCCGGAACTACTATTTCGTAAGTGCTTTATTTTGATTAATTCAATCATTATTCCTGATTCACTGGATTCGTTCGACTTTGGTACTTCAATCATTAACGAGCAGACATTTTTCAAGGTCTTCTCATCTGTGGCTGATGAAATACAACTACATCTGTTTAAATCTTACGGAGGAAAAACAGAACACATTGTACCATTATCAAAATTTGAAAATGGTATTTGGGGCATTCAGATTAATAAAAATCTGACGCATTGGTTATATGGTTATAAAGTGGTTGTTCCGAAAGAATTAGTCGGGAAAGTTCAAATTACGAATGAAGTTATTGCAGACCCATGGTCGAAGCATGTCATTTCTCGAAATCATTATCTTCAATTTCCATTGAGCTACATCCTACCCGATGAAAAATTTAATTGGGAAGGCGATTCGTGGAAAACACCGTCAGATATTAGAGATTTAGTTATATACGAAACACATCTTAAAGATTTAACAGCTTCCGATTCCACTTGGTCTTTTTCAAAAGGTTCGTACATGAGCTTTACCGATCCTACATCACAAGGAGGAATCAACTACCTTAAAAAGCTTGGTGTTAATGCAGTTGAATTTTTACCGCTCCAAAAATTCGCACATATTGAACCCTCCTATCTTGAAGCAACATCAGAGGGCTCTGTAAACACGTGGAATTATTACGGCAGAAATTACTGGGGCTACATGACGAGCTTTTATTTCTGCCCGGAAACAACGTATGCCAGTTCGGCAAATCTGAATAACCTTGAAATTGTCAGTACGGATTTAAAAGCCAGAAGCGAGCTCAAACAAATGGTAAAATCGCTGCACAAAGAGAATTTCACCGTTATTTTGGATGTGGTGTATAATCATGTTTCGAATTATGATTTGAACCCTCTAAAATTTTTGGATAAAGCTCACTATTTCCGATTAGATGCGAATTCAAATTTCATTTCTAATTCAGGTTGCGGTAATGATTTTAAAACGGAATCACCCATGTCCAGAAAGTTGATTATAGATTCTCTGAAATATTGGATGACTGAATTTCATATTGATGGATTCCGCTTTGATTTAGCCAGTTTGATTGATTGGCAAACGATCGAAACCATTAAATCAGAATTAAGAAAAATAAACCCGAATGTACTCTTAATTGCTGAAGCGTGGTCACCTGTAAATTACGCTCCAACTGAGTTCGGAAATCGTGGTTGGGCGGCTTGGAACGATAAGTTTCGGAATGGTATTAAAGGTATTGAACCTATACATAAACTCGGTTTTATTTTCGGACATCAAAATGATGTATCAAACAAAGAATCGGTTGAAAACTATTTAACCGGAACATTGGTGTTTAGAGCTAATGGTTTATTTCCTGATGCATCAAAATCTATTAATTACCTCGAATCACACGATGGTTATACTTTAGGAGATTTCATCAGACTGTCAATAAATCCAGATAAAACAAATAAACCGGTTAGAAATAAAAGGGATTTCACCAAACTAAACGAAACTGAACTTACTGTTTCTAAATTGGCGGCTTTAATTTTATTTGTCTCGCAGGGCACTCCTATGATTCATTCAGGACAAGAGTTTGCACGTTCAAAAGTAATTGCAAATTCTCCGGTAAATGACCCAAAAACAGGATTTATTGATCACGATTCATACAATAAAGACAATGAAACAAACTATTTAAATTTCTTTGAGTCTGAAATCAATCAAGAATTAATGAGTTATTACACCGATTTAATTGAACTGCGTAAAACACATCCCGTTTTCAGCAAATCGAATCCGGAGCAGTTCACATTCTTTCAAACGAATGATAATCATGTAGTTGGATGTAAAATCGTAAGTAATTATCGCGACAAAAAAGCTGAATATCAGATTTGGTTAAACTCGAATTCAAACAAGTCCATCGAACTAAAATTTGAAGGCACCTTTCAACTAATCGCAGATAAAAATTCAGGTTTTTACAAAAACCACACACCTATTAGCAATTATACTTTAAATAGTTCCTCAGGATTGGTTATCATGCAGTATTTGGAAGGTAATTCATAATTGCTATATCTTCCCAAGCAATTTCTAATGTAATCATAAAACGAGGTCTAACTTGGAAATTAATCAGTCGGATAACAGAGGTAATTGGAGTTCAAAAGTTGGATTCATTTTAGCAGCAGCGGGTTCTGCAATTGGTCTTGGTAATATTTGGGCTTATCCCTCTAAAGTTGCAGACAATGGTGGTGCTGCATTTATATTAATCTATATCCTATGCGTGTTTTTGGTAGGATTCCCAATTATGGTTTCAGAGTTAACCATTGGTCGAAAAACCGGTAAAAACCCTGTTGGTGCATTTAAAGCATTTAAATTCTCACCCCATTTTAAATGGATTGGTTTTTGGGGAATTGTTTGTGGGTTCATGATTTTAGCATTTTATAATGTAGTTGCCGGTTGGACATTCAGCTACGTATTTGAAGAAATTTTCCACTATTTCGGAAATGAACCTTTAAAAAACTGGTTCGCTGATTTAGGCAACGGTCATAAAAATGCCATTTTCTCAGCATTTTTCATGTTACTAACCATCGCCATTATAACCGGTGGTGTTGCAGAGGGAATTGAAAAAGCAACAAAAATTATGATGCCCATGTTATTCGCCATCTTAATCATAATGATTGGTTTTGTTTTTACTCGAGAAGGTGCCGTTGAAGGTCTTGTTTATTATTTAAAACCGGATTTTTCTAAAATAACTTTCGATTTATTCTTTAAAGCGATGGGTCAGGCATTTTTCTCTCTTTCTTTAGGGATGGGCGCATTAATCACGTATGGTTCTTATCTAAACAAGAAAAGTAACATTCCTGAAGCCGCTTTCTATGTAACCATGTCTGATTTAGCAATTGCATTTTTAGCAGGTTTATTAATTATTCCGGCGATGTTTGTAGCGCATCACAACGGAGTAAATATTTTTGATCAACACGGGAATTTACTCTCTTCTACTTCTCTAGTATTTACAGCACTTCCAGATTTATTTCACAGTATGCAGCCATTCATTGGTTTAGTTAGTGGAGTGATGTTCTTCTTATTACTTAGTATGGCCGCTTTAACTTCTACTATTTCATTACTAGAAGTACCTGTTTCTTATGTAATTGATGAATTCAAATGGAAAAGAAAACGTGCTGCTATTGGCATTGGTTTAGCAGTTTTATCCTTAAGCTTGGTTATTTCTTATGATTTAAGTTTGATTGATTTATTTGCTCTTCTATTTAACGACATCGGCTTACCGCTTGGCGGATTGTTGATTTCTATCTTCCTTGCCTATGTTTGGAAAACAAATAACGCAATGGCTGAAATACGTTCAGGATATAGTGAGGTTGATAACTCGTTTTTTGGTAAATTATGGCCCTTTATGGTTAAATATGTAAGTCCATTATTAATAGGTATCGTATTTTTCCAAACTATATACTCTTTGTTCAGTTAACATTTAAAATATTTTATGGCAAAAATTACTACTTCTGATATCCGAAACGGATTGAATATCATTTTGGATGGGAATATTTATACAGTTGTTGAATTCTTACACGTAAAACCGGGAAAAGGCGGTGCTTTCGTAAGAACAAAAGTTAAAGGGGTTGTTAACGGAAAAGTTTTAGATAGAACTTTCAAAACTGGTGAATCACTTGAAAGTGTTCGTGTAGAGCGTCACCCATACCAATATTTATATAGCGATGGTGAATTTATGCACTTCATGCACAAAGAAACTTTTGAGCAAATCATGTTATCACCAGATAAAGTAAATGCTAGTGAGTTTTTAAAAGAAAGCGGTGAAGTTCAAATCGCTATCAACACCGATGAAAATCAGATTTTATATGCTGAAGTACCGCAACATGTTGAGTTGTTAGTTACACAAACTGACCCAGGTGTTAAAGGAGATACTGCTCAAGGTGGTTCAAAGCCTGCTACATTAGAGTCTGGAGCTAGTATCAACGTACCATTGTTTATTAACGAAGGCGATATGCTTCGTGTTGATACAAGCAGCCGTTCTTACATAGAACGTGTAAAAAATTAATATTTAATAAAGAGGATTAAGATGGATTTAAAGCTTATTAAAAACATCATTGATTTAATTTCAAAAAGTGATGTGAATGAAGTTTCTATTGAAGAAGGCGACTTCAAAATCAAAGTAAAAAAAGCAGCTGATATTAAAGATGCACAAGTTGTTTATCACTCTGCACCAGCTGCTCCGTTAGCTCCAATTGCCGCAGCTCCTACTGCCCCTGCTCAACCTGCAAGTGTAGCAGCAGCTCCTGCAAAAGAAGATAATTCAAAATATACAACCGTTAAGTCTCCAATGGTTGGAACGTACTACAAATCACCATCACCTGATGCAGCTCCATTTGTTCAAGTTGGTCAATCTGTTTCTAAAGGTGATCCACTTTGTATTATTGAAGCAATGAAGATTATGAACGAAGTTGTTTCTGATTACTCCGGAACTATCGTTAAAATTCTCGTTGATAATCAGCAGCCCGTTGAGTTCGACCAACCTTTATTCTTAATTGATCCCTCCTAATGTTTAAGAAAGTTCTTATTGCAAACCGTGGGGAAATTGCTCTCAGAGTAATTCGTACATGCCGAGAAATGGGTATTCAAACTGTAGCCGTTTATTCTACAGCTGATGCCAACAGCTTGCATGTTCGTTTTGCTGATGAAGCCGTTTGTATTGGTCCGGCACCTTCCAGAGAAAGTTATTTGAAAATCCAGCGAATCCTGGCTGCGGCTGAAATTACAAATGCAGAAGCGATTCATCCTGGATACGGTTTCCTTTCTGAAAACGCTGAGTTTTCAAGAATTTGTGCTGAACACAATATCAAGTTTATCGGACCTACTCCCTACATGATTGAAACAATGGGTGATAAAGCAACAGCTAAAGACACTATGATTAAACATGGCGTACCTGTTGTTCCCGGTTCTGATGGAATTGTTAAAACCGTTGCAGAAGCAAAAGTCATTGCTAAAGAAATTGGTTATCCGGTTCTTTTAAAAGCAACTGCCGGTGGTGGTGGACGCGGAATGCGTGTTGTTGAACGTGAAGAAGATTTACAAAAAAATTTCGACTCTGCAAGTGCAGAAGCCGAAGCAGCGTTCAATAACCCACACCTTTACATGGAAAAATTCATTGTAAAACCTCGACATGTTGAAATTCAGGTTTTAGGTGATCAATTTGGAAATGTAATTCACTTGGGTGAACGTGATTGTTCTCTTCAACGAAGACATCAAAAAGTATTAGAAGAAGCGCCATCTCCTGTATTAAGTCCTGAATTACGTGAAAAAATGGGTCAAGCGGCTATTAAAGCGGCAAAAGCCGTTAATTACGAAGGCGCAGGAACTATCGAATTCTTGGTTGATAAAGACTTGAATTTCTATTTCATGGAAATGAATACACGAATTCAGGTTGAACACCCTGTTACAGAAGAAGTTACCAATTACGATTTAATTAAAAATCAGATTGAAATTGCTTCCGGAATTCCGCTAAAATCAAAAGAATTAAAGATTCGCGGCCATGCCATTGAATGTAGAATCAATGCAGAAGACCCTGAATTTAACTTTAGACCATCAGCCGGAAAAATAACTGTTTTCAATCCACCAGGTGGTCATAGTGTACGTATAGATACACATGTTTACTCCGGATATGTAGTTCCACCCAATTACGATTCAATGATTTGTAAGCTAATCGTAAGTGCACCTACTCGTTTAGAAGCTATTGCTAGAATGAAACGTGCTTTACAAGAGTTTGTAATTGAAGGAATTAAAACAACTATCCCCTATCATATTCAGCTAATGGATGATCCGAATTTTATTGCAGGTGAATGTGATACGAAATACTTAGAAACATCATTTAAATTCAAACCCGAAAACGCTTAAAAAGCCAGAGGAATATCATGAGCTATCCATCTGATTTAAAATATACACGTGAACACGAATGGGTAAAAGATAATGGCGATGGTACTGTTACCATTGGAATTACTGATTTTGCGCAAGGTGAACTAGGTGACATCGTATTTGTTGAATTAAATGATGTAGATTCTTCAGTTTCAAAAGATGAAGTATTCGGAACTGTTGAAGCAGTTAAAACTGTTTCTGAGCTCTTCGCTCCTGTTTCTGGTACAATCGTTGAACACAATGCTTCTTTAGCTGACGATCCTGAACTCGTAAACAAAGACTGTTACGGTGAAGGCTGGATGATTAAGCTTAAGCTTGATGACGCTTCTGAACTCAACGGATTAATGAGTGCTGAAGAATATCAGGCAATTATCTAACATGATTACGTTGTAATGAACACATAAGCGGTGCAGTTTACTACACCGCTTTTGTTTTTTAACCCAATAATGATTTCTTATGCAACATCCTGAATGGATTCTGATTTTTGATTTTGGCTCACAATACACACAATTAATTGCCAGAAGATTACGAGAAGCGAATGTTTATTGTGAGATTTACCCTTTTAATCAAGATGTAAGCAAATTTGATGGTCACCTACCGAAAGGTGTAATTTTATCAGGCGGACCAAGAAGTGTTTATGATGATGATGCACCCCATTTAAATACTGCTATTTTTGACTGGAATGTACCTGTATTAGGAATTTGTTACGGTTTACAGGTTTTAGCTCATACTGAAGTAAAAGGTTCTGTTGCAAAAGCTGACAGAAGAGAATTTGGTCGCGCGGAGTTAATTATTGATAAGGCAGATGCTCTATTAAAAGACATTCCTCAACACTCACAAGTTTGGATGAGTCACGGTGATCATATTGTTGAATTACCAAAAGTATTTAACATTACCGCACACACAGATAACGCTCCCGTTGCAGCTGTAAAACACGAAGCTAAAGAGATTTACGGGGTTCAATTTCACCCGGAGGTAGTACATTCTCAACATGGGAAACTACTCTTGAAAAATTTCGCTTATACCATTTGTGGATGTAAAGGAGATTGGACAGCTCAATCATTCATCGAAAACACTATCAAAGAAATAAAAGAAAAAGTTGGTAGTTCAAAAGTTGTTTGTGGCCTTTCTGGTGGTGTCGATTCAACAGTAACTGCTGTTTTAATCCACAAAGCAATTGGAAATCAGTTACAATGTGTATTTGTAGATAATGGTTTATTACGTTTGAATGAATATCAGAACGTTTTAGAAGTTTTTCAAAACGACTTAGACTTACCTGTTAAAGGTGTTGATGCGTCAGACTTATTTTTAAACAGATTAGCCGGAATATCAGATCCGGAAAAAAAACGAAAAATTATTGGAAATACATTTATCGATGTTTTTGATGAAGAAGTAAAACACGACTCAAATTATGCGTTTTTAGCGCAAGGAACGCTTTATCCCGATGTAATCGAGTCCGTTTCGTTTAAAGGACCTTCTGCAACGATAAAATCACATCATAATGTGGGTGGTTTGCCGGAAAAAATGAACTTAAAACTTCTCGAACCAATGCGTGAACTTTTTAAAGATGAAGTTCGTGAAGTTGGTCGTGCATTAGGAATTCCAAGTCATTTTATTGATAGACATCCGTTTCCTGGCCCTGGTTTGGGAATCAGAGTAATTTCTGACATCACAAAAGAAAAACTCGACATCTTGCGTCAAGTAGATCATATTTTCATCCAATCACTTAGAGATGAAAACCTCTATAATGATGTATGGCAAGCATTTGCAGTTCTATTACCTGTACAAAGTGTAGGTGTAATGGGCGATGAAAGAACCTATGAATTTACAGCAGGTTTAAGAGCTGTTACAAGTATTGATGGGATGACAGCCGATTGGGCACATCTACCCTATCCTTTTTTAGCAAAGGTTTCAAACCGCATAATAAATGAGGTTCGTGGCGTTAACCGAGTGGTATATGATATCAGCTCGAAACCACCTGCAACTATCGAATGGGAATAATGAAAAGCAAACAACTCTACTATTTACTTCTTTTTGTTTTTGCTCCTTTGTTAAGCATTCAAGCTCAGTCATTTAAAGACGGCTTAAATGCTTATGAAAAAGGTGATTACACATCGGCACTATCAATCTTCAAATCGATTGATAGCCAAGAAGCAACATTATTTACCGGTAAGACACTTTTTCTTTTAAACCGATTAGATGAAGCTCGTTTAATTTTATTAGGCGCTCTTTCCGGAGACAACAACAATCTTATAGCAGATGCACTTTATACCCTATCACTTGTGTATGTAGTTGAAAACAAATACGCGAAATCATTGGATTATTTGAATGAAATCCAGTTTTTGGAAGGCATTAAAGCAACTGTTAAAAATGATGCTACGCGTCAGTTTAACATCATAAACTCTTTTTTAAGCTTTAATCAGCGCGTTGATGTTTTAAAAGAAAGTGAGTTCGGGGAAACTATAAATGAAGTGCTTAAAGAAGGAATTCGTATCGAATCCCAAAAAAATGCCGGTTCCCTTTTAGTATTCGCTGAAAGATTAGCTCAGGCCAAACTAATTGATAGCAATTTCTATCAACAATTGGAGCAACTATACAGACAAAATAACTTGGGCTCGTCTTTTCTACCGACTAATACTCCTGAAGGCTTTTCCTACACAATAGGAGTGCTCCTTCCAACTGTCGACAAAACTAGTCCTTTATTTAGTGTAAGTCGTGATATTTACCAAGGAATGCGTGTAGCAATTGAAGAGCATAATACAAGCTCTCCGAACAAGGTATTTTTAAGCTTAGCACAAGTTCCAGATTCAACGAATGTAATTGCCAATCAACGAATAAATGAATCTGTAGATGTAATTGTTGGACCACTCACATCAACCAATGCAAAGGAATTAGTTATTCAGGCCGAAGCGCTTCAAATTCCGACCATTGCTCCTCTTGCTAACAACGATTCACTAAATATTGATAATCCGTATTTCTTTCAACTTAACCCAACTTTTAAAACAAGAGGAATTCAAGTTGCAAATTTTGCCATTAAAACATTAAAAGTCGACACGGTTGCTATAATGGTAGATCGTCAATCAATGGGTTATTTATCCGCCTTAGCGTTTAAAGAGGAAATGGAACGAAACAATGTACATGTAGCTTATTTCTTCGCTGAGCCTTTTGAATCCACTGCATATGATATTTCAGAATATACCAAGTACTTCACTTCTGATCCGATTATGAAAGACAGTTTGGGAATACCTGAATTAGACGCTATATATCTCCCCTACACCGGCGAACAATCAGAAACATTGATTGATTTAACGCTTACTGATTTAGAAGCAGGCAAAAGCACCACTCCTATTTTAGGTTCTCAAGATTGGGGTTATATCGAACTTAGTGAAGACCGATTAAAGCGTTTTACTATCTATTTTCCGGATGCGATGATTATCAACGAACAAGAAGAAAAAATCATCCAATTCAGACAAAACTATATGGATGTAAATAATGGAGAAACTGCCAGTATTTACAGCTTTTTAGGATACGATATCTCTAAATATCTGATTGAAGTATTTACTGAAGTAAAAAATCCGGCATATTTAAAACAGCGTCTGGTGTTAAAAAACAAATACATTGGCTTAGGAAATCAAATCAAGTTTGATGAAAACCATGTAAACACCATTTTATCCATATACAAAATGGATAAAGAAGGAATTATACCAATTAATAAAAACTAATCGAAAATACCTGAATGGATCACTTAAATGTAGTTCTTCCGAAACTGTTAGAACGCAGAGGGCTTAACTCAAATGAGACAAAAAGTTTGAATGCTCTCATCAAAACACTTGTAAAGAAAAACGATGCAGACTTATCAGCAGAAGAAGCTTATGTAATGGGATATCTGAACGAACAAGATCAGAGATATCAAAAAGCAGTTAATTATTACGACATTTCAATCAGTAAAAATGAGAAATTCGAAGCTTCTTACAATAACAAAGGCTTGTGTTTATTAGAATTAAACCAACCGGATGATGCTTTAGCTTGTTTTGATAAAGCATTAACTATTGACGAATCTTATACACAGGCTATTCTTGGTAAAGCTAAGGTTCTTAGACGTTTGAACGATGCAAAGAAAGCTGTAAAACTTTTAGAAACATTGCATGTTGATGAATCTTTCGAAGATGAGTATTACGCTGAATTATCTGCTGCTTATGACCATGCAGGAAATGCAAAAAAAGCTTTAGAAAGTATCAATAAAGCAATTGAAGCAGCTCCAAAGGACGCTAATTTCTTAGCGCAAAGAGCTCTTATTCATCTTTTTGATAAGTCTTATGAACTGGCCTTAAAAGATTTTTCAGAATCTCAAAAAATTGCCGGGGTTAATTACATAACTCAATTCAACTTAGGATTATGTTATGCAATGATTGATGGTCACGATAAAGATGCTCATCAGCAATTTCATAGAAGTTTTAATAAATATCCCGGCATGTTAAAGGATTACTATAAAACAGCTACCAAACATGAAGTAGAACGTTTAAATGCTCACATTGAATCTATAGTTAGTAAATTAGATTCTACAGATGCATCTATTCAGGGTAAGTTTTACCGAGATGAACTTTCAGATTTGCTGAAGAGAAAACTTGAAGAAGTGAAATAAAAAAGGCTGCAATTGCAGCAT
>SBGQ01000026.1 GCA_006226965.1 bacterium | reverse complement strand
AAGAGGGCTAAGTGCTGTTTTAAATTGAAATTGTATCGTTAGTAAATTTCAAATTTTGCAAAAAAATATTTTGTTTGTTTATTTGGCGCTTGCAATTGTACGTGTATGTTGATTGCGCTAACGAAAAAAAGACCCGTTATGCTCTCAGGCTTTGCAAACAAAAGTTGACAAAGATGGGAGATTAACGCTCATAACAATTAAATAATCATATGAAGCTAACAAAAACAACAAAATTGGGGTTGTTGGGGCTTGCTGCATCTACTTTATTTGCGGCTTGTGACAATCCTGTTAACATTTCTAAAGAAGCTCAGGCAGATACAAAAATCGAAAACCAATACATCGTTCGTTTGAATGAAGGCACTTTTAAAAGTGTTCCAGGTGCAGATAGAATGGAAACCGTTCGATTAATGACCGCAACCGTTCTTGATGAAAATGAAGTAAGTACTGAAAATGTATTCAACTATTATGGACATACCATTTCAGGATTTGCTGCAAAATTAAGTCCTTCTGAAATGCAGAAGTTGTCAAAAGACAACCGCATCAAAAGTATCGAAGTTGACCACGTAATTGCATTGGCTCCCCCATCTGGAAAAGGCGGCGGCGGTAGCGGTGGTTCAACTTCACAAAAAACACCTTGGGGAATTACACGTGTTGGCGGTGCAGTAAGCGGTGTCGGTAAAACAATTTTTATTATTGATTCAGGTGTAGATTTAGATCACCCTGATTTAAATGTTGATGTTGCACGTTCTCGCACATTCATCACATCCGGAAAAGATTCGCGTGATGCTGATGACGGTAACGGACACGGAACACATTGTGCTGGTACAGTTGCGGCGTTAAATAACTCTATTGGTGTTATTGGTGTTGCTCCGGGTGCTACAGTTGTTGCCGTAAAAGTTCTTGATAGTCGTGGTTCCGGTGCATATTCATCTGTAATTGCCGGTGTTGACTATGTTGCATCAGTTGGTAAAGCCGGTGATGTTGCTAATATGAGCTTAGGCGGACCTGTTTCTCAAGCATTAGATGATGCCGTTGTTGCCGCGGCTCAAAAAGGTATCTTATTTGCTTTAGCTGCTGGAAATGAATCTCAAGATGCAAACAACAGTTCACCTGCACGTGCAAATCATCAAAATATTTTTACTGTTTCCGCAATGAACAGCTCTGATGTTTTCGCATCGTTCTCAAACTATGGAAATCCTCCTGTGGATTTCTGTGCTCCAGGTGTTTCTATCGAATCTACATGGAAAGGTGCCGGATACAATACCATTAGTGGTACCTCTATGGCTTCTCCGCATGTTGCAGGTTTATTATTGGTAACGAATGGTCGTCCGACTACTTCCGGATATGTTAACGGCGATCCTGACGGAAACCCGGATCCGATTGCTCACAACTAATTACTAGTTTTTGCAGAATCGTAAAAGCGTCTTGCGGTTGCAAGGCGCTTTTTTTATGTCTTGATAGTGGAAATTCGCATAACTGATGTAAACAATTTACCTTTGCGATATGTCAGAATTTAAATTGCATTCACCCTATCCGCCGGCAGGAGATCAACCCAAAGCTATTCAAGAATTGGTTGAAGGATTAGACAGAGGCGACACCTTTCAAACCTTACTGGGAATTACTGGTTCAGGAAAAACAAGAACCATAGCATCGGTAATTGAAAAAGTTCAACGTCCGACTTTAGTGATGTCGCACAACAAAACGCTGGCAGCGCAGCTGTATCGAGAGTTGAGTGATTTTTTCCCTGATAACTGTGTCGAATTCTTCATTTCCTACTATGATTATTATCAACCTGAAGCGTATTTGGTTTCACAGGATAAATACATCGAAAAAGACTTAAGCATAAATGATGAAATTCAACGATTAAGACTTCGCGCTACATCCTCGTTACTTTCCGGAAGAAAAGATGTGATTATCGTTTCGTCTGTAAGCTGTATTTATGGTATTGGTTCACCAATTGAATACCGACAAATGGTAATTCCATTGGCAGTTGGAATGGATATTCCAAGAAATAAACTGCTTTACGATTTGGTTGATTTGCACTACAACCGAAACGATGTTGAATTCAAACGTTCCACCTTTCGAGTTCGCGGTGATGTGATTGATATACATCCGGCTTACGAAGACATTGGAGTGCGATTGTATTTTTGGGGTGATGAAATCGAAAAGATGGCGTTCATCGACCCATTAACAATGGAAGAAATAGAAGTGATACAGGAGTTTACCGTTTTTCCGGCATCACATTATGTTACAACGAAATCCCGATTAGAGGAATCTGTTAAAGGAATCAGAGAAGAGATGGATTGGCGGGTAAAAGTTCTTCAATCAGAAGAAAAATTTCTGGAAGCCAAGCGAATTGAGGAAAGAACAACTTTTGACTTAGAAATGATTCAAGAAATCGGATACTGTGCCGGCATTGAAAACTATTCACGTTATTTGGCAAACCGCAAGCCCGGTGAACGCCCGTACTGTTTACTCGATTATTTCCCCGAAGATTTTTTGATGGTTGTTGATGAGAGTCATCAAACGATACCACAAATTAACGCTATGTATGGCGGTGACCGCTCCAGAAAAGAATCCTTAGTTGAACATGGTTTCCGATTACCATCTGCTTTAGATAATAGACCATTGCGATTTCAGGAATGGGAAAGTATGATTAATCAGTGCATTTTTGTGAGTGCAACCCCCGCTGATTACGAAATGGAAAAAAGCGAGGGCGTTTTTGTGGAACAAATTATACGTCCGACCGGATTAATGGAACCCGGAATAGAAATTCGTCCGCTAAAAAATCAGATTGATGATTTGATTGAAGAGATTCGAATTACCGTTGCAAAAAATCAGCGTGTGTTGGTTTTAGCGCTTACAAAACGAATGAGTGAAGAACTTTCCGAGTATTTGCGAAATCTGGGAATAAGAGCGGCCTATATGCACAGTGAATTAGATGCCATTCAGCGTGTTGAGGTTCTTTATCGTTATCGAAAAGGCGAGTTTGATGTATTGGTTGGAATCAATTTATTGCGTGAGGGAATTGATATTCCGGAATTAGGTCTTGTTGCCATTTTGGATACAGATAAAGAAGGTTTTTTACGTTCAAAAACCTCATTATTTCAGATTGCTGGTAGAGCGGCTAGAAATGCAGAAGGTCGAGTTATTTTTTACGCTGATAAAATCACGGATTCCATGAGAGCAGTTCTCGATGAAACAGACAGAAGACGAGAAATACAAGATGCATATAATAAAAAGCACGGTATCACCCCAAGAACAGTAACGAAAGAATTAAAACCCCTCGTTGACCCGGCCTTAATCTCAAATAAAGATATAGATTTAAACACGCCGCTTGAGTTGCGAATCGGTGAGAATGAACTGTTAAAAGTTGCGGAAGATAAGTTGGTTTACAAGCCGATGTCTGCCATGAAAGAAGTGGTTTTTGAAGACAAGGCGAAATTCATCGAATATCTAAAAGATTGTATGATGAGCGCGGCTAAGAATTTGGAATTTGAAGAAGCAGCTCGAATTCGTGATCAGATAGAGCAGTTGCAAAACGAACTAAAATAAAAAAGCCCCTCATTGAGGGGCTTTAATTTTTTACAAGAATTTCTTGAGTTGATCTACGTAATCGAGACGTTCCCAAGGGAATTCATCACGACCGAAGTGACCGTAAGCAGCAGTTTTACGATAAATAGGACGTTTTAAATCGAAACGAGAAACAATTGCTTTCGGACGGCAATCAAATAATTCATTTACAATTTGTGCTAATTCAACGTCTGATTTTTTACCTGTACCGTAGCTGTTCACGTTAATAGAAACCGGGTCAGCAACACCGATAGCATAAGCTAATTGAACTAAAGCACGATCCGCTAAGCCAGCAGCAACTAAGTTTTTTGCAATGTGGCGAGCAGCATAAGCAGCAGAACGGTCAACTTTTGACGGATCTTTTCCAGAGAATGCACCACCACCGTGTGCACCGTGTCCACCGTAAGTATCAACAATAATTTTACGGCCGGTTAAACCGGTATCGCCGTGTGGACCACCGATTACGAATTTACCGGTTGGGTTTACGTGAAGAACGGTTTCTTCATCTAACATATCTTGTGGAAGAGCTTTTGCAATCAAATGTTTTTTGATGTCTGCTTTAATTTGCTCTTGTGAAATACCATCATCATGTTGTGTAGAAATAACAATAGTATCAATACGGAAAGGTTTGCCTTCGGCATTGTACTCAACAGTAACCTGACTTTTTGCGTCCGGGCCTAAATAAGGCATTAAGTCGGTATGTTTTCTGATACGTGATAATTCACGTAATAGGTCGTGTGATAATTGGATGGTGAGCGGCATTAAAGACTCGGTTTCGTTCGTAGCATAACCGAACATCATACCTTGGTCGCCGGCACCTTGTTCATGATTGGAGAACTCATCAACACCTTGTGCAATGTCGGCACTTTGTTGGTGGATAGTAACTAAAACACCACAAGAGTCTGCATCGAAACGATACGTTGGTTTGGTATAACCAATTTCGCGAATTACTTCACGAACGAGTTCCTGAACATCGACATATGCATTTGTAGTAACTTCACCGGAAATTACAGCTAAACCAGTAGTAACTAATGTTTCAACAGCAACGCGTGAGTTAGGATCTGATGCTAATAAAGCATCGAGAATGGCATCTGAAATTTGATCGGCAACTTTATCTGGATGCCCTTCAGATACAGACTCAGAGGTAAAAAGGTTTTTCATTAAGCGTTTAGATTAAAATGTATTTAAACCATTGAATTTAAGAGGCGAAAAATACTGAAAAAACTTTATGTTTGTGTAAGTGTTTTATAAGTAGATAAAATGAAGCAATTGTTCAGAAAGTTTATAAAGTCCTGGTACTTTGAAGTTAGCTTGGTTCTAATAGCTGTATTAGGAATCATTTACATATTAAATATTGGTGCCGTTCACAGTTGGGCAAAGCAGACCATTCACACGCTTTCTGGCGGATATTCACAGTTGCTAAATGAATTCCAAAACATGCTTCATTCTGAAAACAGCCTGAAAATAATCGGCGGAATTATAGCATTATTTTTTTCTACTGTATTACTTGTTTGGAGAATGGTATGGCGTTTACAAGGTTCAAAAAAGTACACATCAACAACATGTCCTAGGTGTGAAGAACCTTTAGTGCGTGTAAAATCTCATGGCTGGCAGAAAAAATTACGCCCCATACTTCCCTTGAGACGTTTATATTGTAGAAATTGCGGATGGAAAGGTACTCGCATTAAAGGCAGCGACTACACACCACTAAATATGCAGCCGGGAAAATCAACCAGAATACAGGTTGATAAAATATCTTAAATCCTTACACGCTGAATAAATCGGACTGTTTAGGTCCCGGATCTATTCCTAAGTAAATGAAAGCTTTCAATGTAGTGACTCTACCTTTGGGCGTTCTCTGCAAAAATCCTTCCTGAATCAAGAATGGTTCGTAAACCTCTTCAATTGTTCCGCGGTCTTCGCCAACAGCTACTGCAATGGTACTTAAACCAACGGGGCCGCCTTGGTAGTTTTCGATGATGGTTTTTATGATGCGAACGTCCATTTCATCAAAACCGTTTTGATCTACGTCTAAAGCATTTAATGCTCGATCGGCAATTTCATCATCAATAGCACTTTTTTTATAGACTTCGGCAAAATCTCGTGTTCTGCGAAGGAGACGGTTTACAATTCTTGGGGTTCCTCTGCTTCTTCGAGCAATTTCAAATGCACCTCGTTCAGTAATCTCCATCCCGAGAATACTGGCTGAACGTTTTGCAATATGTTGAAGTAATTCTACACCGTAGTAATCAAGACGTAAATCTATGCCAAAACGAGCACGCAATGGTGCGGTTAACAAACCTTTGCGAGTTGTTGCGCCAACTAAGGTAAAGGGCTTTAATTCAATTTGAATACTTCTAGCATTCGGGCCTGAATCAATTAAAATATCGAGCTTAAAATCTTCCATTGCTGAATACAGGTATTCTTCAACAACAGGATTTAATCGATGGATTTCATCAATAAATAAAACATCCCCATCGTCTAAAGAAGTCAATAAGCCTGCTAAATCGCCGGGTTTATCGAGTACCGGGCCTGTGGTAGTCTTAATTTGAACACCCATTTCCTGAGCAACAATATTCGCCAAAGTAGTTTTTCCCAATCCGGGAGGGCCTGAAAGTAAAACATGGTCTAGCGCTTCGTTTCGCATACGTGCAGCCTGAATAAAAACGGAAAGATTATCGATGATTTTGGGCTGGCCAATGAATTCGCGAAGGCTTAAGGGACGAATGCTTTGCTCAAAAGCAGATTCTTTTAGAGAAGCATTTAAAAGTGGATTGGACAAAGTGAATTTCTCCTTTATGCCTTATTTGATGCGAATATTTCCGTTATATTCTCCAAAAATAATGAAAAACAACCACGGGTAATTACTTTTATGTCTGGCAGATCCTTTTCTCCGGATGAACCATCCTTTGATCCACAAAAATATACCATTCCGATTGATAAACAAGGTTTAAAAGAACCTCAGGCTGAACCTATGATTTTAGATCCAATTGATAATCCGAACTTGCCGGAAGAGGAATACAAGCCTTCCGAACTGTTCAATAACTATGAATTAAGCTGGCTTAAATTTAACGAAAGAGTTCTAAATGAAGCTTGGGATGCACGAAATCCTTTATTAGAAAGAGTTCGTTTTATAGCGATTGTTTGTTCGAACTTGGATGAATTTTTTCAGAAACGAGTAGGCGGTTTAAAGCGTCAGTTATATGCCGGTGTGCAGAAGTTAAGTGTTGACGGACTCACACCAAGGCAACAATTAAGAGCCATCAGGCAAGAAGTAAAAAAGATGATTTCATCGTATCGGGAATGCTTCTTAGATGTGCTCATTCCTGAAATGGAAAAACAGAATATTTTCTTCAAAAAGTATTTGGATTTAGAACCGGCTCAAAAACAGGTTATCGACGAATATTTTAATCGACAACTGTTTCCGATTTTGACTCCGCTTGCCGTTGATAATTCTCGACCTTTTCCATTCATTTCTAACAAAAGCCGTTCTTTTGCTGTTGAATTAATTGACCCGAACAACCCCGAAGAAACTGTTTTTGCACGTATTAAAGTGCCATCCAATCGTCCGCGTTGGTTACAAGCAGAGCGCACGGCTGATAGCATTACGCTTGTTTCTATAGATGATGTTATCAAAGAAAATGTAGATCGATTATTTCCGGGAATGGAAGTGCTTTCTGCGAATATTTTCAGAGTAACACGAAGTGCAGATGTTGAACGCAACGAAGAAGAAGCGGAAGACTTGTTGGTTTTAATTGAGGACGAACTTCGCGAGCGTAGATTTGCGGAAGTGGTTCGTTTGGAAATTGATGCCGATACACCGCATCACATTAAAGAACTTCTTATTCAAAATATGCGTGTTAGCTGGGCTGATGTTTTTGAAATGAATGGCCCGATTGGTTTGGCGGATAGCACTCAAATTGCGGATTTGGATGACTATGATTCATTAAAGTTTAAACCTTGGGTGCCGACCTTACATCCGGTTTTTCGTCATGAATTGGATGAAGACGCACCGGATATTTTCAGTTTGATTCGCAAGGGTGATTTTATGGTTCATCACCCATATCAAAGCTTTGCAACATCTGTTCAGCATTTTATTGAAGTTGCCGCCGCCGACCCCAATGTGTTGGCTATCAAACAGACTTTATATCGCACATCGAAAGACTCTCCTTTGATGCATGCGCTGATAAAAGCCGCAGATTCCGGAAAACAAGTTGCTGTTTTGGTTGAGTTAAAAGCTCGTTTTGACGAAGAGCGAAATATTGAATGGGCGCACAAACTAGAAAAAGCCGGAGTACACGTTGCATATGGTTTACCGGGATTAAAAATTCATACCAAATTAACGTATGTAGTACGAGAAGAAGAAGGGGAGCTTCGACGATATTTGCACATTGGTACAGGGAACTATCACCCCAAAACAGCTCAGTTGTATGAGGATTTTGGTTTATTCACTACTGATGAGACCTTAGCCGCCGATGTTTCGTCTCTATTTAACTTCTTAACGGGTTATGCGCCGGAACAACAATACAAAAAGTTGATTGTCGCACCGCGTTATATGCGAAAAACATTTACTTCTTTAATCGAAAACGAAATTGAAGAAGCAAAAGCCGGACGTCCGGCAAGAATAATTGCAAAGATGAACAGCCTTGAAGACACAGCAATTATTGAACAATTGTATGAAGCTTCAAAAGCCGGAGTTCAGATTGATGTAATTGTACGCGGTGTTTGCCGTCTTAAAGCGCAGGTTCCCGGTTTAAGCGAAAATATTCGTATTCATTCCGTAATTGGACGGTTTTTAGAGCATTCACGCATTTACTATTTCTATAACAAAGGTCAGGATTCGTATTACATTGGCTCCGCAGACTGGATGCACAGAAATTTAGATGCCCGAGTTGAAGCGATTTCACCTATTGAACATCCAAACTTAAAGCAGTACTTGCAGTTTGTATTGAATGTTTATTTGCGTGATAATTGTCAGCGTTGGGAAATGAATGCCGATGGCTTATATACCAAACCGCCAATTGCAGATGGGGAAACAGAGATTAAAAGTCATCAGATTTTTATGAATCATGCGCATTATGCCATGGATCCCATAGCTGTTGCATATAGTCTTTAAAACAAAAAAGCCCGACCATTCGGGCTTTTTTTATTTAGAATGAGTGCGTTCTGCTAATCCTTTTAAAAAGTTTCTCATTACTTGGTCTTTACAAGGTCGGTAGTTTTTATGATCCGGTGCTCTAAAGAAAGCTGATAATTCAGATTTTGTGATAGTAAAACCTGATTTCTTAAAAATATCTTCCATATCAGTATCTCTTAACTCGAAAGCAACACGGAGTTTTTTTAGGACTACATTGTTTGTAACGGGGATTTCAACTCTGGGAATTGGTCTTGAGTCATCTCTCCCGCGTTTAAAAATTACAAGACCGTTTAAAAAATGTCCCATAATACTATGCGGCATATCGATATAGCCCTCTTCTTCTTCACGTTTCACAAAAGCAGCTACATCAGCTAATTTTACTTCATGTTCACCCAAGGCACAGATATCGGCCATTTTTTGGTCATTTACTTTAAGAATGTATCGGATAGAGCGGAAAATATCGTTGTTAGTCATGGGAAGTGAGATATGTTAAATTCAACCAAATATACAGGAATCAAGAGCTAGATTTTTCTTCCATTAATCCAACTAGATTTCCATCGAAGTCTTTCAAAAAGCCAATCCATAAATCGTGATCCGGCATTTTAGCAGCTAACTGAGGTTTACGTTCTTCAATTGCTCCTTTTTGAACACATGAATTAAAAAAGGTTTCTAAGTTGCTTACTTTGAAGTATAAAATAGAATTTTTACCTACTTCACCGGCACCTTGTGGAGTTGAAAGCATGATGCGGGTTTCACCCGATTGAAGAAAAGCTAAATTCGGTCCGGCTTCAAACAAAAAAGGAAGTTCCAGAATGTCTTTATAATAGTGCAATGCCTTAGAGACATCGCTAACAGTAATGGCTATTTGTCCAATCGAGGAAATCATAAAGCTTAACTAATTAGAACCATTACAAAGAATACAAGCAGCCCAGTAACTGTTGCTACAAGAGCTTGTTTGCGATATTTCGGCATTTGGAAAGCCATCATATAACCGGAAATCAGTAAGAGAAGTAATGAAACGGCAAGAATTACAGCATATACTTTGAATGCGGTACCGCCTTTAGCTTTGTGCAATTGAACTAAATGGGAATACCAGGTTGTATGTCGCATTTCATAAACCAGCGTTTTTCCGTCATAAGAAGTGGAAAAGCTTAAATCCATGTTTGCGCCGGACCATCTCCCTGAAACTGAAGGACCATTTAACGTAAAATTGTAAGTACCACTCGGAGCGCTGTATCCTTTACTTTCAATAAAGTGAGTAACATGTTCAACAACAGAATCAATAGATTGGGTGTTTAGGGGCGTTTCTAAGGTTTCAGTGACCTTTTCGGTATTTACAGAGCCTTTAATTCCCCAAGTATATAATGAGCCGGTTACCAAAAATACAATTGCAACTGGCATGATAAACGCTGCTACAATGGTGTGAAGCGACATTAATGATTTTCTATCCATATCTGTAATTTGTGCTGTTAATTCAATTTGAAATTCTAAAATAGCTTGAATTGATTTAGCTATAAATCAAATAAACTAAAAGAAGGTAAAGAAAACAGTTCTATTCGTGTTTATAAACACACTTGATAATTTTATGAGTAAATTCAGAGCTTAAATAAAACAATCGGTGTGTTATGGAAAAAATAAAATTGGAAGTTAAATGGGGCGTGATATTCGTTTTAACTTCAATGTTGTGGATGTTTATTGAAAAAATGATGGGTTGGCATGGGGAGCACATTGACCAACAACGCTACATGACAAACTTATTTATTGTTCCGGCAACGTTGGTTTTTGTGTATGCACTTCGAGATAAAAGGAATCAATTACAAGGCGAAATAAGCTGGAAACAAGGTTTTATGGCGGGCATGATAATTACTTCCGTGATTTTTATGATGTCGCCGGTTTCACTTTGGGTTTCCTTAAATCTAATCTCACCTGAATTTTTTCCTAATATGATTTCGTTTACCGTTTCAAGAGAAATATTGGATCAAGAAACAGCGGAAGCGTATTTCAATTTTAGAAATTATGTAATACAAAGTGCTCTTGGTGCATTTGTTATGGGGACGATAACTTCTGCAGCAGTGGCGTTTTTTATCAAAAATAAAAAAGCATAAACCATTGCAAGCCTGCATACTATTTGTGAAAACCCTAAGTTGTAGAGCGCATATTTAAAATCTAATCAATTCATGATGAATAAAATTCTTTGGGCAGACGACGAAATTGATTTATTAAAACCACACATTCTTTTTTTAGAACAAAAGGGCTTTAAAGTAACACCTGTAACGAATGGGGAAGACGCCTTACTAGAATTAGAGCAAGACGATTTCACGATTGTATTTTTAGATGAGCAGATGCCCGGAATGGATGGACTCACAACGCTGGCACACATAAAAGAGTTATTCCCCAATTTGCCGGTGGTTATGATTACCAAAAGTGAGGAAGAGTCTATAATGGAAGATGCAATCGGCGCGAAAATTTCCGATTACCTCATAAAACCGGTAAACCCGAATCAAATAATACTTACGATAAAGCGCATTTTAGACCGAAATCGTCTTCGAAATGAAAAATCGGCACAAAGTTATCTGCAAAATTTCAATCAGTTAACCCAACAAATAAACGACCGAATTACTTGGGAAGAATGGATTGATGTCTACAAAAAACTGGTAAAATGGGATATTGAATTAGAGCGTGCTGATGAAAACTTACGTCAGGTTTTAAATGATCAATATGCTCAGGCTAATTATGCGTTCGGGAAGTTTATCGAACAGGAATATCGTTATTGGTTAAAAGAAGAACCCGGTGAGCGTCCGTTTTTATCGCCTGATGTGATTAAAGAATATGTAGCTCCGATTCTCAAACAAAAGCAAAAAGTGGCTTTCATTGTGGTTGATTGTCTTCGTTATGATCAATGGCTGATTTTCGAAAACGAAATAAGCGATTACTATACAATCGAAACGGATTTCTATTATTCTATTTTACCGACCGCAACACCCTACTCACGAAATGCGATTTTTTCCGGTTTGTATCCATCAGAAATAGAGAAATTTTACCCGACACTTTGGGAAACACATGATGATTCTGAATTTTCACTGAATCGGTTTGAAGAGGAACTACTTAATCTTCAACTGAAAGAATTACATATTCCGACTCGCGCTAAATATGAAAAAATTATTCAGGTTGAAGACGGTAAACGGGTAGCCGACCGAATGAATGATTACGTACAGGTTCTGTTAAGTGCTTTTGTGTACAACTTTGTGGATACTTTGGTGCATTCCCGTTCTGATTCGAGTGTATTAAAAGAAATTGCACCCGATGTACCCGCTTTCAGAGCCTTGACAAAAGCTTGGTTCAGACATTCAAATTTGCTTCAAATGTTAAAAAACTTGGCAGAGCATGATATCACAGTCGTACTTACAACAGATCATGGAAGTGTGCGCGCATTGCGAGATACAAAAGTAATCGGCGATCGAGAAACATCAACCAGTTTGAGATACAAATACGGTAAACACTTAAAGGCTGAGAGCGATTCCGCCATTATTGTAGATAAACCCGCTGATTATAAATTGCCGCGAAGTAAAGGCGCCACGAACTATATCTTTGCTAAGGAAGATTACTATTTCGTGTACCCGACCAATTATCACAAATTCCAAAATCGTTATAACGATACGTTTCAGCACGGCGGTGCTTCGATGGAAGAAATGATTCTGCCGATTGTGACACTTAAGCCTAAAAAAATCTAAAAGTGATTATAGAGACCACTACGTTTAGTGAAACGATGCAGTTTGCGCAAAAATGGGCATCACAACATCTGAAATCGGGTGATGTAGTTTGTCTGCGAGGTGATTTAGGTGCAGGAAAAACACATTTTGTGAAGGGATTGATTCAAGCGTTTGGCGGTAATGAAGTCGACGTAAACTCGCCAACCTTTACATTGATTCACGAATACAGAAAAGCGAATCCGCCCATTTATCATTTTGATTGTTACCGCTTAAAATCGGAAGCCGAAGCAATTGAAATCGGAATTGAAGATTATCTGTATGGAGACGGAATTTGCTGCATCGAGTGGCCGGAGCGCATTGAAGGATTGTTGCCGAGTCCGCGATACGAAATAGAGATTAAGCACAAAGGCGAGAATAAGAGAGAGATTGTTTGGAAAGCAGTCTGAAATACTTGGCTAGTGATTTCAATGCTTTAATTGTTTGACGTGCCAAACGGTTTGAATGTATACAGACTTATGTTTTGTGTGAATTCTTTAAATGATCCTGTAATTTCCCAAAATTAATTCACGAATAGTGTTCTTGTTAATTTCGGGTACAACCCTTCCTAATTCCGGCTGAATGGCTAACAATTCAATTTTTTCCAAAAGAGTATTTGCCCATTTTTTCAGCAGTAACAAAATCGTCTTTTACAATATAATCTATAAAGCCATTTAGCCTTGCAAGAGCTCTTTTAGTCCAGATTATTTCCACTTAGAAAGGTTATCTAAGATCTGTTTTTTTGCAGATTGATGAGAAACAACGCTACCCGATGCGATTTCTATTTCAGCTTCAACCAATTCATCGATAAGTTCAATTTTATCGACCATCTTTTGATATTCATTTACATCAACAATAACGGCACAACTTTACCATGTTGAGTTAAAATAATTGAACGTTTTTCAGTTTTGATTCTTTCGATAAACTCGGCCGCATTTTTTCTAAACTCGGAAAGCGGTTGAATATCTTGGTCTAAGGCAATTTTGGGTAGTGACATTTTTCGGGCTTTTAAGAAACAATATGCTCATTGTAATTAATTTGTACGTTATTTGATACAAAATGACGTATCATATTTTAAACAAACTCTCCTCTTAAAACGCGCTTCACTTCATGCGTTTTTTTTCCGGCTGCATAAATATGTTCTTCAATCGAATCGGCCTTAATCATCGTAAAGTCTGCTTTATAGCCTACTTTTAGCTGCCCAAATTCATGATGTGCATCTAAGGCCTGAGCCGCAAAACGAGTAACTCCTAAAAGCACTTCTTCGGCAGTCATTCGCTGATATACTACCGCTAAATTCATGGCATGAATTAGGCTCGGTACTGGTGCAGAACCCGGATTAAAATCGGTTGCAACGGCTAAAGGAATTCCGTTTTCTATGAGTTTTCGAGCAGGTAAAGGCGGTTGTTTTAATTGTAAACTCGCAATCGGTAAACTAACTGCAACGGTTCCTGAACGTTTTAAAGCGGCTATGCTTTCATCAGAAATAAACTCTAAATGATCGGCAGAAATGGCTCCGGTTTGCTCGCTTAGTTCACCGCCGCGTTGGTCGCTTAATTGGTCGACATGTAATTTTATTTTGAGTCCGTTTTTCTTGGCGACGGAAGAAATCATTACGGCTTCATCAAAAGAAAATGAACCTTTTTCAACAAAAATGTCATTAAACAGAGCAAGTTTTTTTTGGGAAACAGACGGAATTATATCTTCACAAATTAAACGAATATAGTCTTCTCTGTTTTGCTGATATTCTTCCGGTATAGTATGCGCTGCCAGAAGTGTCGGAAAAATGCGAGGCATGGAGTTGTCTTGCGAAAGCTGCTTATATATTTCTAAAACACGAATTTCATGTTCAAGGCTGAGTCCGTACCCCGTTTTGGCTTCAAGTGTTGTTACTCCGTCACGAGCCAATAAATCAGCGTGATAACGAGCGCGTGTTAATAATTCAGCATCAGAGGCATTTCGTGTTTCCCTAACGGTTGACCGAATGCCGCCGCCTTTTTCTGCGATTTCAAGATAACTGGCGCCTTTCATTTTCATTCCGGTTTCCTGCCAACGATTTCCACCGAAAGTGAGGTGCGTGTGACAATCAATAAATCCGGGAGTTACGATATAATCCGAGGCGTCAAGTTCTTGTTTGTAAGTTTGTTTAGGGAGATGGTTATCCTCACCAATCCAAATAATGGAATCATCTTTCCAAACAACAGCGGCATTAGTTATGGCAGAAAGTTGATGACTTTCAGTGCAGGTGTATAAGGTTCGAATTTTTCTTAGTACACGCATGTATTCATTGGTTTTGACGCTTCTTCAGCAATACGGATAAGTTCAGGATGATAAATAAGTTCATGGCACTGATGAATATCATCATTAAAGAAACGATCAACTTCTGTATGCGCAACTTTTGAACGAATAAAATTATGAGCCGCTTCAACGCCTTTTCCGGGCTTTAGAGGTTTGCGGAAATCCAATGCCTGCGCTGAAGAAAACAACTCAATGGCCAAAACATATTCCACATTTTGAAGTACTTGAAGCAATTTTACAGCGCTAACAGAACCCATACTCACGTGATCTTCCTGACCTAAAGAAGTCGGAATAGTATCCACGCTTGCAGGATGACACAAGACTTTATTTTCCGAAACCAAAGCCGCAGCGGTGTATTGGGGAATCATAAAACCGGAGTTGGTACCCGTTTCGCGCATCAATAATTTGGGCAATCCATCGTGACCTTCCAATAACAAATAGGTTCGGCGTTCTGAAATACTGGCTAATTCGGCTAAACCGATTGCAGCAAAATCGAGTGCCAAGGCTAAAGGCTGACCGTGAAAATTGCCGCCGCTAACGATATCACCGTTTTCAAACACTAAAGGATTATCCGTAACCGAGTTGATTTCCGTTTCAACTACACGAACGGCATAATTAAGCGAATCTTTGGAAGCGCCGTGAACTTGCGGAATGCAACGCAAACAATACGGATCCTGAACTTTTCCGCAATCCCGATGTGATTCTAAAATTTGGCTGTCTGCTAATAGATTACGCACGTTTTCGGCGGTTTTTATTTGTCCCGGATGCGGGCGGATGGCGTGAATGCGTTCATCAAATGGTTTGATGCTTCCTTGCAGCGCTTCTAGTGACATAGCTCCCAATAGGTCGGCGACTTTGCATAAATGAGTCGCTTTTTCTAAAACATACGCACCGTAAGAAGCCATAAATTGAGTTCCGTTTATAAGTGCGAGTCCGTCTTTTGCTTGTAACTCAATCGGTTCTAGGCCATGTTTTTTGAGTGCTTCCATAGCCGGAATTTGGGTTTTTCCATCGGCATCCCAAACATAACCCAAGCCTATTAAGGGCAAACACATGTGAGAAAGCGGCGCCAAATCTCCCGACGCTCCAACGCTGCCTTTTTCCGGAACAACAGGAATTAAATCTAATTCAGAAAGTGTGATTAATCGGTTAAATGTTGTTTCGGAAACACCGGAAAAACCTTGAGCTAATGCGTGTATCTTAAACTGCAACATCAACTTAGATAATTCTTTTTTGATGGGATTTCCTACGCCGACAGAATGACTAAGAATGAGATTTCGTTGCAGAGTTTTCAACTCCATATCGTTGATTCGCTTATTCGCAAGAATTCCGAATCCGGTATTTATACCATAATGAGCACCGCCGTCTTGCAAAGCTTTTTCAACCATTTTGCGATTGGAAGTTACTTTGTTGTGATTATTTCCCAATTCTTGTAGTCTGATTTTGAGATCATCATACAAATGAGCGATACGCAAAGAGTGAGAAAGTTCAGGAGTTGACATGAAGTAAAGCTAAAGGGTTAATTCGAATGTAGAAATTAGTCTATTGATGGTAAATCAACACCGCGTTCGCGTGCCGTAGTTTTGGCAATTTCATAACCGGCATCAGCGTGACGCATAACTCCGGTGCCCGGATCGTTAGTTAGAACACGTTCCAGTCTTCTGTCTGCCATTTCAGTTCCATCAGCAACAGAGACCATTCCTGAGTGAATAGAATATCCAATTCCGACTCCACCTCCGTGATGTAAAGAAACCCAGCTTGCACCACTTGCAGTATTCAGCATAGCGTTTAACAATGGCCAATCAGCAATAGCATCAGAGCCGTCCATCATACCTTCTGTTTCGCGGTTCGGAGAAGCTACAGAACCTGTGTCTAAATGGTCACGTCCGATAACTAACGGAGCATCTACTTTTCCTTTTTTTACCAACCAGTTGAATTTGAGTCCCATTTCAGCGCGCTCGCCGTATTCCAACCAGCAAATACGAGCCGGTAAACCTTGGAAGTGAACTTTTTCAGATGCTTTTTTAATCCAACGGTGTAAATGTTCTTTTTCAGGGAATTGCTCGAGAACAGCTTTATCTGTTACGGCAATATCATTCGGGTTTCCTGAAAGAGCAGCCCAGCGAAAAGGTCCTGAACCTTTGCAAAACAACGGACGAATGTATTCAGGTACAAATCCCGGAATCTTAAAAGCATCAGTTAAACCTCTTAAATCGGCAACGTGACCACGAATATTATTTCCGTAATCGAAAGCAACAGCTCCCATTTTCTGAAGAGCCAACATACCTTCAACGTGCTCAACCATAGAATCCAACACCAAGTTTTGGTAGGCTTTAAAATCTTTTTCCCTTAAATCAGCAGCTTCAGATAAAGAAAACCCTTTTGGAATATACCCTTGTTTTAAATCGTGGGCTGATGTTTGGTCGGTGAGAACATCGGGAACGATACCACGACGAACTAACTCAGGAATAATATCGGCGGCGTTTCCAACCAAACCGACAGAGAGAGCTTCTTTTTTGTCTATGGCTTTCATCAACCAATCTAAAGCTTCGTCTAAATTGTAAGAAATTTTATCGCAGTAGCCGGTTTCAATTCTCATTTTGATGCGAGATTCGTCCACATCAATTCCTAAAAATGCAGCTCCGTTTAAGGTTGCAGCTAATGGCTGAGCTCCGCCCATTCCGCCGAGTCCGGCTGTTACGACCAATCTGCCTTCGAGTGTACCTCCAAAATGTTGACGCGCACATTCGGCAAAAGTCTCATACGTTCCTTGCAAAATGCCTTGTGTACCGATATAAATCCACGAACCGGCCGTCATTTGTCCGTACATGGTTAAACCTAGTGCTTCCAATCGGCGGAATTCATCCCAAGTTCCCCAACGTGGGACTAACTGAGAATTTGAGATCAACACTCGAGGCGCTTCTTCATGTGTGCGGAAAACACCAACCGGTTTACCGCTTTGTACCAAGAGCGTTTCGTTGTTTTCTAAGCGCTGGAGTGTGTGAACAATTTTATGAAAGGCTTCCCAATTACGTGCCGCTTTTCCTGAACCGCCATAAACAATCAACTGTTCGGGATGTTCGGCAACCATGGGGTCTAAGTTGTTCAATAACATTCGCAAAGCCGCTTCTTGATGCCAGCCTTTTGTATGCAGTTTTGTTCCGTGTGGTGCGTGAATTCCCAATTTGGGGTCGAGTTGCAGCATGTAATCTCCTATCGTTTTTGCGCGCAAAGATAGGGATTATTTGTGTTTGGAAGCGCTTTTATAAAGTGAAAAAAGCGTTCAGTTATCAAATAAAGCTGATTAAACATACGTGTGATGTAGTCAGGTTTATTATTTTGTGATGGAATTTAATTTGAAAATCTGATGTCTAAACTTCCAAGAAAAACCAAACAGCAAAAAGAGCGCGCAATCGAACTGTTACACGATTTATATGCCGAATACCCTAATCCGCATTGCGAGTTAAATCACAGAAATGCATTTGAACTATTGATTGCCACGATATTAAGTGCACAGTGCACAGATGTTCGGGTAAATATGGTAACAGAGCAATTGTTTAAAGATTATCCCACTCCGCAAGCGTTTGCGAATGCCGATATTCAGGAATTAGAAGAAGCGGTTCGCCCGACCGGTTTTTTCAGAAATAAAGCGAAATCTATTCAAGAAACATCAAGAATTATTATTGAACAATTTGGTGGTGAAGTCCCCAAAACGATGGACGAATTGTTAACCTTACGCGGAGCTGCCCGAAAAACAGCGAATGTAGTTTTAGGGAATGCGTTTGGAATTAATGTCGGCGTTGTGGTAGATACTCATGTGGGAAGAATTTCCAGGCGATTTGGTTTAACCAAGCACCAAGACCCCGTAAAAGTAGAGAAAGATTTAATGGCTTTATTTCCGCAGGAAGAGTGGACGAATCTTTCCCATTTAATGATTCACCACGGAAGAGGGCCGTGTAAAGCTCGATTTAGTAAACCGGCTCATCATCCGATTTGTGAGAAATACGGTGTGAGTTGCGAGTGTAAAAAATGAGTTAGTAAAAGATTGTTATTTGTCAGTTTCGATTTTGAAGAAACATATAAACAATCAAAATAAACCGTAATTTTGGCGTTATTACGTTTTAAATCAATCAACCACAGAAAATACCGTTCGCTCAATGAAAGTAATGAAGTTTGGCGGTACATCCGTAGCCGATGCCAAAGCATGGAAACAGGTGTACTCAATTGTCTCTCAGGAAAAAGATGTTGTCATTGTTGTATCAGCCACAACAAAAACGACCAATGATTTATTATTAGCTGCTGATTTAGCCAAAGAAAATAAGCTCAGCGAAGCCCTAGAAGTATCAGAGCGAATCTTAAAACGCCATACCGATATTATTGATGAGTTGGTTGATGACGAAACACATTCCGAAATTTTTACACGTTGTTATGAGTGGATTAATAAACACATCGAATTATTAAATAATTATTTATTGGGAATACACACATTAGGTGAATTAACACCACGTTCTAATGATGTGATTTCCAGCTTAGGTGAGCGTTTATCGTCCTTTTTGATTGCACAAATCGGTCCATTGTATAGCGTAGATTCCATTCATGTGGACTCAAAAGAAGTCATCAAAACAAATTCGGATTTCGGTAAAGCTATTCCGAAGTCTAAAGACATTGCAGCAGCTATAAATGAGGTGAAAGAACCATTAGAAGCCGGAAAAACGGTAATAATGGGCGGTTTTTACGGTTCAAATTCCAAAGGTGAAATTACCACTTTAGGAAGAGGCGGCTCTGATTATACAGCCAGTTTAGTCGGTTTGGCTTTAGGTGTTGATGACATCGAAATTTGGACTGATGTAAGCGGTATGTACACCTGTGACCCAAGAATGGTGCCTACCGCGACACCAATTCCTGACATTAGCTTTAATGAAGCGGCCGAGTTAGCCTATTTCGGTGCGAAAGTATTGCATCCGGCTACCATCCAACCAGCTGTTGAGCGTAATATTCCGGTTTGGATTAAAAACACGTTTCGTCCAAATGACCACGGAACAAAAATTTATGCTACTGCTCCATTAGATGACACTTTGAGAGCCATAGCATTTAAAAAAGATATCACGATCGTTACCGTTACATCAACCAGAATGCTGTTAGCGTATGGCTTTTTAGCACGTGTGTTCAACATTTTCGAAAAACATCAGGTTTCGGTTGATTTGGTAAGTACTTCTGAAGTTTCTGTATCGATGTCGGTTGACTCTAAAGAACGATTAGACCCGGTTATTGAAGAGTTGATGGAAGTTGGACACGTTCACATCCATGATAAAATGGCATTAGTTTGTGTGGTTGGTCAACGCTTTCTAAAATCTACCGGAATTGCGGCACGTGTTTTCAAAACAGTTGATAAATACCCGATTCAGTTGATTTCACAAGGAAGTTCCGACATCAACTTGTCTTTTGTTGTAGAAAACGAGCATTTAATCTACGTGGTTCAGGAATTACACAAAGAATTTTTCGAGAAGTAGTTCAAGATTGAATTGAAAGGGTGAGGGTGTTAAACTCGCCCTTATTTTCATTTATCGAATAGTGTTTTTTTGCCACCAATCCCAGGCTTTCAATAAGCTGATAATTGTTTTACCGTCTGAAATAGTTCCATTTAATGCCCATTCAACGGCTTGAGAGAACGGAACACGAAACGGTTCTACAAACTCATCATCATCTGTTTTTTCGGGAACCTCAGACAACCCCTGAGCAAGATAAATGTGAATAATTTCATCGGAATAGCCTATTCCGGGGTAAAAATGTCCCACATAATCAAATTGAGTGCATTGTAATCCGGCTTCTTCTGCCAGCTCTCGAATTCCTGTTTGGTCCGGTGTTTCACCCGGATCTAATTTCCCCGCCGGAACTTCAATAAAAATTTGTGAAAGAGGATATCTGAATTGATGAAGTAAGAGAATATCACCGTTTTCAAAAACAGGAATGATTGCCGTTGCGCCGGGATGTTTAATCCATTCACGGGTCGATTTAGACTCATCGGGTAATAAAGCGAGGTCGCGACGAACGTCTAAAAGCTTACCGGAAAACACCTGTTCGGTAGAAATTCGTCGTTCGATTAGATTTTTTGCAAACTTCATCTATAAAAAGGCTTGTTATTGCTATTTTTGGGTGGCTTGAAAAACTACATAAACTAATGGATTAATCCGGTAAGCGGCCTAGTGAAATTATCAGAAAAACTGTCAGAAAATATTGATGGACAAGAAGTAAAGGTTCGACATTTGGTCTTTACCGTTTCGAATTTTTTGTCTTTTTCCAGAATTCCGGCTGCGTCATTAATCATTTATTGGCACTCAGAAATGCACAATCCCTGGTCTTGGGGAATTTTAAGCATGATTGCTTATATCGTTTTTTCCGATTATATGGACGGATTTATGGCTCGTTGGCTCAATCAAGTTTCTGAATTGGGTAAATCTATCGACCCTTTATCAGACAAACTATCTGCATTTATGTTGTTTGTCTATATGGTTGTAAACGGTTGGATTCCATTATGGTTTTTATGGTTTTTCATGGTAAGAGACGGATTCATTTTAATAGGTTCGCTCTTTTTGAAATTAAAATATGGCAAAGTAGCCATGTCGGTGATGTCTGGTAAAATCGCTGTAAATGTATTAGCATTGTATTGGTTAACTGTCTTTTTTTATCCGCAGGAAACATTGATACATCACTACACCTTAATCGCAACCATGGTAATAATGGTGTATTCCTTTTTTGATTACATGTTCCGTTATTTCAAAATCATGCAAGGCGCACGTTTTAATTAATTTATAAAGACAAAGAAATCATGGGATTTTTCGAAAAATTAGGCTTCAAGAAAAAAGAAAAACTCGAGCAAGGGCTTGAAAAAAGCAGAACCGGTATTCTTTCTAAAATCGGAAAAGCACTCGCAGGAAAAGATAAAATTGATGATGCGTTTTTAGATGATTTAGAAGAGATTCTTATTACTTCTGATGTGGGTGTAAAAACGACACTTGAGATCATTAAGCGAATTGAAGCACGTGTTGCCAAAGAAAAATATGTAGGCACAGGAAGTCTCCAAAAGCTGTTAAAAGAGGAAATCGTAAGCTTATTACAAGATAACAGTCCGGAACGTCCGGCAGAATTCGACGCTGAATTTCCGGTTAAACCGCATGTAGTAATGATTGTTGGTGTAAACGGTGTTGGTAAAACCACTACTGTTGGAAAATTGGCCTATTGGTATAAACAAGCCGGTAGAAACGTGGTTTTAGGTGCAGCAGATACATTCAGAGCTGCGGCTGTTGAACAGTTAACGATTTGGAGTGAGCGCGCCGGAGTTCCGATTATTCAACAAGGGCAAAATGCAGATCCGGCAGCGGTTGCTTTTGATTCAGTTAGTGCGGCAAAATCTAGAAACGCAGATATTGTTTTAATTGATACCGCAGGAAGACTTCACAACAAAAAAGCCCTTATGGACGAGCTTGGCAAAATTAAGCGCGTAATGGGCAAAGTAGTTGATGGTGCTCCGCATGAAGTTATTCTTGTTTTGGATGCTTCAACGGGACAAAATGCACTCCAACAAGCAAAAGCTTTTACTTCTGTAGTTGAAATTACCGGACTGGCACTTACCAAGTTAGACGGTACCGCAAAAGGCGGAATCGTAATTGGTATATCTCACGAATTAAATGTTCCGGTAAAATATATCGGAGTTGGTGAGCAACTCGACGACTTGCAACTTTTCGACCGCGCATCATTTGTAGATGCTTTATTCGGAGAGAAATAAGTCGAAAGTTGATGCCTGATAGCATCTGTAACTCATACAAATGATAAAGTATGAGTTCAAAATGTATATCGAACTCAGGTTATTTAATTAATAACATCTTTTTGATACTCACCTTAGCATCAGCTTTAAAACGGATGAAATAGACGCCGCTTGCGTAATTAGCGCCGTTGAAGCTTAATGTGAATTTTCCGGCTTCAAAACTTCTGTCAGCTAAAGTTTGAACCAATCTGCCTAGGACGTCATAAACCTCTACCTGAACCGTGGTTGGTTTAGACAGATTGAAAGCTATTGTAGTTTGCGGATTAAACGGGTTCGGATAATTGCCTATCAACTCCGTTTTATTAGGTGCTTCTACAAGTACTTCGATTGTATCAAAAACGGTTTCCGTTCCGTCAAAATCGATTTGAGTGAGTCGATAGCGATAGGTTCCAGCAACAGTAATTGTTGCATCGGTGATGGTATATGTAGTTGTTTCGGAACTGTAACCGACACCTTGAACAAAATCCAAAAGCTCCCAATTTCCGGAGTTCACCGAACGCTCAATTTTAAAACCGTAATTCTCAGATTCAGAAGATGTTTTCCAAGTTATTACAGGTTTTGATGAATTCGTTGAAACATCTGCAGTAAAGGAAACCAATTCAACAGGTAATGCCGCCCCCACATTTTGGGCAGTCGGCTCGGATGAAGTATATGCCTCGTAACCCTCAGCTGTAGTTTTTGGAGAGCTATTATTCCCGGAATTAGCCTTTTTTGATGACTTGTTAATATTTTCGGTTATTGATGGTGCTGCAGATGAAGGCGGTACTTCAATAACTCCGGCATCACCGGAAATCACCACTTCAACGGAAGCATTAGAACCGATTGTAACACTTGCGGGAATCGTTAAACGAATCGTATTTCCGGTAACATTAATGGATTGCGGACGCGAGTAATTAACTGTAACTGATGCGGTGTTAATGTTTGCAGGAACCGAAATATTATTGTCTAAATAAATTAAAACGATGGAACCTAGACCCGGTTTTAAGCCACCATTAGAACCTGTTGTAAATCTCCAAGTCCATGTTGTCGGTGTGTTTAATTGAGTTGTAGAACGAGCAACAGTTAAGTTTGAAATGTTTGTGATTACAGATGGAATGAACTCCAGATTTGATACACCCACTCGGAATGACTGTTGTGTAGTAGCAACTTTAAATGAGTAATTGGTTCCGGGTTCTCTTGGGTTTCTTATGTTCGACGTATTTGAAATATGAACCTGAACATAAGAGTTTGCAGGGATTGCAATACCTGTTCGAGCGGTAATTGTATTACTGTTCGGGCTAATTACAAAATCAGTACTTAAAAATGAATAGGTGTTTGATGGTGTTGCAAATGCCGCAGTTGGATAAACGGATAAGGTTATAGATCCCGTTGGAATTTGACCTTTAAAGCCAATGTCTTCCGGAAATTCAAGAATAATACGATCGGTTCCGGCTGTTAAAGTTGCCGTTGTAGAAAAACGAATCGTAAAATCAACATCCTGATTCACAATATTGTTCGTGTTTACAGCAGAAATAAATGTAACCGGACCATTATTCGAAATAGAGTAGGTGTTACTTTCAATATTGGTTGGTTCAATACTCGTTTTAACAAAAACAGTGTAGTTACTTGCTGCTGTCGCCGGATTGGTAACATTCGGGATATAAACAGCAACACTGGCATTATTTGTAATGGTTAAAGAACTTGGTACAACAACGGTTACAGTTTTGCTAGTGTTATTTATGGTTCTGTCAGCCAAAGGAACAGCAACGCCGTTTACCGTAATTGCTGAGCTTGCAGCAGCGGGTAATTGTGTTGCACTTGGAAAGGTAATGGTGATGGTAGAACGAGGACTACCGGTTGTTTGAAGTCGGCCATTTTCACCTGTATTGAATCGAACGGTGTAATCTGTAACTAAAGACGGTGCAGCCGGATTCGGTTCCCCTGTCTTACTCAATTCCACATTTGCAATACTAACCGTACTCGAAGCCGCTGTAGTTGTATAGGTTGAAGATGTCGCTGTTGACGCATTAGCTAATAAAACACTCGCCGTATGATTACTTGCAACAAAAGACGGATTCAGCAAACCTGCATTCGTGCTAATTAAAACAGATACAGTTTGTCCGGCGGAATAATTATCCGGTGCTTGAAAAACCAGAGTTCTGGTTCCTTCTAAAGTTGTATTTGCTAGCGGATTTAAACTATTTACTAAAATTCGGCTTTTTGCTATGGATGAAGGGACGTATGTATTATCTGGAAATGTAATTTTGATTAAATCGCCTTGAGCAATGGCATCAGATGTGCCTAATTTAAAACGAATGGTATACGCTGATGCCGCGTTAATTTGGTTGGTAGAAAGTGTGATTTCATCGAAGGTTAGCGGAAGATTTGCAGTATTTAAAATGGTGAAATTTCCGCTTGTTTGTGTATACGAGTTGTCGGTTTTCATCGCAAAACCGGGATTTCCCGACCAGTTTACGTTGCGTAAACCAATTTCAGAACCGAATCGCACTTCTGCTTCAACACCGGGTTCGAGTGTAACTCCATCAGGAATAAAAACCGTAATCTGATTTCCGTTTACAACATCAACTCGAGAAGCGGAGATACCGTTAACAGTAACATGAGCAGGATTAATGGTTCCCGGAACGTCTAAAATACTACCGTAAGTAAAAATGCGGATATAATTAGAACCTAAATTGGTGCCACCTTTTAAACGACCAACTGCGGTTGGGGTAATTCTGAATGAATAAACCACATTGTCTGCATTCTTTACGTTTGGTGTTACAACTACACTGTTTATCGCTAATGTTGCCGAATTTGTAGGTTGAATATTAAATGTTGGTGTAGTGGCGTAGTTTGTTTTTCTGGAAGACGAAACGCGAATTCGATAATTATCGGTAACTACTGTCGGGTTGTCTGTATTGGTGCTGGGAATAGATGGGTTTATAATTCCCGCCGATGCGTTAAAGGTTAAATTATAAACCGCAAATGAGGAATTCCCGCCTGCATTTTTATCCAAATAAACAGTAGCTAAACGATTAGTGGAATTGGTTACAACCGCAGAAACATACGCACCATTATCGGCACTTAGAGTAATATCGGAAGGCGCCATTGTACTTGGAATGATAACTCCTTCAGGAAAAGAAACACGAATATAATCGTTGTTATTTCTGTTGTAAGTACCACTGTTATTTAAACCGTAAAGCGCATAAGAGGCAGTTGAGTTTACATTTTGTGGACTCACATTTGGCGCACTATTTATAGTAAAACTTGTTCCACCGATTGTGTAGTCTGATGATAAAACCTCAGTAGGTTCTGCATTCGAACTTGCAATTAACGAGTAACCACCGTTTGCAGGATTGGTAATTCCGTTAATTACTAATGTAATGCTTCCGCTATTTGCAATATTTACACCAGTTGGCAATGTTATGGTCAGCGTAGTAGAGTTGCTGACGACCCTATTTCCTGCCGGAATAGCAACGCTATTAATAGTTGCTGATGATATCGTTCCTAAATTGGTTCCGGTTGGAAATTTTAAAGTAATCGTATTTAAACTTTGAGCTAATCCACCATAAAGCCCCACTTTAGTATTAATAGTGTAATTAGCGCTAACATTTTGGTTCGTTGTAGAAAGAGTGACATTTGGTCGTTCTAGCGTCGTTGATGCGGAAAAGATAGCATATGGGTTTGATGAAGTCGCCCCGTTAATGTCTGTTAAATCCGGGCGAATAGTACGAGCTGTAAGTTGAAAGTTAGCCGGTTTCGAAGGGTTTTTGATACCTAAAGAAGATTGAAACGCAACGGTAACTTCGGTGCCGCTGTCAATATTTACAGGTGTTTGTAATCGAACTACTGTATCAGAAACACGAACAACTGCCGTCGGATTATCTGTAAAACCCTCGCTATTCGAAATCGTGATTTTTGATGTATTTAGATTTGCAGGAAGTAATGTATTAGGCGGAAAAGTGAATTCAATATAATCTGTTGCCGCATCAAGGTTTCCGGGAACCCCTGTATAAAAACTGACCGAATATCCCGCCATCTGATTTACTGTATCAGGTGAAGCACTAACTGCGGAGAAGGATAATTGATCAACCGGACTGATACTATATGTTGCTGTTTGAACAACAGTAGTTTCACTTTCAGTTGAAACACCAATTACAAAGGGTGTATTATCACTATCCGGATTTCTTAAACCTGATGATTTAGGAATTAAAACCTGAATAAACTGATTGTTGTCGTAAAAACTTGGTGCGTTAATTTCTAATGAATTGCCGGACTTTAATGTTACGGCGTTGGTTCCGTTAACCTTAACACCGGACAAAAATCCATCAGGAATAATAGTACCAATTGGAAATGCTAAATAGATTTTTTGATCCTGAGCTAAATAGCCACCTGCACCTAATTGAAAACTCACGGTATACTGAGCAGGAAAAAACTCAACAGACGGGTTTGGAGTAACCGCACCGGAAGAAACAGTAGTTGTGGATTGGTTTATTGTAAAACTTGGAGAGGTTGCTGTATAGGTGTTGCCTGACAAAACACTTATAGTGTGGCTGCCGGAAACAGATGGATTTCTCACTTTTGCGGTATTTAACACTCGGATTATGGCACTTGCACCATTTCCCATGCTGATGGGAGTTATAAATGCAATACTACTTCCGTAAACGTGTACAGAGCCAACCAAAGTAACGCCGCCCATCGAAATGTTTGAGGGGTCAATTGAAGCAGGCATTGAAAATCCTGCCGGGAATGTAATTCGAATGGAATCTTGTCCCGCAACAATAGCTCCATTAGGGTTGGTTACATTAAATGTTAAATCAACCTGAGAATAATGATTAGTAAAAGCCGGACTCACTGCAACGCTAGTAACAGAAGTTCTTATTTGAGCACTAGAACAAATAGGCACCAGGGTTAATAAAAGAACCCACTTTACGGCGCTTAAAACATGGGATTTCATTTGATTACTGTACGTGTCTGAAGATTATATCAAGCATATGATATGCTATTTTCGGTTATTCACAACTCAGCTTAAGAATTATTTAATGTTTTTTTTGGTTAAATAAATGTAAATACAAGCAAATACGGCGAGCGTTTCTTCGCAGAACTGAAACACTTTTTGAATAGTTTAATTGCTAACTTTCATAAAAATAGCCGGACATAATGAAAAAACAACTTTCTTCAATAATTCGTGAACCCGTTAACAGCTTAACTCATGCTGTAGGAGCTCTTGCTGCTGTAGTGGGTTTAGTATTTATGATATATGATTCATCACAAAGAGAATCTTATTTAGCCATAATGGCATCTCTGTTTTTTGGTATTAGTATGATTTTACTATACAGTTCTAGTGCCGCATATCATTGGGTGATGGGTTCCGATAACCGAATTTTGTGGTTAAAACGCGTGGATCACATGATGATTTTTATTCTGATTGCAGGTAGTTATACCCCGTATTGTTTAATTGCTTTGCCATCACCAATGAGTTGGATTGTTTTCGGAATTGTATGGGGAATTGCTGTCGGCGGAGTCTTATTGAAATTACTTTGGATTCACGCTCCGCGATGGATTTCTACCGGAATTTATTTAGGAATGGGTTGGATGTCGGTTGCCATATTCCCGTCTATGGTAGATACATTTACTTTGGGCGGATATATATGGCTGGGATTGGGCGGACTCGCTTATACAATTGGAGCCGTGATTTATGCACTTAAAAAACCCGATCCGTTTCCTCTAAAATTTGGCTTTCATGAAATCTGGCACATCTTTGTAATGGCAGGAACCTTTTGCCATTTTTGGTCGATTTATAATTATGTTCTACCAATTGTATAAAAGAAAAATCGCCGTCATATTTTTTCTTGGTTTAATGAGTGTTAGCTTTTGTACATCACGAAGGTCAGGCTTAGTTGGCGGACCATGCTCCTATATGGAACATGAATTCAAGGCAAAATTGACCCTTTTAGAATCGAATATTGCTGTTTTTGATGATAAAAATCATATTCAAGTACCATTTGCACAACTGAATGTAAATGACAGTTTAGTTGTTGGAAAAACATATTATGTTCGCTACAAAGAAATAAAAACCGGAACCTGCACCCCGTATATGGGAAGTATTACACGAGTATATGACAATTGAATGGCAAGAAGTACAGCAGCTTTCTAAAAACCTTGAATCCTATTTAATTGAAACCAGACGTTTTTTACACCGGAATCCCGAACTGAGCTGGCAAGAGGACAGGACGAGCGCCTATCTAAAAGCACAATTGGCATCAAAAGGTATAGAAGTAAAAAAAGAACTTTCTGATACCGGATTTTATATTGAACTCGGGCCTGATACAAAAGAAGTACTTGCATGGAGAGCAGATATAGATGCTTTGGCTATTCAAGATCAAAAAACTGTAGGGTATAAAAGCGCATTTGACGGTATTGCTCATTTATGCGGACACGATGCTCATTCCACAATTGCATTAGGCATTGCCTGTGTTTTATCTCAAGTTGAACTAAAGAAAAAGGTTAGGATTTTTTGGCAACCGGCAGAAGAAGTGAGTCCGTCCGGAGCACCTAAAATGATTGAAGCCGGTGTTTTAGAAGGAGTCACAAAACTATTTGCACTTCATGTTGACCCAACCCTTGATTCCGGTAAAATGGCGATAAATGCAGGGTACGAAACGGCTTCGTATGATGCTGCTTATGTGAATTTAAAAGCGCCCTCAACAGCACATTCTGCTCGTCCGCACTTAGGAAAAGATTTAATTTGGATTGCATCAGGACTCATTCAAGAATGGTATGGATTAGCCGGGAGAATAACCGATGCGAGAGATGCAGCAGTACTAACATTCTGTAAAATGGAAGCAGGAACAGCCATCAATGTTATTCCTGATGTGCTCCATTTTTCAGGAACATTGCGTTGCGTTTCAAATCAGGCAAGGGAAGCCCTAAAAAAACACCTCATGCTATCGGCTGCTTACACAGGAAACCTACATGGCATTGAAGTACAACTAGAATTCGGAAGTAGTTGTCCGGCCATCAAAAACGATGAAACACTTGCACAAGCTGCTACACAATTATTGAGTTCTCGTGCCAAAATCGTAAAAACTCGGCAAAGTATGGGAGCAGAAGATTTTGCTTGGTATACAGAATCTGTTCCGTCGCTTTTTTTACGATTGGGAACCCGAAACGGAGATGCTACGGCCTGGCCGCTACACCATTCCTTGTTTGATATTGATGAAGCCGCCATTCAAACAGCAGTTCAAAATGCATCGTATTTATTAGCAAATAGCTAAGCTAACAGAAAATTAATATTGGCTTGATATAGAGATTTTAACAGGTTGGTAAGTTTGGCGCGTTCAAGACAAATCAACCTGCTCTCTCATGAAAAAGCTTTTAATAGCTTTCCTGTTTATTTCCATTCAAATACAGGTACAAGCTCAGATAAAAATTGACGGTTCGAGTACCGTTTATCCTTTAACCGACGCTATTGCTACGTATTACACCCGTTCGAATTCAAACGCTGCATTCGATATTCAGTTTTCAGGAACCGGCGGCGGGTTTAAAAAATTTGCTATGGGTAACACCGTCATCAATAATTCATCAAGAAAACCCAAAGACTCCGAAATACAATTAATGAATGAAAACGGAATTCAGTTTATAGAAATTCCGCTGGCACAAGATGGAATTGCTGTGGTTGTGCATAAAGAAAATCGATTTGTAAACGAATTAAGTTTGGATGAACTCCGTTCAATCTGGAAAAAAGATTCAAAAGTGGTGTATTGGAGTGATTTACGTTCAACATGGCCGTATAAAAAAATTAATCTGTATGGACCGGGCATGTCATCGGGTACGCGCGATTTTTTTGCAGAAGTCTTATTCGGAGATACTAAGTTGATGAGAACCGATTATGAAATGAGCGAAGATGACGATGAACTCGAAAAAGACATTGAAACTGATTCCTTCGGTTTGTCATTTTTTGGAGTGGCTTATGTTAAAAAGAACGAAAACAAAGTCTCTGTAGTGGGTATCACCGACGGAAAAGAAGTTGAAATGCCAAGTATTAAAGCAATTCAGACACGTTCCTATCCGCTTACGAGAACACTTTATCTGCATGTAAATCGTGATGCTGTTCGAAGCGATTCACAACTGGTTCAATTCCTGAACTTCTACATGAAATCGGTTACAAATATGTCGAAAGCAGCCGGATATATTCCGCTAGATGCGCGCTTGTATAAAAAATCTTTAGATGAGATAAACTCAATTTCAACGGCTTCACTAGGTAAATAGATAAACCGCTTATTAACCATAATTAGCACCCGAGTTCTAGCAGGATTCGGGTGTTTTTTTATTGATATTCCGGGTGTTTAGCGATAAACGCGGATAAAGATTTTAAAGCCGTTTTTCTAACCACTTTTCTGAATAGCGGAGTCCAGCCTAAATACAAACCGGTAAAGCCTAATGCTTGTCGAGACCACTTCCAAAAGCTGAACTCATCAACATGGGTATAAATTTTACCGTCTTTTACGGTTAGAGTAGCGGTAATTTCGTTTTTCACTTTCGAATTACTAGCGGTGTACGTGTAATTCGCAATCCATTTTACCCGAACTGTTTCATGTGTTGATGAAAGAATAGAAAACGAGATGCTTAAATCGTTTGCACGCTTACAGAGCATATGCCACATCGCTTTTGCTTGAAGATAGTTTAACGGACCAAAAGCCGGATCTTTGAATGTTGCATCTTTATGATAGCAGGACTGCATTTGTGCAAAATCTCGTTTTTGAAATGCGGAATAAAAGGTTGTGGCAAGCTTTTCGTTTTCTGTCATGATATTAACCCAATGTCATCTAAAATTTAACGGGGAATATAAATAAAAAAGCCCCGCTTTGTGGGCGAGGCTTTAAGAGTAAAATCAAGATTTGGATTGGAATACATGAACATCGCGTTGCGGAAATGGGATAGAAATCTTTTCGGCATCAAAACGTTCTTTTAAGCGTTTGGTCATATCCAATTTAGTTTGGAAGAAATCAGGAGTAGCCGTCCAATAACGAACCATAACATTTACAGAACTATCACCCAAAGACTCAACGGCAACCATTGGTTCTGGGTCGGATAAAATGCGAGCATCTTTTTTCACTTCATCTAAAGAAGCAGCAAAAGCTTTATTGATGTCATCGCTGTACGAAATTCCAATAATGATATCGTTTCTGCGAGTTGCATTTTCAGAGAAGTTTTGAATTTCAGAACCCCAAATAGCTGAGTTCGGTAAATAAATATTCAGGTTATCAGGCGTTTTAAATTTGCTTAGGAACAAACCAACTTCATCAACAACACAAACATTTCCGTTTACTTTTACAACATCACCGGCCTTAAACGGACGAAAAATGAGGAGCATTACGCCGCTTGCAACATTGCTTAAAGTTCCCTGAAGTGCTAAACCAACGGCTAAACCTGCAGCACCTAAGACAGCTACAATACTGGTTGTTTGTACGCCAAATTGATTCAGTACGGCTAAAAGTGTTATAACCATCACCAAAATTTTGACAACATTACCCACAACCGGAGCTAAGGTGTCATCAATATGAGGAAATTTGAAGAGAGCTTTTTTTACTTTTTTGCCAAGCCATTTTGCTACTGCAAAACCGACAATTAAAATAACAATAGCACCTACAAATTTAAGTCCGTATTCAACGAACAAAGGCGCAAGCTTATCAAATAAATCTACAATTTCTTGTTCCATAGAGTATAAAAGGGTTAAAATGTTAATCTTTAAACTTAAGCGATAAACATATCGTCTGCCATTAAATTTCAGTAAGGTTTACTTATTTAAGGCAGATTTCCTACAGCTGCGGTTGTGAGCACATACCATTCTTCACGGGTTAATTGTATGTCTGCGGCTTTAATACTATCACGAATTCTATCAGGATTTGTGGAGCCGATAATCGGCTGAATTTCTGCGGGATGGCGTAGTAACCACGCAAGAGCAATTACATCAGCAGATACTCCTTTATTCCATGCCATCTTTTGCACTACATCTACAAAAGCACGTTTAGATTCTTCGATTTGGTCTAATGGTTTGGAGAAAATTCCACCGGCAACCGGTGCCCAAGCCTGAACCAAAATGCCATTTTTCTGACAATAATTTAGGGTGTCGTTAATTCCGGTATATTCTTTCAAATCAACAAAAAAGCCATCTGTAATTAAGTGATGATGCCAAAGTGATACTTGAACCTGATTGATAACCAAGTGTTCATCCGTCCAATCCTGAAGTAACTCAAATTGTGAGGCAGAACAATTGCTTAAGCCGAAGTATCTCACTTTTCCATCTAAAAAAAGTTCATTACAGGCTCGGGCAAACTCTTCTTTTTCAACCAATGCATCCGGTCTGTGAAATAAAAGTACATCCAAATGATCGGTTTTTAATCGTTTTAGACTTCTCTCAACACTTTGCATAATGTGCAGATACGAAAAATCGTAGCGTTTCGGGTCGCCAGGATGAGGATCGTTATCAAAACGAATTCCACATTTGCTTTGCAAAACAAGTTGCTGGCGCAGTGACGATCGATTTTCCCAAATACCGGAAAACACTTCTTCAGATTTGCCGTGCATATAAATATCGGCGTGGTCGAAAACGGTAATTCCTTGTTCAAGGGCAGTGTCAATTATAGTTGCCGCTTTTTTATAGTCATCTGATGAGAGCGGAGTACTGTCCCAGCTGTTCGCAAGGTTCATACAACCATACCCAATTTGAGAAAAAATTAGGTCTGTATGCTTAACAGGAAGCGATTTTAACAAATTCATACATTTTTGTCTTAAATATTTCACCTAATGTATTGAGTAAATCCTAAATTTTCCATTCCTTTGGGGGGTAAACTCTTAATTAGGAGGAAATGTAGTGATAATTGGAATCCCCAAAGAAACCCGAGACCTCGAACATCGGGTGGCACTCAGCCCTGAAAGTGTGGGCAAGCTGGTAAAGCGTGGGTGCGAAATCATCTTAGAAAAAAATGCCGGTCTGGCCTCCGGATTTATTGACTCCATGTATGCTGATGCCGGCGCAACCGTTGTTGACAAAGTTGACGACGTATTTGCAAAAGCAGAATTAATTGCAATGGTGCAGTCACCAACTGACGACCAGATCAAAAAATTGAAGAAAGGTCAAACCTTAGTTGCGTTCTTATGGGCGTTACAAAACAAAGACCTTGTAGGAAAATTAAAAGATGCAGGTGTTACTTCTTTAGCCATGGAAGCAGTACCAAGAATTACCCGAGCTCAAAAAATGGATGCGTTATCTTCCATGAGTTCGATTGCAGGTTATAAAGCTGTTTTATTGGCGGCCAATCATTTAGGGAAATATTTCCCGATGTTGATGACCGCAGCCGGAACTATCCCTCCATCAAAAGTATTAATTTTAGGTGCCGGAGTTGCCGGATTGCAAGCTATCGCAACCGCCCGCCGCTTAGGTGCAGTTGTTGAAGCATTCGACGTTCGTCCGGCTGTAAAAGAACAAGTACAATCCCTCGGCGCAACCTTTATTGATATTCCTTTAAAACCGGAAGATGCAGAAACCAAAGGTGGTTATGCAAAAGAGCAATCCGAAGAAAACAAGCAAATTACACGAGATACACTTCACAGCCACGTGAAAAAGTCAGACATTGTAATTACTACAGCTTTAGTTCCGGGTAAAAAAGCTCCTGTTCTAATTACCAAAGATATGGTTGAAGACATGGCTCCTGGCTCTGTAATTATCGACTTAGCTGCAGAACAAGGCGGAAACTGCGAATTAACACAAGCAGGTAAAGTAGTAAATCACAAAGAAGTATTGATTGATGGTCCTTTGAACGTACCGTCTAGCATGGCTTACCACGCATCCTTGTTGTATTCACGCAACATGCTTGCTTTACTCGATCATTTATTGACAAAAGAAAATGCGCTCCACTTCGATTTCGAAGATGAGATTACGCAGTATTCCACTATAACTCATGCCGGTGAATTCGTTAGTCCGGCTCTCAAAAACGGCTTATAGGAGATAATTATGCTAAACTATGTAATGCCTCTCTTTTTGATGAGCTCGGATGTGGCTGAGGTGTCACAAGCCATGGGCTCAGATCCCATTAAAGAATTGCTGGTAAACCTATTTGTGTTTTTACTCGCATGTTTTGTTGGGTTCGAAGTTATTTCAAAAGTTCCGAACACCTTGCACACTCCGTTGATGTCGGGTTCAAATGCTATTTCAGGAATTACCTTAGTTGGTGCTCTTGTGGTAGCAGGCCATACCTATTTCGATATTCCTGCTTGGTTGGGATTTGTTGCGGTAGTAATGGCGACAATTAACGTAGTAGGTGGTTTCATGGTAACAGACCGCATGCTGGAAATGTTCAAGAAAAAAGATGAAGGAAAGAAATAACCATGACTTTACTTGAAATTTCTGTCGAACTCGTGTACATGGTAGCGGTTGCATTATTCGTAATCGGCCTAAAACGTATGACTTCCCCTGCAACAGCACGCTCAGGGAACCAATTAGCTGCATTAGCAATGCTTGTTGGTATCGTTGTTACTTTATTTGATAAAAACATTCTCAATTTTGAACTCATCATTGCCGGTGTGGTAGTGGGCGGACTCATTGGTGGAATCGCAGCTAAAAAAGTAGAAATGACCTCAATGCCGGAAATGGTTGCTCTGTTTAACGGTGTGGGTGGTGCATCATCTTTCTTGGTAGGTTTGGGTGAATATTACCGAACAGGTGGTGTTGACTTAAACGTAGATGTATTGGTAACAATCGGTCTTTCTATTCTGATTGGCGGTATTACATTTACAGGTAGTATCATGGCATTTGGTAAGCTTAAAGGTTTGATAACCGGTAATCCTGTTACATTCCCATTACAAACACCATTAAACGGTGTGTTGTTATTAGGCTCGTTTGCAGCAATCGGTTATGGTTTGTTTGAAACAGGTGACCCGATGTTGTATCTCATTATACTTGGTATTTCTTTAGTACTTGGTGTATTGGTTGTATTACCGATTGGTGGCGCTGATATGCCCGTAGTTATTTCTTTATTGAACTCTTACTCAGGGGTTGCGGCTTCTATGGCAGGGTTCGTAATTAATAACAAATTACTCATCGTTTCCGGTGCATTAGTAGGTTCAGCTGGTTTAATTCTTACAGTAATTATGTGTAAAGCTATGAACCGCTCATTAACAAACGTACTATTTGGCGCTTTTGGTGGTGATAAAGGTGCTGCAAGTGGCGGAGGACATGGTTCCATTGATAAAACTATTCGTGAAGTTTCTGCAGAAGACTTAGCAGTAATGACTGCTTATGCACAACGAGTAGTAATCGTACCCGGTTATGGATTAGCTGTTGCTCAGGCACAACACGCTGTACGCGAAGTTGCTGATATTCTTGAAGGCAAAGGCGTTGATGTTCGCTATGGAATTCACCCGGTTGCGGGACGTATGCCAGGGCACATGAACGTATTGCTTGCTGAAGCGAATGTTCCATATAACTTATTATACGATATGGAAGACATTAACCCTGATTTCGAAAAAACAGATGTGGTTATTATTGTAGGTGCAAACGACGTAGTAAACCCGGATGCACGCGAAAATCCTGCTTCTCCGATTTATGGAATGCCGATTTTAAACGTAGATAAAGCAAAAGCTACAATCGTTTTAAAACGTTCTATGAATCCTGGTTTTGCAGGTATTGATAACGTTCTGTTCTACAAACCAAATAACTACATGTTCTTTGGTGATGCAAAGAAATCACTACAAAACTTAGTTTCTGCGCTAAAAGAAGTGTAGAAATTATTTGAAAATGATTGAAAGCCCGGGTGATGAATTCATTCGGGCTTTTTGTTTTATAGGATATTAAAATGCTTTTGAGGCGATTACTCTATTATTATACAAGCTAGACACATAGATAAAAGAGGTGTCAGTTATGGCTTCGATATAAAGTTCGTACGTCCCGAACTGATCGGTAAGAAGAAAGTTACCACGCTCATTAATAGTCCAGACACCATTGATTGGGTTAGGAACACCGAAATCAATTTCAGTATAGGTATTATTGCCTAGGAAATTAACAATAACCGGCATAGGCATCTGTGTTAAATCATTAAACGCATCACCTTGTTGATTTTCAGTTCGATTGATTTTCCAGTAGGTATGAATAACTCGTTGTTGGTCGGGGCTTAATTGCTGAATAGTTGATTGATATTCTTTTCTGGCTGAGGCCTCTTGAATCATGGTAATCCCGATATTAGTGTAATACAAAAAATGGAATGAGAAATAGATAATGGATAATAAGGCTAAACCACTGGTAATAAACGAAAGTAGATAAGCAGCAAATTTCGATTTTAAGCTTCTGAAATACCTTAAATTTATTTGAAGAGCAGCCCCACCGATTATTCCGCCAATTAATCCGCCCGATAGAGCAAATAGAACAGGAATTCCTGCCCATGATAAATCATACCATTTTAAAGGCGGGAGCAATTGGGTTTCAACACCATTGTAAACTAAACGAGGAATATGGTCAACCCAATGGAATTTAAACGCGAATTCAACGGGTTCATCATCATTACCAATAGCTTTATAATAAGCTAGTCGTTTAAATATCTTTTTCTTAGAACGCTTAAGTTTTTTACCGTCTAAGAAGATATAAGCACCTCTCCAAAAACTGGTTTTTAGAAATAAATCTCTGCCTTCTAATCCGGGGACATGAAAGGGTATATAAAACTCTTTTTCATCTTCTGACCAAATCCAGGATTGTTGAGATTCTGTCAATTTTTCGGTTGATTTTTTGAAACGATATTTGCAAAGATTATCACAAAAAACATGATACCCTTCGGTAATATAAGTAGAGCTAGTAATGTCAGCTTTGCAAGTCGAACACTTCATAGAATAGATTTGTTGATACTTAAAGAATATACAGAAGTCGGGGTGATTACATCACATCGTTTTCTTCTACTTCTAGAATAGGCTCTAATGGGTCTGCTTTTTTCATCAACATGGAAAGCATCAATAAAAAAGAAAGTGTTGACGAACCCACAAGCATAAAAGAGAAAGGGAGTGTTGAATCGCTCGATTGCAAAACATAAGCGCCGATTAATGGCCCGATGGAACGTGCCATGGTGGTTACAAAAGCGATTATACCATTCACACCGCCTAATCCTAAATGTCCGAACTCTTGTTGAGTTAGAACAGCACGAAGCGGGGTAATTGCCCCTAAGCTAAATCCAAACACGATGGCAAATAAAGTAACGGCAATCATAGATTGAGTGAAAAGAGCGATAATTAAAGCCGTAAGTTGTAAACCAACTAACAAAGAAAACGCATGATAACCGGTGCTGAATTTGTGCATCTGTGTAACAAATAACCGTGCAGGAAGCGACATGAAGCCGATTAAGCCCAAAACAATAGCACCGAATTGCTGAGTTTGTCCTGCTTTTGTTAGCCAGACAACACCAATTACTAAAATGCTGGCAGTTGAAAACGTATTAAAGAATATTCCCGTTAAAAAGCGAAGAACATCACTGTGCAAGATCCAACCAAAACTTGGTTTTTCCTTCTTTTTTTCGACAGCTGAAAAAGGAGTGTTTGTGGCAATGAAATTCGACGGCGCTACTAATAATAACATCAGTAAAGCGTAAAACCAGATAACTTGTTGGTATCCGAATTGGCGTACTAAAAATTCGCCAAACGGAGCAAAAACGACACCGGAAACGCCGGCAACCATCGTTAAAAAAGCGTACGATTTTTCGTGGCGAAGCGGTAATTGTGAAACCAGTTTTAAAGCCGGTTCATATAAAATCAAACTCATGGAAACTCCAATGAGCAACCAAATTGTATAATACTGCCAAACTTCGGTAACAAGTGGAATTAGTGCCAATAAAACAGGAGCCAATAAAGTTCCGATTCGAATAATGGGTTTCGGTCCGATTCGATCTAATAAAAAACCAATCGGAACGGACAAAACACCGGTTACTAATAATGCAGAAGAAAATCCGCCGGAAACTACAGCTTCAGCCCAACCATACGCCTCCTGAAAAGGAATAATCATTACAGAAAACGAATAGTAGAGAATACCCCATGTTAAAAACTGATTCAGGGATACTAAAAGGAGGGTAAACTTAGGTCGATTCATGGCGCCCAAAGATACACAGGAAATACAAGTTAATGGGTGAAATCAACGGGGTTTGTTCACATAAAAAAAGCCGTTTAAATACGGCTTTTTTTTTATTTCATTTCCAGCAAAAATCGGTCAAGATTCAACAATTCTGCAGGAATCTCTGCTTTCATGGAAATTAATTTCCCTGTTTTTGGATGAGTAACCTCCAGGCGCTGAGCATGTAAAGCCGGACGATCTAATAAACCATCGGGTTTTTCTACATATTGACGCTCACCGATTACAGGATGCCCGATTTCTTTAAACTGCGCACGAATTTGATTTTTTAAACCGGTATCTAATTCAACTTGTAGATGTGTGGCATTCGGGTAGCGATGCAATACTTTGTAAGATAATCGCGCTTCTGAGCCGCCATCAGCAATAGTAGAGGGAACATTCTTGAAACTGGCGTCAATTAATTTGAATACATGAACTAATGTTCCTTTTTCTTCTTTTACAACACCATGCACCCAACAGTGATAAACGCGTTTAGGTTCATGAGCTAAAAAATGACGTACCATAAATTTGTAAGCAAATCGATTTTTTGCAAATAAAACGACGCCCGTTGTATAACGGTCGATTCGGTGAACAGCTTTAATTTGACCTTCAGAATCGTGTTTAGCCTGATTTAAAATAAACTCGGCAGAAACAGCTTTTGATTTATGGATAGGTACAGTTAATAATCCGGCGGGTTTGGATATGGCAAGAAGATCGTTGTCTTCGTACAAAATGGGAAGTTCCCAGCCACCCCATACAATTTTTTTCTTTTTCATTATGCATAATTGATTGAGCTCAAAGTTACAAAGAATTGAGAGGCTTTTAAGTGTAAGGTCTGTGTTATGATACCTTAAAAAGTCTTTTTATTTTCATCCCCATGCAAAAAGAGAGCAAGCCGTCGCTGTACCGTACAGAACGGTTACCCATTATTTACCCCTATCATATGCGCGCTGATAATCGTCTGCATATAGGCGACTTGGTGTATTATGGTCCTTGCCCCGGGTTTTACGGAATCGGTGAAATCTTGGCTTTTGCTGATCACGTTTGTATTGTTGATTTCCGTGGAACTGGCGAGTTGGGGATTCATAAAGATGCGATTGAAAAAAAATATCTCATCCCGATTCATAAACTGAATTTATCTCACTTGCTTACCGAGTTATAAGTTTGTCACCCTGACGAAGGTCAGGGTCTATTTTTAGTTTTGTTAACGTGTCGAGCTACAGCGAGAGTTGTTAACAGTGTAAGAAATACGTTTGATTTGCATCTTACACAAATGAAAGACGGGTATGTTTATATAATGACAAACAGATGGAAATCGGTTTTTTATATCGGTGTTACATCCGATTTAGTAGTTCGTGTTTATCAGCATAAATATGAAAGCGGGAGTCAATTCACATCGAAATATCAGTGCTATTATTTGATGGCATTTGAACAATTTGATGATATTTCTGCTGTAATAGAACGTGAAAAACAAATGAAGAACTGGAAAAGAGTGCGGAAGATAAAATGGATTTATTCTCAAAATCCCGACTTTATAGATTTATATAAAAGTGTTTGTAATGGTACTTTTCTTTATATACAACCGCAGATAAGCAAAGTTGATGAAAATCAATTTATAGATAAATGGGGTAGAAGTAATTTTTAGCGGTATTTTGTTATACGTATTTACCATTAAAAGAAGCTGAACTGCGTTAGCTTGACTATTCAAAGATGAAACCGTTAAAGCCGGACACATTATCACCTCTAATTCTCTCATCAAAAAAATCGCCAAAATCTCGTATTTTTCGTGGCTATATAAAAAACAAACCGATTTTTTCTACATGGCTGAATCAACCGTAGCAACCTTCGATATTTTAAAGGAAGTCAAACAGCGACGCACCTTTGCCATTATTTCTCACCCGGATGCCGGTAAAACAACTCTTACTGAAAAGTTATTGCTTTACGGCGGTGCAATTCGCGAAGCAGGTTCCATCAAACAAAGAAAAGCGGCTAAACACGCTGTTTCCGACTGGTTGGCGATTGAACAGGAGCGCGGTATTTCGGTAACATCATCCGTTTTACGTTTCGAGAAAGACGGAATTAAATACAACTTATTAGATACTCCGGGCCACAAAGACTTCTCGGAAGATACCTTAAGAACTTTAGTTGCAGCCGACTGTGCACTCATGGTAATCGACGTGGCTAAAGGCGTTGAGGAACAGACAGAAAAGCTTTTCGAAGTATGTAGAATGCGTGGAACACCGGTAATTACATTCGTTAATAAATGCGATCGTCCCGGTATGGAACCGCTCGAAGTAATGAGTAATGTGGAAAACAAACTGGGTATTCGTGCGGTTGCTGCAAACTGGCCAGTTGGTTACGGAGCTGATTTTCAAGGAGTTTACGATATCATCGGAAAAGAATTGCATCGTTATCAAAAAACCGATCATGGTGCGCGTCAGGCAGAAGCTCATGTTTCCGATTTGCATTCCGGTTTACCGCAAACCACATTGGCACCGCAATACCGCGAGCAACTCGAAGAAGAATTAATGTTGATTGAAGATGAATTCAACAACATGGATATGGAATTATTCCAGACAGGAAAAGTAACGCCTGTATTTTTTGGTTCGGCGTTGAACAACTTTGGATTGGATATTTTCCTGAATTATTTTCACAAATTAGCTCCGATTCCACAGGCGTATGAACATTCAGAAGGTTCAGAATATCCGCTAGATGGTAACTTTTCCGGTTTTGTTTTCAAGTTACAAGCCAATATGAATCCTGAGCATCGCGATAGTACGGCATTTATGCGTGTGGCAAGCGGAGTGTTTAAGCGCGGGATGAACGTAACCCATCAAGCAACCGGAAAATCGGTTAGAATGGCTGCGCCGCAATCCTTAATGGCTGATGACCGCGAAATTTTAGAAGAAGCATTTCCGGGAGATATTGTAGCGCTGTTTAACCCCGGCTTTTTCCGAATCGGAGATACACTTTGCGGAACCGAAATGTTGAAATACGACATCATACCGCTGTTTACTCCTGAACATTTTATGAAAGTGGTTTCGAAAGATCCGTTTAGACGCAAACAATTCCGCGAAGGCTTAAATCAACTTTCAGAAGAAGGAGTGGTTCACGTTTTTGAAGTACCGAATGGCATGGGTAACGAATTGTTACTCGGAACGGTTGGTGTTCTTCAGTTTGATGTTGTGAAGCACCGTATGTTGGCCGAGTACAAAGTGGAAATGGATATTCAGCCGGCAAACTATTATACAGCACGTTGGTTACCGGGTGATGAGGTGGCTTCTCAGTTAGAAAAAGCGTATTCAACGGATATTACAAGAGATTTAGAAGGCAATCCGATTGCACTGTTTCAAAGTAATTATGCGCTGAGACAGGCAGAAGAAAAAGTAGGCGAATCTAAGCTGTTAAAGTTCAAAACGCATTAATAAAAAGGGCTCGGTTTTCGAGCCTTTTTTATATGGAGATATTGAAAAGAAAATTATTCTTTTCGTTTGTAATCAATTTGCCAATTAGTTTTCCAAGTTCTTTTGTTATCTGTGGAGTTTTGCCAAAGCCAATCAAAATGATTCGCAGAAATGTTAAACCAAACCATGCGTTGCCAGATGGTTTGCCCATTTCTTTGAAATGAGCGAGATAAAATCATTGAATCGGCTTTCATACCGCCGCTGAAATCCAAATAAGCGCCCTGATTATCCACCCAAGTTTGTTTCCATTGATTCGAAAACGAGTCGAAAGCGGTAAAACTCAATCCTTTTAAAGGTCCGCCGGGTTGACCATTAAAAGACTCTTGAATGATTTTCCCATCCAGAATTTTTGTGATGGAATTGGTTCCTTTAAGGCTATCGTTCCAGGTTAAATCCCATTTACCAAGCCAAAAATCAAATTCAGAAGAATGAACATGAACACTGGGGTTTTGTGCAGAAACAGAGACAGCAACAAACACGACAATCACTACCAGAAGACCTTTTTTCATACCTATTCAATTGTGTTAAGTTCAATAAAAGTAATGCGATTCAGGAATTCATCAAAAAAGGGATGAAAGGGAAAATATTGGGCTGAAAGTCTGCGACGATATGTTTTTACAAAAAAAATGAGTACTGTAAGCCTTTCTTACATAAAGAATTAGAGGGAATACAGGCTATTTAGATGTTAGTGAAGTCGATTTTTTGTGTCATTTTGTTATTAAATCTGGTCTCAATCGTTGAGGCTCAATCAATAAAATCCGTACCACATTTTAGCGCTGAGGAATTAGCGTATATAAGCGAGCACGATACCATAAGATATGTGGCGGATCCCAATTGGTTGCCTATCGAAATGATTAATGAAAAGGGTGAGCACATTGGAATTGGCGCAGATTTTATACAGCTCATTCAAGAAAAAACACCCTTGAATTTTAAGCTGATGCCTACAAAAACCTGGGTGGAATCTGTAGAAAAGGTAAAGTCAGTAGAAGTTGATTTAATCTCTCTTTTATCAGAAACGGATGAACGAAAAACGTATTTAAATTTCACGATTCCAATTTTTGAAGTGCAAAGTGTTTTAGTGACCCTGCAAAACCAACCCTTGTTCACAGATTTGGGCGAAATAGGAAGTAATCCTATAGGAATTATTAAAGGGTATTCCCATGTTGAGTTATTAAAAAAGGATAATTCAAATTTGAGAATTATAGAGTTAGAAAGCTATGATCAGGGCTTAGAAATGGTTCAGCGTGGTGAGCTTTATGGCGTTGTTGGGAATATGGCTGCAATAGGTTACGCTATTCAAAAACTGAGAATGAACAATGTGAAAATTGCCGGAAACATAGCCGAGGACATAGTGCTACGTTTTGGTGTTCCTAAAAACAATCCCATTTTGATTGATATACTCAATAAAGCTTTATTGTCCATATCAGAAAGAGAGAAACAGCAGATTATAAACCAGTGGTTGAGCGTTCGATATGATCATAAAACCGACTATTCGATAGTGATGAAATCGGTTTCCGGGGTGTTGATTGTGTTGAGCTTGGTGCTGTTATTGTTTTTACATCAACGAAGATTAAACAAAAAACTTAATAGCGCGAATGCTCAGCTTGAAGCACTGAATAAGCAAAAAAATTATTTGTTATCGATAATCGGGCACGATTTAAGAAATCCGTTTATGACTATAATGGGATACAGTTCGCATATTGTTGAAGAATCTCAGCATTTAAGCGAGAAAGAATTGGTGCAATATGCGTCAAAAATAAATGTGAAATCGGAACAGGTTTTAGATATTCTAAATCAGGTTTTAGATTGGTCAAGATTAGAGCTTAATCAAATTAATGTAACCCGCGAGCTGGTCGATTTAAGAGAATTGGTTGATAAGTCCATTCAATTTTATGATTTCATAACACAGGAAAAAGCCATCACTATTACCAATAACATACCTGTTGCAACAATAATCGAAACGGATGATAAAATGCTCGGAACCATAATTCGAAATTGTATTCATAACTCGATTAAATATTCCAATAAAAACGGCACTATTGAAATTAATTACCTAAGTGAAAACGGTATTCAAATTAAAGATTATGGCATAGGAATGACTCCCGAACGATTGGATATGGTTATGAATCGTAATGCACCCTATTCGGTTAGCGGAACGCAAAATGAGACAGGCACCGGATTGGGAATATTAATTTGCCGGGAATTTGCAGAACATTTAGGTGCAAGTTTTACAATTGACAGCGTATATGGAACGGGAACGGTGTTTCAACTAATTCTTTAAAATGCTTTTCTAAATAAAGTTATATTCCCACGAATTAGTTTAAAACAGTCGATTGTTTTGAAAGTAAAAAGCCGTTCAGACATTACTCATTTTGTTTTGCTCAATGTACTATTGTGCGGAATACTTGTCTGTGCGTCGGGGTGGATTGATGCGATTGCTCAGCCTGTTTCATTAATCAGATATAGAAGCGATACTACTTCAGTAGTAAAAAGAGATTTAGCATTTCTGGTATCACGTCCGTTTAATCATTCCCAAGACAGTTTGTTGAAAAATCTGAACGTGTTGATGGCTTACGAGGCGTATAGTTATGATAATGCTATCGATTACACTACTCCGATTGATAAAAGGGTTGATATTTATACACATAAAGCACAGGCGGAATGGCTCTTGGGGATGTTTAAACTGGCATTGCTTGAACATTATATTAAAATGGAAAGCGGAGCCTTGCCTTTATTGGAAAAATCTGTCGGCCATCTGGATTCCACTATTTATTATTATGGAAAAACGAATCGCTATGTTTTGGGGCAGTCCCTTTTGGTAAACCGTGTTGACTCAGCATTTGCAAAAATCGTTTTGGATGATTTAAAGGGATACGTTAACAGAATGGAACAAGAGCAAAACATGGATGCCTTATACGGTTTCAATCTAAAATCGAGAGCAGAAGAATTGTTTGATACCATTCGAAAAGGTTACAAGGATGAGTTCATCAATCAAAGTTTGACTTACTGGATAATGTTGGGTTTGAAGGATGAGAGTGAACCTATTTTGATAGATCAGAAGTAATCGTTACATGTTATAACTACTGTTATAGATATTTAAAATGGCAGTAGGGTATTTTTCATATAATGAAAATATTGAACTTATAAGAGGGAAATAAACCATGATAAATGCAATTGGTTTAAACGTTGAAAAATCAAAACAACTGGCTGAAAAATTGAATATTCTGTTAGCCAACTATTCCATTTTTTATCAAAATGTTCGTGGTTACCATTGGAATATTCGCGGTCAGAAATTTTTTGAACTGCATGTTAAATTTGAAGAATTATATAACGATTTGGTTCTCAAAATAGATGAAATTGCAGAGCGAATTTTAACCTTGGGTCATGCGCCGGAACACCGCTATTCAGAATATGCACGGGTTTCCACAGTGAAAGAAAGTGCTCAGGTTGAAGATGGTCTCGCAGCAGTTGAGAATATTCTACAATCGTTTACAACAGTAATTACTTTACAGCGTGAATTGCTTGGTTTATCTGATGAGGCCAACGATGAAGGTACAAACGCCTTGATGAGTGATTACATTCGTGAACAGGAAAAGCTCGTTTGGATGTATTCTGCGTTTTTAAATAAATAAGAGTTCTAAAACAAAAAAGCCCGCATTTGCGGGCTTTTTTATGGGATAGTTAAGTTAGGCTGCTGTATCGGAAATGGTTTCATCAACATCGTCCACTTTCATGACAGAAAGGGCACCCAAAATGAAGAAAACGCCAGCCATTACGAGAGCATATATAGCGTGTCCGCCATATAAATATTTTACAATCGGTCCACCAATCACACCATTTACGATTTGTGGAAAGGTGATGAAAAAGTTAAAAATTCCCATATAAACGCCCATTTTTTTAGCAGGAATGGATCCCGCAAGAATGGCATAAGGCATAGCCAAAATAGACGCCCAAGCTACTCCAACACCAATCATAGAAAGAATGAGAACATATTTATTGTGAATGAAGTAGATAGAGATTAATCCAAGTCCGCCAAGAATCAGCGAAAAAGCGTGCGTTTTTTTACGACCTACACGTTCAGCGATTTTGGGTAAAAAGAATGCAAAAACAGCTGAAACGGCATTATAAACGCCAAAGATAACACCAACCCAGTTTCCTGCTTCTTGGAATAAATCAGAAGAAGTATCGCCCGGTTGTAAATTAAATACGTGTTGTGCAATTGCCGGGGTAGTAAACACCCACATTGAAAATAATCCAAACCAAGAGAAAAACTGAACCAATCCCAATTGTTTCATGGTTTTGGGCATATTGGCAAAATCTTTAAAAATGTCGAAGAATTTCGTCTTTTCTACTACGTCGGCTTCTTCGTGGTCATCAAAGGCTAAAGTTTCTTCAGGAGAGTATTCTTTGGTTGTAACAACAGTTAATACAATTGTACCCAATAAAAAGAGCGCACCTACTACAAAGGATATGATAAGGTTCATCGGAATTTCGCCGGCACTGGCAGTTTTTCCGATATTGAACCATTCAGCTAAAACGTAGGGTAGCCAAGAACCAATTACAGCTCCGATTCCAATTAAAATTGTTTGAATTGAAAACCCTAAAGTGCGTTGCTCTGTCGGTAACTTGTCGGCAACTAATGCACGAAACGGTTCCATCGCAATATTAAAGGAAGCATCCATAATCATCAGCATTCCGGCGCCAACCCAAAGAGCGGGTAAAACCGCAGCAAACATTTCGGCATTGGGCATTAAAATAAGTCCGGTAGCAGCAAGTATTGCTCCGGTTAAGAAAAAGGGACGTCTTCTGCCTAAGCGAGTCCACGTGTTATCGCTGTAATGGCCGATAATTGGCTGAACAATCATTCCGGTGATAGGAGCGACTAGCCAAAACCAAGACAGATGTTCAACATCGGCTCCAAAGGTTTGTAAAATGCGACTTGCGTTCGCGTTCTGAAGAGCAAAGCCAAACTGTATGCCCAAAAATCCAAAACTCATGTTCCAGATTTGTACTAAAGATAACTTGGGTTTTTTCATGGTTAATGTACCTGAGATCAATAAATTCGATGCAAAATAAGAATTCGTTTTGTATTGAGGAAAAATAAAGCCACTTGAGTCCGTTTTGCTTTTAAAAAAGTCTAAAAAGCTAAAAAATTGCTTGCATTTCGATTCATGTAATCAATTAAATCAGACTAAAAAACGAATATGTTTAAGCGGTTTCCTTTCTCATCAGATATTCACATCTTTCAATCCAATGAAAGAACCCGAATCCATACTAACCAAAGACATGAAACTCAGCCTGATATTTGGCTTTGTTTATATTGTTTTACTTTGGTTGTTCACCATCACCTTTAATATGCCATGAGTTATATCGACTGGGGCGTATTATTTGCCTTTTTAGCCTACACGATTTGGGACGGAACCCGAGGCGGAAAAGAAGCCAAGAATATTGATTCTTTCTTTTTGGCAAATCGATCAATGCCTTGGTGGGCAATGGGTTTATCGGTAATGGCAACACAGGCATCAGCTATAACATTTATCGGAACAACGGGTCAGGCTTTTACAGAAGACATGCGCTTTGTACAGGTTTATCTGAGTATGCCCTTCGCTATGGTCATTTTAGCCGTAACACTGGTTCCTTTTTATTACAAGTTGAAAAACTATAGTGCGTATGAAGTGCTTGAATCACGCTTTGGACTGCCAACACGCCTACTCACTTCGGCCTTGTTTTTGATTTCACGCGGACTCGCATTGGGAACCATTATTGCAGCACCGTCTTATGTGTTGTCGCTGCTTTTAAAGCTCGATTTATCCTTAACGATAATTATAATCGGTTCCATTGCAACCATTTATACTATGTTTGGCGGAATTTCAGGGGTAATTCGTACCGACGTAAAACAAATGACGATTATGTTATTTGCACTCGCTTTTTCTTTTTTTTGGATGTGGTTTAATCTGCCGACAAAAGTTTCTTTAGGCGATGCACTCTATTTGGCAGGTTCACTGGATAAGCTCAACACTATCGACTTTACGTTTGATGTAAGTGAAAAATACTCGGTTTGGAGCGGTTTAATTGCCGGACTCTTTCTGATGCTTTCCTACTTCGGAAGCGACCAATCTCAGGTTCAGCGCTATTTAACGGCAAAATCTCTGAAAGACGCACAAGGTTCTTTATTGATGTCAGCGTTTGCGAAAGTGCCTATGCAGTTTTTCATTCTCTTTTTAGGTGTGTTGATGTACGTTTTTTTCATCTTTCAACCTTCGCCTTTATCGTTTCGCGCCGTAGATGATACCACTCAGCAGATATTACAAACGGAAGAAGCACAGCAAGCCGAACAGTTGTATACAAATCTACATCAACTAAGAAATGAAAAAGCACAGGAAGCGATTCAATCCCGAACGGAATCGGCACAGGAAGCATTTGTACAAGCCGATGCGGCCATCAATTTGCTAAAAAAAGAGGAAATGAAACGTCGGGAAAAGGAATTACAAACCGACCTGAATGAAACCAACTACATCTATCCGTATTACATTTTACACCATATTCCGATTGGTATTATTGGTTTAATAATTGCTGCCATTTTTGCTGCGGCTTTATCCAGTATAGATTCTACATTAAATGCACTTTCAACCTGTTCCATTGTAGATTGGTATAAACGGCTTCACACTGAAAAAAAATCGGACGAACATTATTTAAAAGCATCGCGATATACCACGTTTTTCTGGGGTGTGCTTGCCACATTATCGGCGATTGCATTAGGAGAAACCAAATCCATCATCGAATTAGTAAACCAAATCGGCTCCTATTTTTACGGTTCCATTTTAGGTGTATTTGTATTGTTATTGTGGGTTCCGAGAGCTAATGGCAAAGGCGCTTTAGCCGGCTTGTTGCTGGGAATGTTTACCGTTTTCTTGTTTGATAGCTTATACTTGGCACAAAACGGTTCCTGGTTTATCGATAACAGTTTATTCCACGCAGGAATGCAAGGTAAAAAAGCCTTGAGTTACTTATGGCTAAACCCAATCGGAACGGTTGTGGTTGTGCTGGTAGGGTTGGCATTACAAAGTCCAAAACAGGCAACAAGTCAATAAAAGAACATTTAAAGCCGACTCGTTAAACTTGTTTTATTATCGGAACACGTTTTAATCCGCTAGCCGAATTCCCTTATATTCAACCCATTGCTGAAATTGGTTATTCTCTATGTCATCGTCCAACAAACTAACGGTTCTGTGTGTTTTTAATGAACCGAATCTGATTGAAACTACTCTTACCTCGATTTACGAGTTGCGTGAAACTCCGTTTGAATTAATTATTGTGAATGATGGCGCCGGAGCTGATGCAACATCCATCATCCAGTCCATCACAGAGTTTTATAACCACGAAGAGACCTATTTTTTTGAGTATGATGCCGTTGCAGGTGTTGGGATGCGTGTGAATGAAGTGCTTTCAACCGTAACCGGAGATTTTCTTTGGGTTGCCAATTCATTGGGCAGAATTGACGAAGCCGAGTTGGTTGAAACGCTGGAACAATTGAACGACTCCGAAGCGCTTGTGGCTACACTTTTGCCACAGATTCCGGGTTCTATTAATGAATGGTTGGAACGTTTACAAAGTTGTACCGATTTACAACGTTTGGGTTTTATTTGGAAATGGAACGCGATTCCTTCCAACCAAAAGTTTTTTAATCCATTCTTGATGGAGGGCGTTTCGTTTGAACTCACCTGGCGCTTAGAACAAATTCCTTATGTGAGCAGAAGCGCGTGGTTTCAGCCTGCAATTGAAGAACAGGAAATGGAAGTGTGGGCAATTCGCCGAGAATTGGCGCTGCATTGGCTCCGAACCTATCAACTTGATGCAGAATTAAAAAACCAACTTATTCAGGTTATTGATAACACTGGGGAAGAAGCCTTTAGTAAAGCCCAATCACAGGCAGAAAGTTTGTTAGACAAAGCTCGTGAAGAACGAAGTAAAGGCAACTTGGTTCGTGCGTTGAATTATTGCAGAGAAGCGTTTCATCAGGAGCCGGAAAATGAAGTTATCAGAAATTATTACGTTGAATTATTGGAATATCTGGGGCGTTTTGTTGAAGCATCAGAAATCAGAAATGCTAAAAAAGATAACGGCGGCAAAAAAGAAGTCAGTATTGAAGCAACCGAAGAGGAAGAGATTATTGATGATGCGCCTCGAATGGAGTTGATGGATGAAATAATCCATCAAAACGAATATCCGCGAGAAGAAGCCGATGTAAACGAAGCACCAGTTTTTGAAACCTCAATTCAGGTTGAGAGCGAAGTTGATGATGAAAACGAGTTAAGGTATTCAATCGTGATTCCTTCAACCGGTTACGGACTTGGCTTGCTGGAAAATGCTTTAGAGTCCTTGGCGAATGTGATTGATAGAGACCGCACGGAAGTAATTATTATTGATAATGCGAGTCTGGATGAAACGTATGCCTTGTTGGAAGAAATTGAACAGCGCAAAAGTTTTCGCTTACAGGTAATTACCAATCGGGCGAACAAGGGTTTTGCAGCATCAGTAAATCAGGGAATAGAAGCAGCACAGGCCGACTTTGTGTTAATTATGCACAATGATATAAAAGTTGAAAACGATATTTTGTATGAACTCAGTTTGGTTTTTGAAACGCACCCTGATGCCGGTGCAGTTGCTCCCTTGTTAAGTGCTTCATTAGTGCAAGAGCAAGATAAATCGAGTTTATCAGAAGCTTATGTGGATGATATTGTAGCCTTAAAACAACTCGATTCCGCATGTTTGATGATTAAAAAGTCTGACGGTTTCCGTTTTGATGAACAGTTCGGTTTAGCCTATTTCGATGATGTTGATTTTTGTGAACAACTACTGGCCGCCGGGAAAAAATTGTATCTGAACACACAAGTTGAAGTACATCATGACTATGGAATGACTGCCGGAATGATGGGATTGAGTCCGGTTTCGGATTATTATGCGCTTAATTTGGCTCGCTTTAATAAAAAATGGGGATTAGAACCGCAATACGAGGCTAAATACAATCAGCTTAAAGAGTTAGATCGTGTTTTGGTTATTGCTTCGTTAATGAACCCCGTTGACCCTGAAATGCATTTATTCGAAGAATTTAAGCGTCAGTTTTCGGATGAAGTGAAAACCGAAATCGTTAAAACTAAGTGGGATGAAGAGTACGCCATCGCTATTGCATCTATGTTGATTAAAACCGACCAGCGAGATGTGCTTCGGAAATTTGAAGAGCAGTTAGATGATATTCAGCTTCCGGTGGCTTTAGCACAGGATTTCGTACGCTATTATTTCTCAAAGAATATCTTTTCACGTTGCCAAATGTATTTGGAGAAGTATGGTGAACATCCGCAGTTTATGGATGCGCACATGTATTATCTCAAAATTTTATTGGGTGAGCGATTGTTAGAGCAAGCGGCGGATATGCTCGGGCCGATGTTTGAGGCTTTCCCCGGAAATCCCGAATTGTACAAGCTGACGGGAGATTTCCATTCTTTCCAGAATAACCACGCCGAAGCTAAGCAGTTTTATGATATTGCTGCACAAATAGATCCGTTCCGATTCGGAAAACCCAAAGCAACGGTAAGTTTTATTTGATTGCTGAATTGATTGAACATCACATCGAGCAAAGTTCAAAAGTTCAAAAAATGTGAAAAATTACACATGTTAAGTTCAAGAAATGTGTAAATTATCACATATTTTGAACTTAATGTGTGATTTGTGTTCATAAAACGATTTGCAGAGAAAGAGTTAATTAGTTGGAAGGCAGACCCATACAGAAAGCCACTTATTTTAAATGGGGCAAGGCAAGTAGGGAAAACGAGCTTATTAAAACATTTTGGTCAGAACCATTTTAAAAATACTGCCTATTTCAATTTTGAACAGGAGCCACAATTAGCCGAGTTGTTCGAGAAAACAAAAGATGCAAATCGCATCTTTGAGCAACTATCCATTATTACAGGAAAAGAGATTCAAAAACGAGAAACACTTATTGTGTTGGATGAAATTCAGGAATGTATCCCGGCTCTAAGCTTTCTGAAATATGTCCAAGAACAAGCGAATGAATTCGTTGTAGTGGCTGCAGGTTCCTTGTTAGGTGTAAGTATGGGCAAAATGAGCACATTTCCGGTTGGAAAAGTTGACTTTATCTCACTTTATCCCATTCAATTTGCAGAGTTTTTGGCGTTTTATAAACCGAAGCTCTTTTCATTTATCGAGGCTTTCGATTTTAAAGAGAAGCTTCCTGAATTACTATTTAGTCAGATTCAGGAAGTTTTTGTGTTGTATTCACAATTTGGCGGAATGCCGGAAATACTTGAGTTTTATAGTTCTACATTAGATGCAGAAAAAGCAGAACACATGCTGAGGAATTTATTGGCAACGTATGCCATGGATTTTTCAAAACATGCCGACACTAAAGACATTCCAAGAATTCATTTGATTTGGGAGTCTCTGCCGTCTCAACTTGCAAAAGAAAACAAGAAGTTTCTGTATCAATATGTTAAAGAAGGTGCAAGGGCTAGAGAGTTCGAAGATGCGCTGAATTGGCTGAATCGCTCAGGCTTGGTTCATAAAGTATATTTGAATAAATCTCCTCGTTTACCACTATCAGCTTATGATGAGCTAAGTACATTTAAAATTTATGGCCTAGACATCGGTTTGATACGAAGTCTTGCGCGATTACCAAGAAGATCTTTTTTAGAACCGCATCAATTATTTATGGAGTTTAAAGGCAGTTTAGCCGAAAATTATGTATTACAAAGTTTGGTAGCACAGGGATTTGATTCACCGAGATATTGGACATCAAACGGAAAAGCTGAGCTTGATTTCATTATTCAAAATGGTGAAAAGATTATTCCGATTGAAGTGAAATCGGGTATAAATGTGAGAAGTAGGAGTTTGTCTGAATATCAAAAAATCTATGAGCCGGAAAAAGCCATTCGGTTTTCATTGCAAAACATACAGCATCAGGAAAACTTGGTAAATATCCCCATTTTTCTAGCGGATTGGCTGAAACGAGTTATTTGATTATAAAAAATAGAAAGCTAAGCTAAACTCGTTTCCAAAGTTAATTTCATTGAGTATTACTGAATTGAGTAATATTTTTTAATATCAGATATTAAATCGATATCTGTTCCAAAGGTTTGAATGACTTCTCTAAGTTTGTGTACATCAAATAAAATGATGAAAAATCCAGTAGTGTCGAAGTTTATGGGAGTAAAATTGAATTTTGTTTTTGATAAATCAGCTTGATTTTCACTGAATGGAATAGAATTCAAGAATAGAAATTGTTTAACTCCATCTAAGTGCTGTTCATAATCGGATTGAAGATCTGCATTTAATGGATTTTCTAAATGAATAAACACAAATGGAGTGTATTTTGAATCTGTGCATGAAAAAGAAAAGATGAAAAGCGTTAGTATATAGAAAATGCGTTTCATTACGTCAAATCAATTTCTCATCCAAACATCACGTTGAGGAAACGGAATTTCCACATTGTTTTTTCGAAATTCATGTACAATCGCAAAGTTGATTTCGGAACGAATATCTAGTCTGTTTTTGGGATTACTCAACCAAACACGCAAACGGAAATCAAGCGAGGAATCACCAAAGTTGAGTAAGAAAACTTCCGGTTCGGGGGTTTTTAGAACATTTTTGTTGTTTTGGGCGATATCCATCAAAATAGATTTTACTTTTTCAACGTCGGAACTGTAAGCCACTCCAACATTGATGTCTTCTTTAATGCGCTTATCACCATGAGAATAATTCACCACTGTTCCGGAAACAAAATCGGCGTTTGGAACTATGTAGGCCACATTATTAACCGATTGAATTAAGGTTGATCGGATGTTTATTTCGGAAACATCACCTTCAATTCCGTTAATCAAGACGCGGTCTCCTACCGAAATCGGACGCTCGAATAACACGATAATACCCGAAACAAAATTGGATGTAAGATTCTGCAAGCCAAAACCGATACCTACAGAAAGCAGACCAAAAATCACGGTCAAACCACTTAAATCAATCCCAATAAATTGAAATGCGAAAATGATTCCCAGGGTCATCATTAAATATTGAGAAAGTCGGGCTAAGGTGTATTGTGTGCCGATTTCCATTTGTGCTTTAGGAAATACTTTCTTCAACAAGAACTTTTTGGTGATGATTGAAACCGTGTACACACCCCATAAAATGACGGCTAAAATCACAACAGAAACAATCGTAATCGGTGTTTCTTTTACTTTAAAAATGGGAGTGCTTAATAAACTTGATAAAAAATTATAAAGCTGTTCAGGAGTCAGATTGTCCATCATAGGTATGTTTTAAACAGTTTTCAGGTGGTTTTTCTGCTGAAAGTGTGCGCATCGACTACAAATCAACACATCAAAAAAGAAAATAGTCATTCTGTATCCGCTTTTAAAAAATAATGCGGGAAAAACAGCATAGCGGCATTACGATACAATAAAGAAATTATTCGTCTATTTGTGAAGGATTGATGTGGAAATACTTTTTAAAACTGGTAGAAAAATAATTGGCATCGGTAAAACCAACAGCTCGCGCCGCTTCTTGAACATTAAAGTTTCTGCTTCGAAGCAAGGTATTGGCTTCCTCCAATCGAATAGATTTTATAAAATCATTCACGCTTACTTCACTGTATTTTTTCCATTCTGAATACAGCTTAGCACGACTCATATTTAGTGCATCAGCAATCATATTTACCGATAAAACAGGATTTGCCAACTGCCTGAACACCAGTTCTCTAACAGAGGCTACAAGTGCGGGTTCGTTGGGTGCCAAAGGCTTAAATTCCTTATTCATAAGAATATGTTCTCTGCGAAGCACTGCTGCAATTTGGGAGAGAAGCATTGTACTGCGAATAGGTTTGGTAAGATAGATATCCGCTCCGCTTGAAAGACCCTGCAAACGATCGCTATCCTGATTTTTTGCGGAGAGGAAAATCATGGGTAAGTGTTCAAATTTTTCTTGTGTTCTAAGTTGTGTTGCCAACTCCAAACCGTCCATTTCGGGCATCATTATATCAGAAATAATGAGTTGCGGGGTTTCCGTTTCCAAAATTTCCAAGGCGTGTTTTCCATTTTGAGCAAGCAGAACGGTGTATTGTTCCGATAAAATGGATTGTAAATATTCTCGAAAGCCGGAATTGTCTTCAACCACTAAAACAGTTTCCGTACGCTCCGCGTTTGTGCCTATTTGAAGTTCTTCAGTTTTGACCGGGGTTTCACGAGTTAAAGAAGCCGGATTGTGTACTTCATGCAATATTGTGTGATGCGGTTCAATATGCGCATAACCTTTTCTTAGTGTTAAAATAAACTCCGCACCTTTTATACCGTCAGATTTCAAAATTATTGAACCGCCCATATGGGTCATTAGGCCTTTAACCAAATACAAACCGATTCCTGTACCTTCGGGCGATTTACTCCCTGCAATTTGATACAGGTACTCAAAAACTTTTGTTTGGTGTTCCGGTGCAATTCCGGGTCCTTCATCAGCAATATGGACGGAAACGGTTGCCTCCGTTTCTTGAAACGAAACGGTAATGTGAGATTTTGGCGGAGAGAATTTTATAGCATTGGTCATTATGTTAATGATGATACGCTCCCAAGCGTCTTGAGCAACATAGATGGGTTCATTGAAACTCATTTCTTTAATGGAAACACTAATATCTTCTTGCTCCCATCGAGATTGAAATTGCCCGATAATTTGGTTGGTAAATGCCGGCAAATCCATAGGCTGTATTTTTAAGTGAATAGCATCGGCATTTAGTTTTGAAACATCCAAAATTTGATCTATCAGTTGTTGAAGACGTTTGCTATTGCTTTCAATTACCGAAAGACGTTGAGTTAAATAATCGGGATAGTTTCGCGTAGTATCGTCTAACAAATCAGATAATGGGCCAATAATCAGCGATAATGGTGTTTTTAATTCGTGAGTAATACCGGTAAAAAACCTGCTTTTCTGTTCGTCCGCTTTTCTTAATTCTTTTGTTTGCTCATCAACCCGCTCTTGTAACTGTTGCTCTCTTAGAATAAGTCTGTTAATGCGCACTCTAAACCCGCCATAAACAAAACCGAAAAAGCATAATACGGCTGCTATTTTGAACCAAAAGGTTTCATAAAAGAAGGGTGGTGCAATTAGTAGAAACTGCGTTTCTACGGGTTTTCCTCCTATGAATTGAGCTTTAACAGTAAGTATGTGATTACCCGGCGGAATACTGGTAAATACGGCTTGTCTGGATTTATTAGCGGTTTGCCATTGGTCCGTAACGCCCGATAGTTTATAACTTAGTTGGAGTCTGTCCTGAAAAACATAATTAGGTGCAGTAAGATTTACTGTAAAATTCCGTTGATGGTCCGGCAGTTCAAACCTTGTGAGATTAAACGTGGAATACACGGCTCCGTTTATTTCACAAGACACAATTATGGGTGTTGGCGGGCGTGCTCTTGAGTCTTGCTGGTGTTCTTTTGGGTCGGTGATTGTTATTCCTTCTTGGTTGGGAAACCATAATTTGCCAGAGCTGGTCAATATACCCGCTGATTGTACACCTCCGTTTGCTTCTCTGGTAATTAATCCATCTCGTTCATCAAAACTGATAAAACGTAACTCTTTTGTTAACCCATCTAAATAATCATTTAAGGCATTCAGAGATATCTGAATAATCCCTTTGTTTCCGCTAATCCAAAAGTTCCCAAAACGATCCGGTATAAGTCTGTGTAAGGAGTTTTGAGGCAGGCCGTCAATCATAGAAACATTTTTCAGAGAACGTATGTCGCCGTTAGCATTCACTATGAGGCGGTCTAAACCTAAATTTTCCGTAACCAGCCAAAGAGTATCTTCCGATTGAACATATATATCGCGAATAATGTTACTGGTAGCAGAACCGTTTTCTTGCGTGTATCTCCTGTAATGTGCACCTTGTATGCGAGTGACACCCTCACCATTAGTTCCGGCATAAATGATATTCTTCGGAGAAGCTTTAAGTACCTGAACACCTTTAAAAGCAAGACTTTGCTCGGAATCGAAGTAATTAAAACCCGTGTTGTCCCAAACAATCAGAGAAGATAACGTGCCGATAAAATAGGTTCCGTTTACTTCAAGCATGGCTTCCGGCGTTGTGGTTTCCAGGTCATCGAGTTGTGTAATGGGTTCCCAATCACCATCAACAAACTTCCATAAACCTTCGTTATTTACTCCGGCAAAAACAGTTCCTTTACTATCCTGAAAAACAAATTTTATAATATCACTTGTTAAGGCGCTGTTAGTGCTGTTCCAGTTTGAAATTCCTGAATCACTTAACCGGAAGATTCCGCCGCCATAACCCGAAGCCCAGATATGTTGTTGATTATCTTCGATGATGGAATACATATTAGAGAACGAGGGGATTTCCTTTTCCCCGATATTCACAAAAGTACTTTTTTGAAGTTGATAAAGTCCGTTGGACTCCGTTCCAATCCACAATGAGCCCGATTCATCTAAAAAACCAAACTTTATGGAACGTGTTGTAAGTGCAGTTTGTCCGTCAATAACTACTTCATCATCACCGATTAAAATCTGTTCGCCGTCAGCGCCCTCAAATACCAAGTTGGTTCGCGCTATAAATGAGTTTATTTCTAAAGGTAATTTTTTTAGGTTTTTTGATGAAGGTGTAAAGTGATAAAACCCGTTATTTGCTGTAATAGTAAGTAGGGAATCGTTGTTATTGTACAAAGACCAAACAGTAAAATTACGTTCAGTGTATACATGTTCAATTTGATTCGAAATGGTATTAAACCCGAAAAAACCATCACTACCGCCCATCCAAATAGTGTCACCTACTAAAATTAATCCAAGTATATCATCATTATATAAAGGGAATTCGGAGGCCGGTAAAAGTAGGTGCGGTTTATCGTGTTTTAAAGAAATTAGCCCGTTTTCGTTTACCAATATTATTTCATCGGTTTTTCCTTGGCCGATTACGTAAGTGGGCACATTCAAAAGTTCGGCTGTTAAGTTTATAAACTGTTTATCGAATCGGTTATACCGTGCGATACCCTTTAAGCCAATTACATAGATATTGTCTCGACTATCTTCAAATATTCTGTTGACATCACCCGGTAGTTGCTGTGGGAGAAAACTTGTGAATTGAGTCCCTTCCTTAAGAGTAAGAGTAAGATTATCGTTAAGAAGCCATAAGCCTTTTTGAGCATCTTGCATGATGCCTACAATACGATTCGAGAGCATACCTTCTGTATTCCCCGAATTGTAAATCCTAAACTGATACCCGTCGAAACTGGCCAGCCCATCATATGTGGATAAATACAAGTATCCGTTCTCATCTTGAATCATTCCGTTTACGGAATTAACCGGCAAACCGTCTTCAATAGTATAGTGTCGAACTAAATATTCCGAACGGTTTATAAAGTAAGACAAAGGCTGCTGAAACAAAAATAACAGGGAAAATAGTAGATGCAAAAGTGTAACCAAGGATAAATGAAGAGCGGTTTGTACAATTTTAAAGATTTATAAGACATTTTCAAAGATTTAATGTCATACACTAACGTGAGCTGTAATCTTTGATTACAGAAACCCAATCTATTAATTATGAATCGATACGCTATCTACTTATTTATTTGGATGTTACCCTTTTCGTTTGCGCATGCACAGGTTACCGACCCGCCATCAGGTACAGGTACCAGCATTGATCCATATCTCATTTCAAATTTGAATGAGCTATGGACTGTTTCAAGCAATCCTCAAGTTTATGGTTTGAATAAATACTATAAACAAACAACCGATATAGATGCTTCTTCAACGTCGGGATGGAATTTAGGAGCCGGATTTAGTCCGATCGGGAATGCTTCAACGGCTTTTACTGGTCAGTATGACGGCAGCGGAAGAACAATTACCGGACTTACTATTGCACGTTCAACAACGGATAATGTGGGATTATTCGGATACACAAACGGTGCAACCATCACGAATTTGAAGTTGGTTAACGTATCGATTACAGGTGAAGATAAAGTCGGTGCTTTGGTTGGAACAGCAACAAACGGAACCACTATTTCGAAGTCTTCATCATCAGGAACGGTACATGGCACACGTTCAACAGTCGGCGGTTTAGTGGGCGAGAATCAAAACAGTTATGTAAGCACAAGTTATTCGAGTGCAACTGTATCAGCAACAGCGGTTGATCCCGGGAATAGTTCAGCCGGAGGTTTAGTCGGTTGGAATAATGGCGGAACCGTAGCAAGAAGTTATGCAACAGGGAATGTTACAGGAGAGACGGCCGGAGGTTTAGTTGGCTTAATTTTATATGTAAACTCAACACTAAACGGGTCTATTACAGATTCTTATGCTACCGGATTGGCATCAGGAACAGTTTTTCATGGTGGTTTAGTGGGTGAAAACCGTAATGGTAGTTCGCCTGTTACAACCAGTTATTTTAATACAACTACGGGCGGACCCAATAATAGTATTGGTACAGGTTTAACTACAGAGCAAATGAGATTAACCGCTTCGTTCACAGGGTTTGATTTCACTACCGATTGGCAACAAATAAACGGAGTACATTTTCCAGTTTTAATTGACAATACATCTTCATCATTTCCGGGAATGATAGCTTTTGCAGGCGGAAGCGGAACCGTTGGTGATCCTTATCAGATTGCAACGGCAATTCAATTACACGCTGTGCGGGCAAATGTTAATGCATCGTATATTCTTACAAGCGATATTGATTTAAGCACTTCGTCGGGAACTGCCGGCGGTGAATTCTGGAATTCAGGAGCTGGATTTGAGCCTATCGGCCCAACATTCTATGGGAATTTTAATGGTGCCGGATACACAATTAACGGTCTTTTTATAAACAGAACAGGAAATGCCGGTTTATTTAGAGGAATAGGTTTTTGGAGTACGGTATCAAATATTAAATTGACGAATGTAAATGTTACCGGAACTATTTATGCAGGTGGAGTTGCCGGCAGCCAAGAGGGGACGGTTATCGGTGCTTATGTGAGCGGAACAGTAACAGCTTCGCATTCTGCGGGTGGAATTTCCGGTTTTATGTCAAAAAGCGTGAGCAAGAGTTTTTCTTCCGCAGATGTATCCGGTGAAACAAATGCCGGCGGGATTTCCGGTTATGTATCGGGTCCTAATGCTGCATCCATTACTAATAGCGTTTCTACGGGTGCTATTTCCGGAGGATATACCGGTGGAATTACGGGTCAATTAGCAAACAGTACAAAAACGGTATCAACCTCGTTTGCAACAGGAACTGTTACCAGTATTTATGTAAATGGAGCCGGCGGTGTAGTAGGATATAATGGCGGAGTCATAACAAATTCATACTGGAATAAAGAAACAAGTAACAAACAAGTTGGAGTAGGAAACGGAAGTACATCGGGTACAACCGGATTAACATCTTTGCAAATGAGAAATGCGTCATCGTTTGCCGGATTCGATTTTGTTTCCAATTGGACAAACAATGCACCGGGCGCATTTCCTACACCTCAGGGTTTAGATATTTCTCCATTACCGGGTAAAATCTTATTAGAATCTTTGGGCAGTGCTCAGTTTACAGGTGTTGATGATGATATTTCGTTAGCAAATAACGGCATATTCAATGGGTTATCGGCTTTTACAATCGAATTTTGGATGAAGAGTACGTCTAATAGTCAAAAAATAGTAGTCCAAAAATCAAAAGCTAAGAATGACGGTACTATGAGTTCAGGATGGCAAGTTTTATTAGACGATGCTTTAGTTGTTAATATACATACCGGCTCAGGAACAATGAGTTTGACATCAAACAGCAATCCTACATTATCTGTATGGCATCATGTAGCAGCTAGGTATGACGGAACAAATCTATCGCTTTTTGTAGATGGTGAAGATGTTTCAGGCATTTCGAGTGGTTCCGCAAGTGGTGCAACAACTACAAATACAGAAGTATTAAGTATTGGCGGTGCAACGGATACTAAATATGATAACTTCGCAGGAAATCTGTCAGAACTTCGTATTTGGAATGATGTCCGTTCGGTAGAAGAAATCAAAAACTATATGTTCCAATCTCTTACCGGCGCTGAGTCAGGTTTGATTGGATACTGGAGATTAAACAAACTTGACGGCAATTCATTCACTGATAAAACAGCAAATGCTAATCATACTTCCAACAACGGAACAGTAATTACTGCCGATGTGCCTCCAACCGGAACCTACTTAAACGGTAATGAAGGATGGCGAATTTTATCCGTTCCCTCAACAACAGCTTCCGTAGGTACATTGCTAGAATCGCTTTGGACACAAGGATTTACAGGCGCAGATTACGAAGGCGGTTCTTCAAACGTGTATACATGGAACGAATCGACTCAATCGTTTCAATCAGTTTCAAATGCTGATATTGTTCCTGATGCCGGAGCAGGTCTGTTGGTTTATGTATTTGATGATCAAAATTACGACCAAACACCGGATGGCTTCCCTAAACGTCTTGCTGTTGAGCAAACTACTCGGGTTGGTGAAGTTGTGCCCGATCTAAGCTACACCGATACAGGAAATAGCTCTGTTGACGGATGGAATCTTATCGGAAATCCTTATAACTCTGCTATTTCATGGGATGGTCCACAAGGTTTCTCTCGAAACAATTTGGACAACACGTTCTATGTTTGGAATTCAGCTGCAAACGGAGGTGAAGGAGCGTATCTATCATGGAACGGAACTACAGGAACATTGGCAAATGGTACTATTGCTCCATGGCAGGGTTTTTGGGTAAAAGCGAATGCTGCAAGTCCATCTATGGTATTATCGGATAGTATCAGAACGGGTGCCGGAGTTTTACAGAAAAGTGCCTTGCCGTCAGAAATTCGCTTAAGCATTGCAGCACAATCGTATAACTCGGATGCCATTCTTGCATTTTCGGATGAAGCTCTTTTTGGTAAAGACGAAAAAGATGCGTTTAAATTGGCGCCGTTACGCAGAGATGTAATGAGTTTGTTTACACTGTTAGAAGACGGAAGCGGTTTGGATATCAACGTGCTGCCGTTCGAAATAACAGAACCGTTCACCATTCCGCTAATGATGACGGGTGAAGAACTTACAGGAGAAATTACCTTATCCTGGATTCCGACAAACCTTCCTGAGGAAATCCAAGTTGTATTAAAAGACACGGAAACTCAGACGGAAATCAAACTTAACGAAATGTCTTCCTATCAGTTTGAAATAGTGGAATCGGCTGCACAAAAAGAAGCTGAAATTCCAGCCCCTGTTCCTCCGATTATGGCTCCGCAAACCAGGAAAGCGTCAGACAGTTTAACACGATTTGTATTGGTCGTTTCACCGGCAACATCAACAAATACAGAAAACAGAGTTGATTTACCGACAAAGTTGAACTTAAAACAGAACTTTCCGAACCCGTTCAACCCAACAACAACTATTGCATTTGAAATTCCAAAGCAAGCAAAGGTATCGTTGATTGTGACAGACCTATTGGGTCGCCAAGTTGCCAATTTGGTTGATGCGCCCTTGCAAGCCGGCTCATATTCGTACTCTTTTGATGCCTCACATTTAGCAAGTGGTTTGTATTTCTACCGCCTGCAAGTTGCATCAACTGTGATAACGAAAAAAATGCTTCTTATAAAATAAACCGATTACAAATCCGGCATTCTGATAGTTGAGATTGCCGGATTAAATCACTAAAAAAAATTAATGGAATTTGTATGAACAGTTTTACCCGAATACTTGGAACTCTGGTTGTTTTACTTTTGCTAACGGTTACGCTTCATGCTCAACCGCCAAACTTATTATTGCCACCTGATGCAGCACCTATCGACGGCGGCTTATCAGTTTTGGCCGCAGCAGGAGCTACGTTAGTGTATAAAAAGCTAAAGTCGAATAAGAAAAGTCACTAATTGTATTGAACTGAGTTCGAAATAATGCGATTGAACAGTAATCCTTAGGCGAGAACAAGAGCCTCATAAATAATACTTTATCGAACGCAGGTTTACTAGATGAATTGGAAAGGGAAATCGGCTTTGTCGGTTTCCCTTTTTTGATAAACCGACCTCAGTACTGCTGTGATGATGAGTTGATGTTCGGTGATTGTTCCGAGCGCTTTTGTTTTCTCTTAATCGTGAAAAAGAACGCATCTGTCGATAGGCGTAATAACACAAAAATGAAAATCACGATTCCGTAACCGTTTTTAAAAAAGGACGCCAAGAAGGTATCGCGAATGGTATTCACTAAAAATACACCGCCGATAAAAGCAATCATGAACGTAGCGCCGCTAACGAGTACCAAGCCAACCGATTGACGAAAAAACTGAAATTCCCATTTTGCAGAATCTGTTTTCCAAAAAGATTGAGCCCACGGAATTCCATACAAAACGGCGATACTCACTAAAACCTGAATCAGTTCAGTAGTAATGGAGGCATTTTTTAAAGCACCTGTTAAGCTGGCGATTAAACCAACAAATTGCAGCAACATATACATTACAACCAGAAAGACAATAAAAGTCCTAACAAAATCCTGAACAATAAAACGTCTGGAGCGAATGCGATGGATTTCATCAGCGAGGAATAAATAAAAAATATAAACCAAACGGTCGATGAAGTAACTCAACAGAACAACTTCCACGCTCCAACCCAGAAAAACCACACCGATAAAGGGTAGAAAACCCAGCAAAACAAATGCGGCCCAACCCGTTTTTTGAAGCTGTGCAAATAAAGTGAAAGCGGCTAAACGATTGAATATTCCCTGAAGCATGCGGCAAAATAGGTAAAAGAAATAAACTTTTTGAGTGGAATGATGCTGTATTTCCTTTTATGAAAATCACAATCTATCCATTACATTTTCGATAATTAACTAAGTTTTGTGAATTTATAATGCATAACGGGCAGTTAGAAGAAAGCATCAGACAAAGACAGCTCTAAACGAGCAACTCCTTCAACAAGTCCTCCGCGAAGCACTAAACAAAAATTCATCTTAATATGATTAAATATTATGCAACAACAGGGTAGAAATAATGAGTTTATACAGCTCAATAGATTATTTAAGAAAATAGAGCTAGGTGATAAGGATACTGATAATCCATTTGAGTTCGATTACGATTCGATACTAGGGAATAAAACGGATAAAAATATTTATTGGAAAAATGTAATAGCAAATGACATCGCTATTGTCTTGGGTGAAGCAGGAAGTGGAAAAACCTTAGAATTAAAAGAGCAATGCAAATCATTAAAAAGAAATGGTGAACATGCTTTCTTTTTGCGATTAGAACAGCTGAATAAAACAATTGATGAAGATCTGTTAGTCAATATCGAGGAATGGAAAAAAACAAAATCTAAAGGATATTTTTTTCTTGATTCAGTTGATGAATCAAAATTAAAGGATGTTAAGGACTTTGAAAGCGCACTAACTAATTTCAAAAATTTGATAGGGAAACAGAGTCTAGCTAACTCAAAAATAATTATTACATCAAGAATAAGTGAATTTAGATATAAACAAGATGCAGAATTAATAAAAAGCTTGTTTAATCAGTATGGAGAGATAACTATATATCAAATTGAGCCACTAGATAAAGATAGGATAATACAATTTGCGAATAAATACGATTCATTTAGTGCCAGCGGTTTTATAGAAGAGGTTAAAACGAAATATTTATGGAATCTTTTAACAAGGCCATTAGACCTAATAGATTTGCTCAACTATTGGTTGCAAAACAAGTCTTTTGGTACATATAAAGAAATAATCGAATACAATATTTCAAATAAATTGGTTGATCCTGATAGCAACCGACAAAAAAGCTTAACCCTTGAGGGCAAAAAAATTAGAAATGCAGTTGAAAGACTTGCTGCATGTGTTCTACTAACAGGTGAAAGCATTTTTTTAATTAATGAAAATCATAGTCTCGAATTAGAAGCATTAAATCCTAAAGAAATTCTTAATCAAGAATGGTCAGCCACAGAAATAAGTCAATTGCTTCAATTACCCGTCTTTGACGATGCTATTTATGGTAAAGTCAGATTTCACCATAGAAAAAAGACTGAATATTTAGCAGCTTGTTGGTTTAATAACTTACTAAACTCAAATCTTAGTTTATCTTCAATTGAACATTATTTTTGGGGTGAGATTAATGGAAATCTTTTTTTAAACGACAGGTTGAAACCTGTAATTGCATGGTTATGTGTCGGGGAAAACCCTTGGAATAATAAAATTAGAGAGATAGTATTATCGAATTATCCTGAGCTTTTTTTAGAGCACGGAGACCCATCATCACTAGATATTCAAGATCAAGTAACTATCATTAAAAGTTTGTCAAGGAAATATGGACAGACAAATTATTATGACTACTTCGAAAATGAGGCGTTGGCAAAATTTGGGAATCCAAAGATTGGAGAGATAATTAATGAGCTATTATTTGATGATTTATCAGAAGAGTTTAAACTCCTACTCATTAGAATTGCATTTTTTGCAAATCTCAAAACCTGTATTCCAGCCATATTTTTATTACTAAAAAGAACGGAATCAGTAAGCATAATAAACTTCGGAGTAGAGTTTATTGGAACACTTGGAGATGAAAGTTCAGTTCAAGAATTAATCCAGTATCTAAAAACTATAGAATTAAAAAACACGACAATTGCTGCGGCAGTTAGGACATTTTTTCCAAATAAAATATCTATTGCCGATTTTATATGGTTTATTAGTAGAGTGAGTGACCCTGTAGATAGATTTGATAAAGTTGAATATGATTTAAATCAAGCCTTTCATGAGCATTTAAACAAGCTTGACACTTTAACTATTGAGGCACTCCTTATTGGTTTGAGCGACCTATTGTTAAGCCCTCCATTTCATAGGGAGTATCGACCTATATCAAAAAAATATTCTTGGCTTGGTCAATCTTTTGAACTACTAGTAAATCGTTATCTCAAAGAAACACCAAAAAAGAATGATGTGATATTAGTTAAATCCCTATTCATTTGTGTTTACCTTGAGCTTTGGGGTTTTTCAAGACAGAACATTGTTAGAAATGTTCACTTGAATCAAGAGCAAAGAGAAAAGCTTTTTGATGAAGCATATAAAGTGCTTGGCTCAAAATTGCATTATTATCAATTATTTAATAACCATATTATTCAAGTTGCTCTCGATATTGATTCTAGGTGGTTGTTAAATCGAATTAAAGTAGAGAAAGACAGATTCAAACAAAAAATTATGATTGATTTTGTTCTAAATCTAAATGTTCATCCAGTAATTAAATTATTTAATAAGCTTAAAATTCTAAATG
>SBGQ01000135.1 GCA_006226965.1 bacterium | reverse complement strand
AAATAATCACAACACAATCAATCTAATTTCATCTATGAAAACACGTTTTACTACTTTATTTGCTATCGCCGTTTTATCGGTTACCTCAGTTTTCGCAAACAATAACGAAGGCGAAAAAGCTGCTCAAAAATGGAGCTTCGACAAATCTCACTCAGCAATTACCTTCTCTGTACGTCACATTTTCACACCTGTAGTTGGTCAATTCAACGATTTTAACGGTGATGTATATTTTGACGCTACTAACTTAAAAGGCAGTTCTATTGACGTAACTATCGAAGTTGCCAGTATCGATACAAAAAACGAAAAAAGAGACGGCCACTTACAATCTCCTGATTTCTTTGATGCTGCTCAGTTCGGTAAAATGACTTTCAAAAGCTCTGAAATCGTATCTAAAGGAAATAACGAATTCATAGCAAAAGGCGTTTTGACAATTAAAGACGTAAGCAAAACTATCGAACTTCCTTTCCAATTATTAGGCTCTATGGACCATCCGTTCATGAAAGGAACAAAAGTTGCAGCTTTCGAATCATCAATCAAATTAAACCGCAACGATTACAAAGTAGGTGCAGGCAACTGGGCTGAAACAGCTATCGTTGGTGACGAAGTTGACGTTAAAATCACTCTTGAAATGATGTCAGCTAAATAGTAGATATTTATCATTCATAAACTATACCCCATTAGCAAAAGGGCTGCCATGAAAAGCAACCCTTTTTTTGTTTTCGGTTCTGCATCTTTTTGATTTACTTTAGAGCATAATTACAAACATCAAAACATTATGCGCGACACTAGAATTTTTGCCGTTGTTTTATTACTCACTACAATCGCCGTTTATTTGCATTTGCCGCCTAAATCTGTTTCTCCGCAAAACCTGCAAAGCAAAGTATGGAAAGCTGAAATTGAAAAAGGCGAACGTGTTCCTCTTACAAAAGAATCGCTGTCTCAACTGCAAACCTCTGATTTTGTGAAAGAAAGTATTCGTTCAGGAAGTGAGTTAATACGTTCGGATTGGGATTATAACTCAGATGGAAAGAATGACATTATACTCTATAAAAAAGTTTTGGCTCTTCAAGGAATTCAAACTAAACCTTCTCTTAAAGGCCTTCAAGTTCACCGTTATACTATTTTGAATTCGGTTTCAGCAGCGGGCAACAGTCCCGTTTTAGACTTGCGGAGCGACGGAATCTTTGAGAAAAACAGAATGGTTATTCCTGTAAAAACTCCCGTTTTCGCCTATCATATTGTTGAAGAAAAACTTTCAAAAGACAAAAAAAGTGCCGTCGTTTTCAAAGTTGAATTATTGGATTCTGACCGGCAAATTGCTAGCGAACAAATCGTTATTTATTGGGATACACGTTTAAAACGTTATGAAGCAACGAATGCCTTCGATCCCGAAAAAGCTTTCTAGTAAACTCCGTTTTTTGGGTTTGATTTTTTATCTTCCATCAGGAAATTAACACTAACGTATTAGAAATATCCATGCAGCGTTCATCACTCTTTTTAAGCTCAGGTTTAATTGTATTAGCAATCGTATCTCGTTTTTTACCGCATCCTCCAAACTTTGCTCCTATTATGTCGGTAGCATTATTCGGCGGTGTTTATTTATCTGACAAACGCCTTGCTATGGCCATTCCATTTGTAATCATGTTTTTAAGTGATCTATTTTTGGGTTTCCATAACACCTTATTCTTCGTTTATGGAAGTTTTGCATTAATGGTCGGTGCCGGATTTTGGTTACGCAATCACGTTTCTGTTATGAATGTTTTATTCACGGCAATCGGCGGTTCTATTCTTTTCTTCTTGATTTCAAACTTAGGTGTTTGGTTAACGTCAGGCGGTTTTTATCCGATGAATGCTGCCGGACTTATGGAGTGTTACACAGCAGCAATACCGTTTTTCCACAATTCATTGTTAGGTGATGTGGTTTACACAAGCGTTTTATTCGGCGCTTATGAATTTGCAAAACGTCGCTTACCACAAGCGGCTTAATCTATCTTTATTTCTAAAGCCGTTTTAGTATTCTGAAACGGCTTTTTTTATGCCCAATTTCTTCTCAATAATCGGGATGTATACTTTGGCTTCATCGTATCCGGCTTGGATTAATCGTGAGGCTTCATCATAATCAAACAAACCTACGTCTGTAACTGTCGGACGAATAATAAAATCTATTGGGTTTTGCGCCAATTGTGTTGCCGCTAACTGGTGCATCATTATGTTGATACTGTTTGAGATTACATCAAACAAACCAGGCTCATTTTCTTCCTCTTTTGCTTTTTTCTCTTTTAGCTGTGGGAAACGCTCTTTCAATTGTTGCTGCCATTTTTTGTAATGCTGTTCCAATTGATTAAAAGCCCAATGGTCAGGCAATGATGGCGTTACTTTTGCCTTTCTGATGCTTTTTAATTTCTTCTTAGCTCGATTTCTTTGCTCTACATTCGAATTTAAATCAACGGCTACAATGGAAGAAATATCTGTGTGTTCGAATAAGCGAACCGGTACAGGATTGGTTAAACCACCGTCAACTAAAATACGATTGCCGTATTGAACGGGCTCAAAAATCCCGGGCAATGAAATACTGGCACGAATGGCTTCAACTAGATTTCCTTCTTTTATGATAATAGGCTCTGCCGTGTTTAAATCGGTTGTGGCAATCGCTAATGGTTTATTTAACTGATTAAAATCTGTGACACCAATTAATTCTGTAATCAATTCTTTCACCTTTTCGCCCTGCATCAAGCCTTTCTTCGGAAGCACAAAATCGCAATAACTGGCTATAAGTTTCCAATCAACCTGAAGCATAAACTGCTCCAGTTGTGTTAGATTTCCTGCGCAGTAAGCGGCACCAATCAACGCTCCGATACTTGTACCTGCAACCATTTTAACCGGAATCTGATGTTCTTCAAATGCTTTTAATACGCCAATATGCGCAATTCCTCTGGCTGAACCTGAACCTAGTGCGATTCCTAAAGCTGATTCCATAATCCCTTGCCTTTTTCAGTTAAATACGGGTAGATGATTCCAAATAATAAGAGTACATGAGTTTTCAATACTTCTTCTGAAATCGACGTCTGTTCCAATAATTCCAAATTATTAATCCAATTATCACCCAAAATGGACATTCGTTTATATACACCTACATATTCATCCGGGAATTCTTCTAAACGAATTATTGACTCTTGTTTTAAGAGATTAAAAAACACGGAAAACTCTTCTTTTCTTCTTTGTTGAAGTGCGATATGACTTGTTCTTATACCCGGATATTCGCGCATTATGGTATAAAAATCTCGCATAAAAAATCGATACTCATACATAGTAGTCATTGTAGATACTGACGATTCAAATAAAACACCCAACAACCCTGCGTTAACTATAAAATTCTGAATCTTTTCATCCAATTTAGTTACCAAATCATGATAAAGAGACTCGATTATTTCTCCTTTTGTTTTGAAATGATAGTTCAGATTACCCTGACTCATTCCCAACTCCCCGGCTATACCCCTTAATGTGGTTACCGAATACCCTTCTCTGTTAAATAATTCGAGGGATTTATCCAGAATTATTTTTTTCTTATCCGACATTAGTACACTTGACCTAATTTTTAGTACATTTGACCTAAATTATTAAAAATCACCGAAGCATTAAAATTATTAATGCACAAGAACTGAATTATTTGAGGATTATCCATGAAAGTAGCCATAATTGGTGCCGGAATTACAGGTTTAACAACAGCGCACGCATTACTCAAAGAATTTCCGACTTGGGAAGTTCATATTTACGAAAAATCACCCGTTCTAAACGAAGTAGGCGCAGGTATAATGTTACACCCAAACGCTTTAAAAGTACTCGATTATTTAGGAGTCGGCGAAACCATTCGTGATGCGGGTCAACAATTAGCCAAGGCGGTAATTACTCGAGCCGACTTAAAGCCCATCAAAAAATCGGACATTGATTTACTTACAGATAAAGACGGCAATACAATTATTGGTATCCACCGAGCTCGGTTACAAAGTATTTTAGCTGATTCTTTACCTCAACAACGCATTCATTTAAACTCTGAATTATTGGATGTCATTTTTAATGAATCGTCAGTTGATTTAAAATTCTCTACCAGTAAAGGAACATTTGATTTCGTTTTAGCCGCTGATGGCATTCATTCTCAGGCTCGTTCGTTCATTTTACCGAACAGTAAAAAACGATATTCGGGTCAGACTTGCTGGCGCGGAATCTCCACTCTTAAATTACCGGAGCACCTTCATCATGCCGCATTTGAAGCTTGGGGAAACAAATTACGTTTTGGAATTGCCCCCATTTCTGATACAGAAATCTATTGGTTTGCCGTGCATAGTGAATCCGCCGGAGGCAAAGACACCAAAGAAACGCTTCAACAGGATTTATTAGACTTATTTCATGAGTTTAATCCGATTATTCGAGAACTTATACAATCAACTCCTGTGCAAAAAATTCTACGAAATGATATTTCAGATTTAGAACGTATTCCGGTTTGGCATAAAAACAGAATGTGTTTATTAGGTGATGCCGCACATGCTACAACTCCCAATATGGGGCAAGGAGCGTGTCAGGGAATTGAAGATGCTTTTTATATAGCTCAAATACTTCTGCTTGAATCAAATCCCGAAAAAGCATTTACTTTATTCGAGAAAAAACGTCGTGAAAAAGTAGATATGGTGGTGAATACTTCCTGGAAAATCGGGAAAGCTGCTCACCAACCTGTTTCTCAATTCTTTTTGAGATCAGCTTTTAAAATTATCCCGCAATCTCTGGTTAAAAAGCAAATGGAAACACTTTACGAAGTGGAAGGATTGTAAAAAAGGACAGCTTTGCTGTCCTTTTTTATTTGGGCTTTGTTAAAAAACCTACGGTTTGTTCCGCTATATAAATCGGTCTGTTTTTCACTTCGTCAAACACTCTGCCTAAATATTGACCGATAATACCAAGCATTAACAATTGAACTCCGCCAAAAAATATGGTTACTCCTATCATAGAAGCCCAGCCGCTTGGTGCTTTTTCAAAGAAAAAGATTTTAATAAACTCAAAAACCAAATAAACAACGCCCAAGAACGCAGCAAAAAAACCAATCCATCCGGAAATCTTAAGCGGTAGTGATGAAAATGAAATGAGCCCGTCCATAGCAAGACCCATCAGTTTTCGCAAGGAATATTTGGTTTCACCCGCAGCACGTCCGGCACGGTCGTATGGAATTCCGATTTGTTTGTAACCAACCCAGCCTCGTAATCCACGCACAAAACGATTGTGTTCAGGCATTTGATTAATCCAGTGAACCACATCTTTTGTCATCAAACAAAAATCACCCGAATCGAGTGCTAAATCAATATTAGCTACTTTTTTAAGGATGCGATAAAACAACCAATAAGCGAACTTAAGCATGAAGTTTTCTTTACGGTTTTTGCGTACTGCATAAACCACGTGGTACCCTTCACGAACTTTACCCATCATTTCGATGAATAATTCCGGCGGGTCTTGTAAATCGGCATCCAACACACCTACTAAATCGGTATCTATTTGGGAAAGTCCGGCACTTACGGCTGTTTGGTGACCAAAATTGCGGCTCAGTTTAATCGCTGATGCAAATGAATTCATTTCACAAAACTGGAACAACTGCTCCCAAGTAGTATCTCTGCTTCCGTCATCAATAAAAATGACTTTCACTTCCATGTTTAGCTGAGATTTAAACGAATGTAAACGTTCGAATAACAAGGGTAAAACTTGTTGTTCATTATAACATGGAATAACTAAACCAAGAGATTGATACATGTTTTTTGCTTAAGCTTTTGAAACAAAAGATAATTTCATGCCAAAAGTACCTATTTATTCCATAAGGTATATGTTCTGATTTGCCCCATCTGATAGCTTTCTATTTGATGATAGCCGTTTCGTTCTAATTTTTTCACCAACTGCGTATCAGAAGTCCAATCTCCGTTATCGATGGTTACGACCTGATCACTTTTCAAAGCTAAACTAAAACTGTTTTCATCATTTTTTCTCTCAACATCTCGCATCGAAGTCTCTAACTGCCATTTATAACTCCATCTAATTGGGCTTCCTGCTTTTAAACTCAGATAATTATCCATCGGAACATACACCGAGCCACCTTTTTCACGAATTTTATCTGCTAATGCCTCATAATTCTTCCACTGTTGAAAATGATAAATAGGTGCTGTAATCACGGAAGGCAAATTCGGCTGAATAGTTAACACAAGTAAAACAGCGATTGAAAACTTTGCGACATCCGGATAGCGCTTAAACCACGTTTCGAGTTCTAAACCTTGTTTCCATTGTTCTGATATCATTATCAGAAAGTTCCAAATCATAAAATAAAAAAACGGTTGGTAGGCATTAGAAAGTCCGCCTCCTTTAGATGCGGTTAACACCGAAGCGGGCAAAGCCAGTACACTTACCACAAATAAAAGAATATACCTTTTTGAGAATCGTTTTTGTTTGATATAAACAGGTATCGACATCAATAATAAAAACCACGGTAAAGGAGATTGAATCATATAAAAATTGATGAACACACCTGCCCATCTCATTCGAAAAGTTCCGGGTTGCACAAAAACATAAAACCACAAATCAGGGCCGAGAGTAAGCGAAAAAATCCACCACAATACAACTGAGAATCCAAGAAACAGCACTCCGAAAATAAGTACCGATTTCCACTCTCTAAAAAGCAACAGCGCCAATCCGATACCGACCGGAACAAATAACATGGATTGTTTTGTAGCAACGGTTAAAGCGGATAACAATGCTGCAAAAACCAGTTCTTTAAACCCTGATTTTTCTTTTAAAACAAACCAAACACTGAGCATGCCAAGAGCAACAGCTAAACTATCCGGCTTTGCATGTAAATCGAACATAGAAATGAGTGGATGCCACATCAGGATAGCAATAAACGAGACAATTCCTGCTTTGGGCAATGTTTTTATGGTCGAAAATAGTACCCATGAAGCTCCCAAAACAGATAAAACACTAACCAATCTCGCTGTTAGCAATGTATTTGGTAGTACTTGAAAAAATGCAGCAACAACAATATGAAAAAAAGGAGCATACAAACCTGCCGGCGGACCAATTGCTCTGCTAGGATATACATCCATCCCATTAGATAAAGCCCAAGCATCAATCACTACTTCCGGCTCATATTGATTAAAGGGAAAATCGATTAATAAAGCTGCGGCAATTTCGTATAAAAAATACAGGACAAACAAACCTAATGTGGTTTGAAAGAGCACATGGGTGAGCTTTTGAAAGGTTTTATCCATGAATTAATGGTTGAGTTTTCCGGCTTTTTCTAAAGCTTTTGCTTCATCCCAAAACAAATCTAACTGCTGAAGATTTAACTCTTTCATTTGTTTTCCTTGCTCTGAAACGCGCTGCTCAATGTACTGAAATCTGGACTTGAATTTATTATTCGTTAAACGAAGCGCATCTTCGGAATTAATGTCTAAGTGTCGAGCGGCATTCACCATCGCAAAAATCAAATCTCCAAATTCCTTGGCTCGCTCTTCTTTGTTTTGCGATTTGATGGTTTCTTTAAATTCGTTGAGTTCTTCTTCCACTTTTACCCAACAATCTTCAAAATTACCCCAATCGAAACCAACTCCGGAGGCTTTTTCTTGCATTCGTTGCGCTCTTAACAAACCCGGCAATTGATTGGGAACACCTTCTAAAACGGACTTTCGCCCGCCCTCTTTCATTTTGATTTGCTCCCAGTTTTTGAGCACTTCTTCAGTCCCGGATACTTTTACTTGCTCAAAAACGTGCGGATGTCTGCGGATTAATTTCTCCTGAATGCCCCATATAACATCGCCCATATTAAAGGACTGTGTTTCATCGGCCATTACTGCATGAAAAACGACATGGAGTAATAAATCACCCAATTCTTTTTTTAATTCGGGGAAGTTTTTTTGATCGATTGCATCTATGGCTTCGTAGATCTCTTCAACCATCAAATCTTTAAGCGATTCGTGAGATTGTTCTCTGTCCCACGGACACTCTTTTCTTAAAATTTCTACGATTTCAACTAAATCTTGAAAAGAGCGGGTTGGTTTTCGAGCCGGTTGCATACAATGCTTTATTCTTGGGTAGTAATTTCTTCAATTTTATTTTCTGAGCTGGCAACAGCCACACAAACAGCGGCATCGCCGGTAATATTAACTGCTGTTCTGAGCATATCTAAAATACGATCAACGCCAAGAATTAGAGCGATTCCTTCCACGGGAACATTAACCGCTTTTAAAACGATTACAAGCATGATAATTCCTGCACCCGGAACACCGGCCGCACCGATTGATGCCAAGGTTGCCGTAACAACTATGGTAAGTTGTTGCATAAAATCTAACCCGAGACCTAATGCTTGGGCAATAAAAACCGCAGCAACAGCTTGGTATAAACTGGTTCCGTCCATATTCACTGTAGCACCTACCGGTAAAACAAAACTGGAAACCTCCTCATGAACTCCAAGGTTTTTCTCCACTTGCTCCATTGTTACTGGTAAGGTTGCTGCGCTCGAACTCGTGCTGAATCCCAATAACATAGCCGGACGAATCCCCTTTAAAAAACGAGAGAATTTCATTTTACTGAACACTTTAAACACAACCTGATAGGTAATAAACAGATGTGTTGCCAAGCCAAGAATTACGGTAAGCATGTACCAGCCAAGTGCTTTTAACAGACTTATAGCCTGCGAAATATCATTTCCGGCTAAATCAACAATTAAGGCGCTCATCAAACCAAATACACCTAAAGGAGCAAATTTCATAATCATATCCACAATTTTGATGACCACATCATTCAATGAGTCAAAAAAATCGATTAAGACTTTCGCTTTTTCTTTTCCGATCTGGATAATTCCAATACCTAATAAAATGGCAACAAAAACAACTTGCAGCATGTTCGCATTGTTGGATGCAGCTGCAAAAAAGTTTCTGGGCACAATATCAACAATAGGGTCTAGCGGCCCACGCTGTAATACTTCTTCAGCTGATTTGTTTCGGTCTGCTACATTGTCTTTGTAACTCTCTTTTAACTGCTCTCGTGTTTCAACCGGAAGTGCTTTTCCGGGTTTGAGCACATTCACATATAACAAACCAATACTTATGGCAATAACCGTTGTAACAATATAAATACCGATGGTTTTGCCACCCATTCGGGATAATTTCCGAATATCGCTCAGGTTTGTAACCCCAACAATAAGTGATGCTATAACCAAAGGAACCGCAATTAATTCTAAGAGATAGACAAATATTGTCCCGAACGGTTTAATAAAATTAGAAGTAAATGTACCTAAACCTGTTTGAGCTGCTATCAAACCCCAGACTAATCCGAGAATAAGCCCACCAATAATTTGCCAATGTAATTTTTTGTACCAGACCATGAAATCAATATGTATTTCCGGCTAGTGAAGTGTATCACGAAATCAGCCGGTTAAATGTAAATGGATTATAACCCAACCCATACTAAGCCGGGAAAAAATAACAAATAATCCTCTGCGCGTTTTTAGAAATGTTCACGCGCAGTTTAGTCACGATACTTATGCTTCAGCAGAAGGGGATTTTTTCATGATGGCATAAACGATTTCTGCGAACCCTGCCATGATGATTACAGGAGATACATACAAGGATAAAAATCCGTCGATTTCGTTCTCTAAATACATAATAATGAAGCCCACTACAATTAATGCGACTCCGATTCCCATTAACAAATAGTTTTGTTTTGTGTACAGCATTTCAGCCGGTGCAGTTGAGCTCTTTACGGTAGTAGTACGTTTTGCCATATATTTTTTTCTTCTTTTTAATTCTGCGGAATGATACAAGCCTTAACTTTGCTTTTCAAACAAAAAATGGTAAAAATTATTGCATCGTGAAAAACATCATCCTTGCATCTCAAAGTCCGCGCAGAAAACATCTTCTAGGATTGCTTTATCCTGATTTCAATGTAATTCCGAGCAGTTTCGACGAAGATATCCCTTATACCGGCAAACCAAGCGAATACGCACAAGAATTAGCAAAGGGCAAAGCGGAGTTAGTTGCAAAGAAAATTGATTCGGGTTTGATTATCGGCGCCGATACTATTGTTGTGTTAAAAGACCAACAATTGGGAAAACCGGAAACCGAAGAACATGCTTTTACCATTTTAAAGACCTTAAGCGGAAATACACATACAGTTTATACAGGTGTTTCATTAATTGAAAAAGAGCACGGAAAACACAAAGAACACACGTTTTCGGTGGCAACTTACGTTACTTTTCGCGATTTGAGTGATGACGAAATTCTGGCTTACATCAAAACAGGAAGTCCGATGGATAAAGCCGGTTCTTATGGTATCCAGGATGATTGGGGAGCCGTTTTCGTTTCTCATATCCACGGAGATTACTATAATGTAGTCGGATTTCCATTGCAAGCCTTTTACAGTGCTGTAAAACACCATTTTCCTGACTATCTTCCTCAGGTTCATAAATTAGCTTAACCGTTTAATGGTTCGTAATCGCCTCGTTTTACTTTTCATCTTCCTCACTGTTTCGAGTACTTCTTGGGCTCAGGCAAATAGAGATTACATTATTGCCACACAATTAATTCGCCTGCAAGATTATGAACGGGCGAAAATAGTTTTAGAAGAACTGATTGCAAAAGAACCGACAAATCCGGCTTATTTACAGCAAATCACACAATGTTATATTAACCTAAAAGAATATGAAACCGGCGTTCTTTTACTTAGCAATCCGAAATCAAAAATTAAGGGAAATATTTCCCTAGAAAACGATTTAGCGCTTTTGTACCACTATTCAAATGATACAACTAAAGCTTTTTCCTTGTGGAATTCCTTATTGGCCAATAACGACCAAAATGTGATGGCATACCAAATGATAGCCAATAGTATGTTAGACAGACGTGAGTTTTCAAAAGCGGCTAAAATCTATCAACAAGGGCGCGTACGTTTTAAAAATTCGTTTTTATTTCTGAACGAACTCGCTAATGCGTATTTGCAAGCCAACGAGTACAATCTTGCAGCTAAAGAACTCATAACCATTTTGGAAAATAATCCTGGAAGATTAGACCAAGTTCAGCGGATGTTTTCTCGTTTTAATGATGAGTTTTTGTTTGATGAAGCCATTCTATTTCTGGATGAATCCGGTCTCGAAAAAGCATCTGTTGATGAAAATGTTACTCAGGCCAAACGTGAGTTATTGTTATGGCTATATCTCGAACGCGGTTTGGATAAACGAGCGCTTCGTTGGGCTGAAATCATGGAAAAAAAGTATCCGACTGATTATTTCGTGTATAACGTAGCTCAAAACTTAATTCGAAAAGAAGCTTTTGAACTGGCTGATAATGCCTTGAACTTTTATTTAGGAAAAGATCAGGAAATCATGCGTCCGCTTGCTCTCGATGCCAAATCTCAATTGTATGTAAACTGGGGAAAGCAATTAGAAGAACAAGGTTTAAGTGTTCTCGGCAAAGCGGATGAATTATTTGAAAAAGCTGCTCAAAACTGGGAAATCGTTATTTCTGAATTCCCCGATTATCAAACTCAAACGCCTGTAAAACTCAAATTAATTGATTTATACCTAGAAAAATTGGCTCAAAATCAAAAAGCTAGAATGCTTTTCAGCCAACTTGTGCAGTCTGCAGAAAAAGAATTATTACCGGATGAAATTGCTTTTTATGAAGGCCGTTTTGATATGTTGGACGGAGAGTTCCGGAAAGCTCGCATCAAACTAACCGATGCTAATCGTGCTTCAAAAAATGCGACTATGCTAGAAAAATCGCGGTATTACTTGGCTTTAAACGATTTTTACGCGTTCGATTTCGAATTTGCAAAAATTCAGCTTAAATCGGTTGAGCGTCAACCAACTTCGTTTTATGCCAATGATGCACTCGTTTTAAGGAACTGGATTCGAAAAGGAATTGAACAGGATTCTGTAAAGCCGGAACTCGAATTATTCTCAAAAGCCGCTTTTGCATATTCTCGAAACGAGTTTGACGCAGCATTTACCATATTGAGTTCAAACTTTTCGGAACTCAATGCGCTGCAAGACGAAGCCGCTTTAATTATCGTTGATATTTACAAAAAAAGAGAACCTCAAAAAGCCTACGAATGGATTTCAAGTTATCCGCAAATCGAACAGTTTGAGCAATTATTATTCAACAAATTGAGTTTGGCTTTTGTGTTGTTTCAGAAAAACGAATTAAGCAAAGAATCGCTCGAAAATCAGTTAAAAGACTTTCTCACTCGTTATCCGAATGGTTTTTATGCTGATCAAATTCGAAATTTGCTGCAAATCACGTTGGAAAGTTCATCATCGTAATGAAAAAACAACTCCTAAAAACCATTTTACTATTTGGACTGCTATTCGGTTTTACTGGCACTCTTTTCGCGGAGTATGTTCTTATTCCGATGGACGCCTCACAGACCAATCACTTAAAAGCATACGGCATTATTTTCAATCACTTAAAAAAAGGCGGAACGGCAAAGTGGTTACTCAACTATAAAGGCGGAGCTTTTTTGGTGATGAATGAACCCGGTGTGGCTGATGCTTGCCTGCTTAGAAATATCCGAATTGAGGTAATTTCTGATTCCAAAGCGCAAAGTATTGTTGATGAAATTGAAGCTCCAAATACGAACTCATCGGTTATCAACCTACAAAAAGCGCCGAGAATTGCAGTTTATACTCCCAAACAAAATCTACCATGGGACGATGCCGTAACCTTGGCACTCACGTACGCTGAGGTTGAATACGATAAAATCTGGGATGTGGAAGTGCTTCAAGACCAATTGGCAAATTACGATTGGCTTCACTTACATCATGAAGATTTCACCGGACAATATGGGAAATTCTGGTACGCGTATCGAAATCAACCTTGGTATATAAAACAAGTTCGCGAAATGGAAGCCTTAGCTAAGTCGATGGGCTTCAATAAAGTAAGTGAAGAAAAAAAAGCTGTTGCCCGAAAAATTCGTGATTATGTCGGAAACGGCGGTTTTTTATTCGCGATGTGTTCAGGTACAGATACGTTCGATATTGCACTTTCTGCGGAAGGAGTAGATATTGCACCTGCTCCGTTCGATGGTGACCCGATGGATCCTGACGCACAAAAAAAATTAGATTTCGACAAAACCTTTGCATTTACTGATTTTCATATTATCAGTAATCCCGCAGAATATGAGCACGCTGATATCGACGTTCCGGTTCAATTAGACCGTATTAGCCAGGAAATTGATTACTTCTCATTGTTTGAATTCTCCGCAAAATGGGATCCCGTTCCGACTATGCTCACTCAAAACCATGTTACAAATATCCGAGGGTTTTACGGACAAACAACAGCTTATCAAAAAGATAAAATCAAACAATCGGTTGTAATTTTGGGAGAATCTCCGGGAAGAAACCAAGTTAAATATGTGAACGGAAACTTTGGAAAAGGAACGTTTACCTTTTATGCGGGCCACGATCCGGAAGATTACACACACCGAGTTGACGACCCGCCGACAGATTTAAGTTTACATCCCAATAGCCCCGGCTATCGCCTTATTTTAAATAACATTCTTTTCCCGGCAGCCCAGAAAAAGAAACGCAAAACGTAATTTTATTACGCCGGAACGAAATCCGTACTTAAGCTTGTTGTTCAATTCGTAAATCATCTACGGAACCATGAAATATTGTTTTTTCTTTTTGTTGACTGTTCTTTTTATGCCACTTAACAGCTTTTCACAATCGTATGATTCAGCTTTAGAAACCGGGATTCATGACTTTTATTCCGGCAATTGGAATATGGCTGAAACCCAGTTCGATTCGTTAATTCTGGAAAAGCCGACACAACCTGAAGCGTACTTTTTTCGCTCTATGATTCCGTTCTGGAAATATTTTTTCGGTGGTGAATCTAAAAATGATGCATCAGATTTTTTGGATTGGTCAGAGAAAGCGATAAAAGTAACGGAGAAACATCTCAGGAATAACTCTACTGACACTTCTTCTGTATTGTTTCTTTCCGGTTTGCATGGCTACAGAGCCTTGGTTGCCGCCGATCAGGAAGAATACAGCATCGCCATAAAGAGTGGGATGACCGGATTTAATTACACCCGCAAAATTTTGGCATTAAACGACGATAACCCTGACGCTAAAATCGGCAGAGGCATTTATTATTATATGACCGGCAGTATTCCTTCTCAAATTAAATGGATGGCAGGAGCATTGGGTTTCGACGGAGACAAACAATGGGGATTTAATGAATTGGAATCTGCGGCACAAAGTAGTTCTCGTGTAAAAGTTGATGCCAATATGATTCTAACGTACTTATACTTGCAAGATAAACTACCGGAAAATGCATCTGTCACGATTAATAGATTGCTTGAACTTTATCCGCAGAACTCGATTTTCAACTATTATAGGGCAAAAATATCACAGGAGTTAAACGATACTGTGTCTCGTCC
>SBGQ01000148.1 GCA_006226965.1 bacterium | reverse complement strand
GAAGCGCAGCGGCTTAGATTTTGTGGGAGAAGCGGACAAACGACGCAGCCGAACAGCACAATCAGCGCAAGTTTTTGCGACACTTTTTTAAAAAAATGTCAACATGATACGCTTCGCTAAACACATTTATAAACGATTCCTAGATTCCGGCTTTCGCCTGAATGACGAAAGTACCACAATGTGAAATAGCAAAACCTACTTAATCAACATCATCTTTTTTGTGAGATATGTTTTCCCGTTAAACAAACGATAGATATACACCCCGCTTGCCAAATCTGTACCATCAAAAGAAACCGTATGTTTACCTGCCGTTTGAACTCCATTTACCAACGTTTTTACTTCCCTGCCAAGCACATCATAGACTTTCAAACTCACGCTTGCCTGTTCTGTCAAACTGAATTTAATGCTTGTAATTGGGTTAAACGGGTTCGGATAATTGTTTTCAAGAGAAAAAACAAGCGGCATTTCTGAGCTTTCAACAGAAGTTGTGACTCCTGCTTTAACGATTAAAGAATAGCGAGCTTCACCTGACTGAGTAATTTGCGAAAGTACCGGAATGGACTCATTATCAGACTTTTTAGCTTTCTGATTCACAGAAAAATCAAACCAAAACGGCTTCTCCAGACTGGAAAGCAAACCTGTTTCATTGTCCCGAATGCGTACCGACCAAGTATCAGGAAGTTCAATTGGATCTAAAGAAATTTCGTGATTTCCATTTCGCGTGGAATTCAAATAAATCGGAAGTTCGTGGATTTCTTCTTGTTGATAAACCGGCAAAATAGACCAAACGTTTCTGTTTTCATCCATCAAACCGATTGTAACAAATGAACTGCTGAGCGGTTGTTGTTTAACGGCTGCCAGGCTTTGCAGATTTTCGGTCTTTTCATCAAGAAATTGGATAAAAACCTGATCTTTTAATGCACTTTCGTTCGTTATACTTAAACTGATAACTTGCGGAATAACCTGTTCTTCTCTTGCCACGTTTTTTCCGGGATTGTTGTTCGTAGTTTTAGAAGCAGTCGGAATCGTTAAACTCGGAGTTTCAGCGAAGGTTTGAACGAAAAACGCTTGGTTGGGCTGAATCAATCCATCCGATAAACTTCCCGTTGTTCCGTTCCAAACCAACCATTGACTCGAAGCGTTATCCCAGTGATAAATAGAAGCATACAGATTCGATTTTTGAGCTAAATCCCAATCTATGGTTTCCGAAAAAGGATTTCCCAATAAGGTCCAGCCGTTTGTGTTCGGATTCAACAATGTGCTCAAATTTTGGTCTTCAAGCGGCTGGAGCCCTTTCGTTTGCAAGATTTTTGGGAAGCCCGAGTTTCCTGCTTCAGGACCATTATCATCACTAAAAACATAGCTTAAGAAACCCGAACCGACTTCGATTACATCTGATGCCTGAGAAATGGACTGCCAATTCATTACATCACTTGTTCCGTTTGCGGTACTCCATTGAAATACGTTTGATGAACCGTTTACTGTGGTTGCGCCGTCAAAACCTTGCGTCCATATCGGAGAAAGCCAATTCTGAAACGAAACACCGGCAATTGGGTTGGCCAACATAAACCAACCTTCCGACCCGATTAAACTTGTTTCCAATTGGTTAATCGGAATTTCTGATGTAAGCCAACCGCTCGTTGAATTCATATCAAACTGGTTTAATTGAGCATTTAATCCATTGTTCAAGTCTTCACTGCTTGTACCGCTTCCTTCATTGAACTGCCAATACGCCACTAAATTAGTATCACTTCCGGCCGGACTCGCCCACTTCATATCCGATTGAATTTCCTGAGTAGTTCTTATGCTTTTCCAAACTCTGAGTTCGTCCATCTGGCCTTTAAAATTAAACGAAACATCATTCCGGCGACCGATATTCATTTCAGAATTCGTATAAACCATTGCCGTTGAAAGAGGATTTGCACCATTATTGGTAACATTCAGTTCTTCACCGTTTAAAAATAGTTTTCCCAGAGATTCAGACGGATCGTACTCACAAACAAGATGAACCCATTCATTTAAGGGCATGGTATTCGCAGGTGAATCGATAAACACATTAGTTGTCGGAATAAAACGAATTAAACCCGGGCTTCCTCCCAAATGAATTTCATGATATCCCACGCCTTTTCCGATGATAAACTGAACATCTGAAGTACTGGAAGCTTCCCATTTCAACCATAACTCGATGGTAATCTTATCTAAATTCAATCTGGATGAATGGGCAACGGACAGATAATCGTTAACTCCGTCAAATTGAAGTGCATTTCCGGCTCCTAAATCATAAAAATTGATATTCTCACGAACGATGGTAAACTGCCCAAATTCAGTAATATCCGTAAATGTAATCTGGTTCCCGTTTACCGATTCAGCGGATGAACGAATTAAGCTCCAAGCACTTACGGAACTATCGGCACGAGTGTATAATTTGTACTGGGTCACTTTGGGCAGACCGACATTCACTAAAGCTTCGGGTACATTAAACGTAATATCTGTTGAAAACACACCCGGATCTCCAAATGGTTTTATCAGCCAATATGCTTCCAAATTCGCCCATTCATTTTCCGGTTGGATATTCGGAGCAGCATCAAACTGAAAAACGGCTAAATCAGTTGGGTTGTCTAAGTTTTCGGTGATGGAAAGTGAAAGTTCGTTAAATACAACATTTCCGCTTAAAACAGATTCTGAATAGGAACTAGTCCCCTGCGCATACACTCGAAATGCATCGTTTCTCCAACCGTCATTCGCATTAAACTGAAACTCGGATAAGGTTCCGTTATTAGCAATGATATTATCCTGTGCTACTGTTCCTCCATTTTCATTAAAAGTCCATACAGCTACTAATGCACCAGACTTCTCTTCATTTAACGAGTATATAGACTTTCTGATTTCCTCCTCAGTTCTGGCATAATTCCAGATTCGAACTTCATCAATGCCGCCATTGTAGTAGTAAAATTCATTATCATCCTGATATTTGCCAATGCGTATATCGTTAGGAAAAGGATAGATTATTGAACCAGAAACATCCGTTGAACTCACGACTTCAATTCCGTTTATATAAATTTTTCGTGTAGTTCCGTCATAGGTTCCGGCAACATGAGTCCACGTTTGCAATGGAATCGTATTTTCACCGCTTGATAAATATGAAAACGCACTTCCTATCTGTGAACTCGTTCTAACATTAAAATACACTCCGCCATTTCCGTCTAAAGTGAGTGCATAACCGCTGCCTTGTAAAATAGTATCCCACATGTTACCGACAATTTGAGCGTATGCCGTTTGTACAGACGGCTTAATCCATGCTTCTAATGTAATTCCCGATTCCGGTTGAAATACTGCATGCTGACCGGCATTTACAACTGAACCATTTCCGTTAAACAGCAGATATGAGCCCGCCGTAACATCCAGACTCTGTGCTAATGTTGACGCTTGTACTTGAAGTACTTCATCAATTTTATAATTAGGCAGTTCACCAAATCCGTTTCCATTCATCTCATAAATCTTAAAATGGTAGGCTGTAGCTGCACTTAATCCTGTAATCGTTATCGTTGTATCCGATCCGGCATACACCACATATTCGCCGGATTCGAGTTCATTACCGCCACCGAATTCGGTTAATGCTAAATACGTTGTTTCATCTTCGGGAGTTGTGCTTGGTGCAGACCCAGCTTTTGCAACAATTAAACGTGAAGAACCATCACCCGGCGAAAAGCTAAATGTGATGGATTCGGTTGTTTTACGTTCAATTACGGCATTACCCGAAATTACACTCGGCTCAATAGAAGGCGAAATAGTTTGATTGGAATAATTAAAAACAGCCTCCGCTGAATTGTTGGTGTAGGTATTGTTTTCTAAACGTAAATATCCCTGATAGTTGGCAATTGCACCGCCATATTCACTTCCGCTATTCGCTGCATTACTGTTTCCACCAAGTCCTTTAGTTAACATATTCGACACAAAATCTGAATTTCTGACTGTTAAATTTCCATATCGAATAAAAATGGCTCCTCCCATTGCTGCACCGCCACCACTACCAACACTTGTACCCGTTTGGACCTGAATGTAACCGTTGCCGCCACCGAAACCTCCTAAACCGCTATTGGAATCTCCATAAAAAGCATAACCGCCGCCGCCGCCAAAACCACCATAACCTGCATTAAGTCCATTGCTGGCAGCACGACCACCACCGGCTCCAAAACCACCATTCGTAGCATTTTGATTATTTTCAAAATTTATACTACCACTTGCTCCCGGACCGCCGTCAGTAGAACTTGTACCAAGAGCTCCTCCCAAATAACCTGAACTTCCCGCAGGTCCGCCGTAACTTCCTGAACCAAATCCACCTCCGAAAACACCATTATAAACGTATGAATTATACCCCCCGTTTCCACCATGAGCATGATTATTTTCAAATAACATAGAATCAATTGTAAGATTTCCGCTATTTACGAATAGTGCGCCTCCAAAACCTGCAGCACCGCCACCGGTGCCTTCACCGCCTTTGTGATACCCAGATTTTATGGCAAAATCTCTCATGCTAACGGTTGGACTTGCCGGGTTTTCAGCTGAAAACGGCGCTAATCCTGAACCTATAAAAAAGGGTTGATGAGCTCCATTTCCACTTATTGTTAGAACATCTGCCCCCGGACCAATTATACTGACCGGATAATTAATTGGCGGATGTGCGGAATTCATGGTTATTTGTCCGCTAATCAGCGTTAAAAATATGGTACTGTTTTGCGCGGTTGCTTGCTCATTAATCTTGTTCAGCACATAACGAAGTGTACCTGTGTTACCAGTCCCGGAATTTGCATCTGATGTACTTGTTACAACATAACTATTGGGAACAGTTGTATAAAAAGTGGTATCAGGAATTGCAGATTGCCAGTCGGTTTGTGCCTTTAATTCAAACACATATACATTTGATTGAAGCGATAGTGAAGGAATATCAATGGTTGCAGAAACTTCATTTGCTGAACTTTCCACCTGAACAGAAGTACTGTCATTTAAGGAGACACCACTTGTTCCGTACTTTACATAGTAGGATGTAGATACATTTGAAGCATTTATTCTAGTATATAACCTCACTCCTTCCCCAAAGGAAACAACTGAATCTATTGCTGCAGTCGGAATGATGTCAGCAGGGTTTGCGATTTCATATTTTGAAAAAAGATAGGTTTCAACTTCTTGCCGATCAGATTCAGACAGTACTTTATCAATTACAAGCAATTCAAATAGATCTCCCGAGAATCCGTTTGTATCGTTATAACGAATTCCCAACCAAACGGTGCCATCGTTACTAATCTGTACGTTAGATGCAATCGAATCACCAATAGCACCATCAACGCGAACTACTCCTTCAGTGGAACTACCGCTAAAATTAAAGATATGAGGAACCCCATTGGTGTAATACGAAGTTGTTCCTATTGTGGCAGAGCTTCCCACTGACGGTGTGAATGTATATCCGGCGCTCCCGTTTAATAATCCTTCGTAATTGGCTCCGTTGGCTGAAATCAAATATTGTGATGCAGAAGATGACGATTGTGCAACAATAAAAACCTCATAATCAGCACTCTGGATTCCTATTTCTGAAGGCAAACCAACTCGTAAATAATTAGCGCCGTTAAAGCGTACACTTGGAAAGTTATTGTAGGCGTTTTCGTTGTAAGTTGGCTTCCAACTCTCTGAGGTTTGCGTGAGTTGCTGCCCGTTATAACGAATATCGCTCCAAGCTGAAATCGTTGCATTGTTTACAGTTGTTGACATTCCATAAGTTGATTGGGTATAAACTGTGGGATTTAAGCCAACAATCGGATTCAAATACCGATTTTCTAAATAGGTATCTACTACTGCTCGTTCTTCGTTTGTCATGGTTTGATTTAACATGATAAGCTCTGCAAAATCACCATTTAAAAAGAAACTGTTGTCTATACGTTTTCCAAATTCAATGATATCTGTATTGGATTCAAGTCGGAAATCATTTACTAAATTGGATTGTTTTACTACTCCATCAACACGAATAAAGGAATTTGCGCTGTCAATTTTTACATGATATATGTGAAACTCGTTATCGGAGTATTCATTTGATACACCTGCATCTAAATAAGCACTTCCTGATTTTGGAATAAATCGAGCGCCCACGCCACCGTTTAAGTGCATTTCAAATGTGCCTGTATTCCCGCTGAATAAAAACTGAATGGCTGTTGATGAAGTTCGGGCAACAATGTAAAGCTCATAACCTGTTTCCAAAAGATTAAAATCGGAAGCTGTTTTGGTTTCAAGCCACGAGTTTCCGTCAAATCGCAGTATTGGAGAACCGTTAATTTGGTTAGCATAATATTTCGGCTTATTAGCCGCACTTGTTTGAACAGCATTAAAACCTGAACCATTCTTATCTTGCCACACCCCGTTTGTGTCTCCGTCAGCGGTGTTTGCCAAACCATAATCAGCTCGGTAATGGGCAGCTATTTTTCCTGATGGAATTTGTGCTTGAGCGAACTGTACAACTATACTAATCCCAATAAAAACTAAGGCAATCTGTTTTCTCATATCTGAAAAGCTTGTGTGAATGAACTGCTATAAACCTATCCGATTGCCGGACATGAGATGTGCCAAGTTTGGGAAATCTTGTGCCAAACTTGAGTTTATTTGATTTGGAAAAGGATTTTTAGCTGTTTTTTGTTTTTGGTAGGAAATTGCTGAGCTCGCTTTGCTCAATTTTTTTAAACGATAAAGAGGTTGGCGCTTACGTTTTAACAATGAAAAATCGACTTCACACACCCTTACAAAAACCTAGCGCTTGCAATCATTTCACTAAGAAATAGTGCGATGTGTAGCTCCTACTAGTGTCGCATCTTTTATATCAATCAAAAAACACAAACACTAAGACTTATTTCTGTCGTCTAAAGGATGGATACCGAATCTATCTTGATACAACTTTCTAAAACTTTTAGCATTTCGATACCCAACCTGATTCGCAACTTGCTCCAGTGTAATCTTTTTATCAGATTGAAGCAATTTTTGAGCCCGTGTTAATCTAATTTCTTTGATGAATGTTGCGGGAGTTGTTCCCGTTTCTGCTTCCAAAATTCGGTACAAGGTTCTTCTGCTCACTGCTAATTTATCAGCTAATAATTCAGGAGAAAAATTCACATTATTGATTTCTTCATACACGAACTGAGCTGCTTTTTCAAGCAAATTTCCGGCTTGCTGCTGAATCGAATCATCTTCAATAACTATTTCCACTTTTCTGCGAGTTTCATAAAACTCTAACAGATTTTGAACTTTTAACTTCAATTCTTCTGCTAAAAACGGCTTTGTAATGTAATCTACCACACCAATTCGAAGTACATCCAGTTTATCATCTTGAAGAGCTTTTGCGCTGAGCACTACAATCGGCAATGTTCGGGTTTTCGGGTCGTTTCTTAGCGTTTCAATTAATGTTTGTCCGTCCATTTCCGGCATCATTAAATCTGTAACAACCATATCCGGGCGCTTTTGCTGAATATATTTCAAGGCTTCTTTTCCGTTCGAAACAATAGAAACCGTTCCTATTTCTTCCAAAATCTCACTTACATAGGCCTGCATATCCTGATTGTCTTCAACCAATAAAATGGAATACTGCTGCACTATTTCTATTTCACTATTCTCGAAAACGTCTTTTGCTTCATGTAATTCAGTAACATCGTATTCTTCCGGTTCTTCGTAAGTAGAATCACAAACGGGTATTAAAAGCATAAACGAAGAACCCGTTCTTACCGCTGAATCCAAACGAACATCACCATTCATTGCCCGCGCTAAGGTTCTGCTCAATTCAAGTCCAATGCCCATTCCTTCAACATAGTGCACATTATTTTGTTGAATGCGGTGGAAGCGTTCAAAAATACGTTCCTGTTGTTCCGGCGGAATCCCATGACCGTTATCCGTAACTCGAATCGTATAAATTCCGTCCTCAAGGTTAGTTGTTACCTCTATTTTACCTTCATTTTGGGTGAATTTTATCGCATTGGAAATCAAATTATTGACAATGATTTCGAAACGATCGCGATCAACTTCAATCGCAGCAGCATCACCATTCAGATTTACTTTAAATTCTTGTTTTTTTGATTCAGCCAGCGAGCGAAACGACTCCGCCAATAAACGAGTCAAATTATCAGCGTGGAAAACCTGTTTATGTAATACAAGTCGGTATTCATCTGATTGAGACAAGTCAATGATTTGGTCAATCATATTTTTTAATCGGTCGATATTTCGATTTATCGTATGGAGTTTATTCCGATTCGGGGATTCATCATGTTGGTAATCCTGCAAAACCTTTACCAATAAACCCTTACTAATCGTTAATGGCGTTCTGAATTCATGGGAGATATTGGCAAAAAACAATTTTTGATAGGCGTTTGCTTTCTCAAGTTGCGCGGTTCGCTCCTTTACTTTTAAATCGAGTGTTTTAACCAATTTTGCATAATTCCGGATGATGTGCATCGTGAGTGATAAGGGAATTCCGCCATAAACAAGAGTCACCGAAATTAAGTAGGTAACTTTCTCGTACTGATATTGAATGATAACTCCTGCCAAATACACAAGAACACCCAGCATAGTTGCCCACAATCCGGCTTGTATAAACCCAATATCATCAGCATTTTCAGAATGTTTGGCTTCATAAATGGAATACACCCCAAATCCAAACGCAATCAAACCAATTACAAATTGCACAATAAACAAGTTGTGGAAATCCCAAAAAAGGCCATACAAAATGGCTAATGCACTAACAACCAGAATTGAATTCACGTATTTCCAATAGATTTTAAGTGCAAAAAGCAGACGAATAGAAATCAGATAAAAATAAAGCCCTAAAAGAAAACTGAGTGTATAAACAATTGTCTGAATCGGATAAAATGAGAAACTCCAGTTTATGAGTGAATCACCTAAACCGGTAAAAGCATGAATCAAAAAGAAAAACATCGTTAATAAGATGTAGCGATGGTATATCTGTTCTTTAAATTTTTGTGATAAAAACCCGTAAATCACAATCAAAAAAGCTAAGACCCAAATAGCCGCGCCAAGTAACAATGACCGATATCTATGTAGTGAAGTGTCGTACGGTTTTCGCAAAATCATAGCCATACGATATTGTGCCATTCTATTTTTATGAAAGATATACGGTGCTGTATGGTTCGAATATTCCACCAATAGATAATTTACCCCGGCTCGTAACCTTAGCGGATTATCTGTTGGAATAACGGTTGGCAATTCTTCTTCGCTTTTTAATTCTGAGGGATTTCCCAAACTGGCAACCAGTTTACCGTTTAACCAAACTTTAGCACCGGCTGATTCAAAATAGGCCAACCACCAAGGCTTTTCTGAAATACTTGAATCAACGAAAAAAGCAAACTCAAACCAACCGTACTGTTTCCAATCCGGACTTTCCATAATAGGTTTTAAACCGTTTAATACATCTACCTCGTAAAAATTATCCAGATTCAAGGTATCGCGGATTGCATCCGGTTTTGTGTATGAAAATCGCCAGCCTTTTAATCTATATAAGTCAATGCCACCGTATGAAGCAGTATCTGATAATGAAATTGTAGTAATCGTATCAGATTGGGTCGCCCAATTGGGCGCTTGCCACAAAAACACAAAAAACAAAAAACCAATCATTTAATCCTGCAACTGACATTTATGTAAACGAATATTCATCCGCCTATAGTTTAATGAAATTTAAAGTAAGGAAATCGCAAGTCTAGCTGCAATAAACTTGGGACGGTTTTGTGAACAAACTCACTTATCGTAATAATCGAATTAGAATGTATTTCTTTCTACATTGCCCGCACGTTTTATCCAACTTACGGCGAATACCAAGTTTCATAAAAACCAAAACTAAGCCACTAATTAAACTAAACTTACATGAACACAAATACCATTGAATTAGCAAAACGCATTTGGGATTACCATCATGTAAATCACTCTTTAGTAAAATCTGATTGTATTCTTGTTTTAGGCAGCCACGACATTCGAGTTGCTGAATACAGCGCTGAACTGTATTTACAAAATTGGGCACCAACTCTTATTTTTTCAGGCGGACTTGGCAATTTCACTCAGGGTGTTTGGACGAAAACTGAAGCTGAAACCTTTGCCTTGCGTGCTATGGAAATGGGAGTTCCTGAATCAGCTATTCTTATTGAAGATAAATCGAGCAATACAGGTGAAAACATTCTATTCACTCAACAAATACTGAGAGAAAACGGGTTAAACCCGGAATCATTTATCGTTGTACAAAAACCTTATATGGAGCGACGTAGTTACGCCACTTTTAAAAAACATTGGCCTGATAAATCTTTGCTCGTTACTTCTCCGCGTATTTCTTTTGAAGAATATCCAAATACTGACATCAGTTTAGAACAAGTAATTCATATTATCGTTGGTGATTTACAACGCATAAAAGTATATCCTGAACGAGGATTTCAAATTCATCAGGAAATTCCTGATGATGTTTGGCAAGCATGTGAACAACTCATTGATTTAGGCTATACCGAACACCTGATTCGTTAAAATTGCAGAATCGGAACTTTTATTTTAATTCAGGTTTCTCTTCTGCGCCCCAAATTTCTTTATTTCTTTTTTTATTAGCTGATGCACTAATCCAAATACTTACTTCATATAAAGAGATAAGCGGAACAGCAACCAATATTTGAGAAATCGGGTCAGGTGGTGTTAAGAATGCACCCAATATGAAAAATACAACTATCGAGTGACGTCGGTATTTCCGCATGAATTCAGGTGTTAATAAACCAATGCGCGACAACGCATACGATACCATTGGCAACTGAAAGATTATTCCTGTTGATAAAACCCACATGGTTAAGGACGAAAAGTATTCGTTGATGTCAAAATCGTTTCGAACTAAATCCGAAATCTGAAATTGAGTGAAAAACTGCAAGGCGAACGGAGTTAAAATCAAATAACCGAATGAAACGCCTAAAAAGAATAAAAAGGTGATAAAGAAAACGGTAAAACGAGTTTTTGTCTTTTCTGAATCATCCAAAGCCGGAATAATAAATTTCCAAACTTGATGAAAAAACAATGGTGAACCGATAATTAAACCGACCATGAATAAAGTGCCCCAAAACGTAAAAAACTGTCCCGGTAAACGTCGGCTTTGAAGCGTTAAATTCACCGCATCAATTCCTAACCATTTATATACAAAGAAGTCTTTACTTACAGGTCCCAACAGCACATCATTAATAAAGAAATCGCTGAAAATAAAAGCGATTACGATACCAACAATGATTCCGACTAAGCCTTTTAGAATGCGTATCCTAAGTTCCTCGAGATGGTCGAGAAAACTCATTTCAGCCTGCGGGTCTGGTTTTGGCGGTTGAGCCTTTGGGGGAGTTTCCCCCATGATGGCACGTTTCATGTAGTAATTTAAACCGTTACGAAATTATACAAAGGGAATTTGGAGCAAAGTTCATTTACTTCCGCTCCTACTTTGTAGGTTATTTCTTCATTTCCTGGATTGGATAAAACCATATCCATTAACTCAGCAATACGAGTAAATTCCGCTTCTTTGAGTCCGCGAGTTGTCATAGCCGGAGAGCCGACACGAATTCCTGATGTTACAAACGGAGATTCCGTATCGTAAGGAACCATGTTTTTATTTACGGTGATTTGTGCTTTTTCAAGTACTTCCTCAGCGATTTTACCATTTAATCCTTTGGAACGTAAATCAACTAAAATCAAGTGATTGTCAGTTCCATCTGAAACTAATTTGTAACCGAGTTCCATCAAACGTTTTGCCAACGCCTGAATGTTTTTTAGCACTTGTTCCTGATAGGTTTTAAAACTAGGTTGAAGTGCTTCCCCAAATGAAACTGCTTTTGCTGCAATTACGTGCATGAGCGGCCCGCCGATTGCACCCGGGAATACCGATGAATCGAATAATTCACTCCAGTTTTTTAATCGACCTGATTTCGGAGCTACTTTACCCATCGTGTTTTCGCCATCTTTTCCGATAAGTACCATACCGCCGCGAGGTCCGCGTAAAGTTTTATGTGTAGTTGTGGTTACAACATGGCAATGAGGAAGCGGATCGTTTAATAATTTTGCGGCGATGAGTCCGGCTGTGTGAGCCATATCCATCCATAAAAATGCACCGACTTCATCAGCGATTGAACGGAAACCTTCGTAATCGAAATCGCGAGTGTAAGCAGAGGCTCCGATTGAAATCATTTTCGGACGCACTTTTAAGGCTTTATCACGAATTTCATCCATGTTTAAACGTCCGGTTTCTTTATCAACACCATAAAACTCAGCATTGTATAAAATTCCTGAGAAGTTTACCGGAGAGCCGTGTGTTAAGTGTCCGCCATGTGCGAGGTTAAAACCTAAAAACGTTTCTCCCGGCTTCATCAAGGTAAGATAAACGGCCATGTTTGCCGTTGCACCGGAATGTGGCTGAACGTTTACCCAATCTGCGTTAAATAATAACTTTGCCCGTTCACGAGCCACATCTTCCACTAAATCAACATATTGGCAACCGCCATAATAACGCTTGCCCGGAAGACCTTCGGCGTATTTGTTAGTAAGTGCTGTTCCCATCGCTGAAATCACTGCTTTAGAAGCAAAGTTTTCAGAAGCAATCAACTCGATATTAAAATTCTGTCGGTCGGTTTCTTTTTCGATGAGTGAGTAAATTTCCGGATCCTGAATATTTAAAGGCTTCATTTCGGGCTAAGGTCTTAGTGGTGAGTAATTTCATGGATTTTTTGAACGCGGCGCCCATGTCGGCCGCCTTCAAACGGAGTTTCAAAAAATTTCTTTACGATGGTTTTTAACTCTTCATCGCTTAGGGTTCTGCCCGGTAAACACATTACATTGGCATTATTGTGCTGGCGTGTTAAGGCTGCAACTTCATCATTATACACTAATGCAGCTCGTACATGATCCACTTTATTGGCAGTCATGCACACACCCTGACCACTTCCACAAATGACAATTCCTAATTCGTATTCGCCGTTTCCGACCATTGAAGCTACTTTATATGCAAAATCGGGGTAATCAACGGATTCTTCTGAAAAAGTACCTTGGTCGAGTGGTTCATAACCTAAATCAACAAGAATCTGTTTTACTTTTTCTTTGGCCGGAAAGCCAGCGTGGTCGCTGCCAATTGGGATTTTCATGAGCACAGAGTTTAGTTTACACGGTGCGCGAAATATGCGAAAATTTGGGCTCAGGTTAAAGGAAAATCATCCTAATCCACAATAGTTATAACTTTTGTGGATTATACTCCATGAAAGTTATAACTATTGTGGAATTGACTTAAACAAAAATAAAACTAAGCCACTTCCAGCTGATGTACTTTCGCTTGAGCGTTCTTGATTTCCTGATTCTCTTTGTAGGAAAAACCGGCAGTTTCAAGAATTACTTCTTCCCCGTTTTTTTGTGTGATGCACAGATTCGAAAAACCTAATTTTTTGGATTGCTTTACTTCAATAGTAATTAGTTCCGAATAAGGAATTTGCTCGATAAAATATTTTCCAAATTGATACAATTCCAATCGCACTTCGTTCTCTGTGAACTCGATGGAAGAAAGTTGTAATAAAGCCTTCTCTTTTCCATACGTGAAATACATCCGACCAAATACAATGAGGTACAAAATGGGGTTGATTATATGAATCCAACCATTTTTTATGGTTTGCTCAAAACCTTTCGAATAAAAGCTATTGAGCATGAAAAATAAAGCTCCTAAAACAACGAGTAACATTAAGCCAAGCTGCCATTTTGGAATAAGACGACGTAATTTGGGATTTGCAATTCGCATATTAAACTCCGAGTTGTTTCTTCAATTCTTCAAACTGATGCTTAAATGCCAAACGTTGATTGTAATCGGATGTGGAAACTGGAATTTTTGAAGTTTGATCTTTTTGAGAAATCACAATTTCATTCAAGTGAACCTGTATTTCCGAGATATTTTGATAAGCTATTTCGATTCGCTTTTGAGAAAACGCCGCTGATGTTTGGAAAATCAATTTTTCAGCATCAAACTCTATAAAGTTAGTTCGTTCTTGTTTTGAAGCATTGAAATACTGAATAAGTAATAAAATCCCCATCAATACATTGGTAATGCTAGAAAACGGAATGTCTTCATTTCCAATATAACGGCCCAATAAAATAGAACCCGTCACAAGCAAATAGACTATTGCAAGATACAAGAGCCAACGCATGCTTTTTCCTGAATAGGTTGAAAGTATAATATTTTGATGCTCCATTGTGTCCCCTATGTTATTTAATGGCAAGTATAATAAATCAACACTTTGTCATCAATCTGTTAATGCAGCTTTCAATTGTTATTTTATGAGTTTGTATGAATCCGAAATCTGCTTCACTAATTTTCCTCTGAGGATATTCGTTTTAATCGTGATTTACTGCGTATCACTACGTAGCACCTACGGTGTCCGCGAATGCGGGAATCTAGGAATCGCCTATAAATGCGTTTAGCGAAGCGTATCTTGTTGACACTTTTTTAAAAAAGTGTCGCAAAAACTTGCGCTGATTGTGCTGTTCGGCTGCGTCGTTTGTCCGCTTCTCCCACAAAATCTAAGCCGCTGCGCTTC
>SBGQ01000018.1 GCA_006226965.1 bacterium | reverse complement strand
CAATGAACACTTTCCCGAATCTCCTTCTGCATTACTGCCTTTCAAAACGGGCAGCAATATTACACAACTTATACCCCTATTGTCAACTTTTATTTAGCGAAAATCTTAGAAAAATGAAGATATTTTTCTGGAAGCGTTTTTTATTTAACTCCGAGCTTCTTCAGTTTGCTTTGTAATGTTGTTGGCTTCAATTTTAGTAAGTGCGCAGCGCCATCCCTGCCGTAAATTTTACCACCGGTTTTTTTTAGAACTTCTTTTAAATAGTTTTTGGTCATTGCATCAAAAGAAATGATACCACTGAGATTTTCACTAAATAAATTTGATTGATCTCCATCTTCTTTTCTGTATTCGTCGGGGAGTTCAATGCTATCTCCATCAATATAGCTGATTGCATCATGCACAAACTCAGATAAACTCAAAAAATTTTGCTCCCATTCATTTGTTCTTATAAAAGCATTGCATTCATCACTAAAAGCCAGATTTGGATTTCCGATTAAGAAACGAAGACTTACAAGTCTTTCATTCAAATATGTTTGAACATCTTCCTTTCGGAATCTTAATGGAGGCAGATGTAAAGTATGTGCTCCTAGTTTGTAATAGAGTTCTGGTAAAAACTCACCCGAATCAAGCAACTTATCTATTCCACCAGATGTAGTGGCCAAAATTTTCAAATCAAGAGCATTTATTTCGGCCTCTGAAATAAGCTTTAGTAATATTTCCTGACTTTTTCGTGAAAGTTCATGAATATTTTCTATCACCAAGCAAGATGCATTCATCCAATTTGAACTCTCTGTTACAGTTGAACTATTGAATTCAATATGGTTTGGCCAGGCCAGCATTTCTTTTTGATCAAGAATATGTTTTACTAACGTTGATTTCCCAACAGCTTTTTCCCCTTGAATCAAAATTGCCGATTGTGATTGGACGATTCCGGGAATTCTTTGCAGCAGGGTTTTCATCACCATCGATTCAGCAATAAACGTTTCCCCTGTTTTTACTGTATTTGCAATTATTGGATTTGAAATAACTTCAGTACTACATAAAACACTAACATGAAAGTTTGAACTTGTACTCGTTCTGAACGCATCATAAATAAAATTAAATGTGGTTTTTGTACCGTCTTTCGCTGTCCAGATAAACGTGCATTCTTCATTTTTTAATTCACCCCGAGAATGCAACGCTACCTTATCGATGATTTCATCTAGTGCCTTTTTCATATTTACATCGTTAAGCGAACGCAACAAAAACTCATCAGCTTTATAACCTGACACCTTTTCCCATAACTGGTTTGCAAATACTAATTCCGCTTTTTCGTCCTCATCAATTTTAAAGACTAACAGAAATTGAGGAACATGATCTAATAATTCTCTCCAATAACCAAGATTTTGAACTTGTTTCATATAACGCGATATCGTTGATTTCTAGTAACGCTATAATGTTACACAAAGCAACGATATTTCGTCAAACAAAATTTCATTTTACTGCTCTTCGTAATGCTTTAAATATTTAACTCCCAAATAAAAGAAAGGCGTATCTAATAAAGCCGCAATAAATTTGAATAGATAAGAATTCACAATCAAAATTATAAGAGCTCCAACAGAGTTAACTGCGTCTCCTAAGTTTCCTGCAAGATATAGAATGGTCAAAATTGCGGTGGAGTCAACGAGTTGACTAACCATTGTTGATCCATTATTTCTAAGCCATAAATGTTTTCCTTTTGTAAACTCTTTCCAAAAGTGAAATAAGCGAACATCTACCGTCTGTGCAATTAAGTAGGCAATCATACTTCCAATTGTATTTCCAACCATAAACTCATATACACCTTCAAACAAATCTAAACCACCACTTACTCCAAATGAGTTTGGTAACCAATGGTTAGCGGTCATAATTAGTAGCATGAAAATATTCATGATGAATCCTATCCAAACTACCATTTGTGCTTTTTTTCTTCCGAATAATTCTGATATCAAATCGGTAGCTAAAAACGTAATCGGATAAGCAATAACACCGGCCGGAACACTCATTTTATATTCGCTTCCATTCCTAACCAATTCCGGTACAAATCCCAAAAACCAATCCGGTATATCCCAAATAAACAGAGTAACAAACTTTGTTGTTCCGATAACATTACCTAAAACCAGAGCAGTAATAAACAGGCTGGATAAGCCTAAAAAAAGAAAATCTCGTTTATATTCGAATTGATTTGATTCCGTTTTCATAAATCACAAACATTAAAAAACTTTTTTCGTAACTAAGCCGAACGATTCAAGCTATTTATTTCGTTTCATAATACAAATTTGAAAATCAACATCATGAATAAATCAGATTTACTACAAGCAGCCATTAATTTTACAAATGAAAAAGGTTTTATTCCTGAAACCAATGAACTAGCTGCATATTTAGATATTGAACATGAAGATATCCTTCAGGTTTATTCGGATACAGATGAATTAGTGAAAGATTTTTTCAGAGAAGCCATTGCTGTTATTTCAGAGCAAAATAATGAGATTGAAGCGTACGAAAGTTTGTCTTTCGGTGAAGGTTTTGCCCATTGGATTTATTCTTTAGCTGATGTACTCAAATCAGAACCTGTTTTTTCAAAAATTGGCTTGAATGTGATTGAGTCCGGCATCTTTTTTAGCTCTGCAATAGAATCTGAATTAAAATCTATTTTTTACGAACTTATTCAGCATGACACCAATATCAGTGCTTCTGCTCATTTATTAATTGGTGATATTTTTTTCGGTCAATTGATTCGCGATGTTGAACACTTCTTAAAGCTCGATTTAAACGAAGAATTAGAATCCGATCAATGGACAGAACGCATTGATAAATATGCTTCTTTTTTAGATTCTGCGTTGCACAACACCTTACCGGACAAAGGCTTTGATTATTTAAAAACCTTGTATTCACAAGGAGAATTTTCTCTAAAGAAATGGCTTTTTTAACACATGGACCAATTTCCGTCATCCAAATTTGAACGCGGTAAAATTTTTACCAAAGCCGGTTTAAAAGTCGGCACTAATTACGCAAAACATCATCTTGACAGAGTTATCCGAAAAAAAGAAACGGATTCATCTGACTTACACAGAAATAATGCCAACGAATTGTACAAAGCATTTACCCAACTTCGTGGAACTGCTTTAAAAATTGCGCAAAGCATTAGCGTAGATAACAGCGGAATTTTACCTGATGAGTTTATACATGTGATGAGTCAGGCACAGTATAAAGTTCCGCCAATTAATCCGGTATTAGTTCGAACTATCATTAAGAGAGAATTGGGTGATTATCCCGAAAACCTATTTGAATCGTTTGATTTACACGCCATTGCCGCAGCATCAATCGGACAAGTTCATGTGGCACATCATAAAGATTTCGGCAAAGTAGCTGTAAAAATTCAATATCCGAATGTGCGTGAAACCATTCAAAGTGATTTAAAAATGGCAAAAACTATTTTTAAACAAGTTGTTAAATCAGCGCAGACAGATAGTTATTTTGAGGAAATTCGCGACCGACTTATAGAGGAAACTGATTACATCTTAGAAGGAAACAGCATGGAAACGTTTCATGCTACATATGCATCAGACTTTTTTGAAACACCTCGTTTTATTTCCTCACTTTCTACTTCAAAAGTATTAACAATGACCTTTTTGGAAGGCAAACACCTACAAGAATATCTTCAAGCGGAACCGAATCAAGAGGAACGTAATCATTACGGACAATTACTTTGGGATTTCTTCCACAACCAAATTAATGAAAGTCGCACCATCCATGCTGATGCGCATCCGGGAAATTACATGTTTATGGAAAACGGAAAACTCGGAATTCTTGATTTTGGGTGTATGAAACACTTTCCAAAAGAGTTTTTTGACGGATATATGAGTGCACTACCTTTTCATGACAATAATGATGACGCACATCTTCATAAACTTTATAAAAAATTGGAGCTTATCCGTTCTGATGATGAACATGCCGGCGTTGATGAATCGTTTTACACCTTTTTTAAATCTTTCGGAAACACCTTTATAAGACCATATAAAGTTGATTCTTTCTCATTTGATAATCCGGAATACAGACAAGAAATAAGCGACCAACTTAAAAAAGCAACCAGTTTCAAAGAGCCCGTAGGTTCGCGACATTTTTTGTATTCAACCCGAACACACATGGGTTTATACAACATGCTTTTCGAGCTAAAAGCGGAAATCAAAACGAAACAAAGTATTCAAAAACTGACTTCCTATTTGGATACTTTCGCTGATATTGAGTCCTAAGTCACAAACTTCAAGGTTCGTATTTAAACAAAAAAGGCTTACACATTTCTGAGTAAGCCTTTTTTAATTCCTGAGTTATTTCAAGCGATTTAAGTATTTATAAAACTCGCTTTCCGTAGATAGTATAATTTGAGTTTCTTTATCGAAAGAAGCTTCGTAGGCTTCCATTGTTTTTAAGAACTCATACAATTCGCGGCTTTGTGCGCTTTTGTTATACGAATTGTTATAAATAGCAGCAGCATCAGCGTCGGCTTTACCACGAATTTCGGCTGCCAAACGTTCTGCATCGGATAAAATCTTAGCCAATTCTTTTTCACGTTCACCCGAAATCTTACTGGCTTCTCCGCGACCTTCAGAACGGAATTTTTCAGCAATTCGAACACGTTCAGAAATCATACGTTCGTACACACGTTGCTGAACTTCTTCCACGTATTTGATTCGTTTAAATCTGAAATCCAGAATTTTAATTCCGAGATCTGCTGAACGTTCGTTTGCAGCTTTAAGCACAATTTTCTGAATGGAATCACGCCCGATTGCAATTCTATCTAATCGAGCTTCTATTTCATCGCTGATAAGTTCGATTTGCACAGGAGTTCTGTTTGTTGAACGAACTACTTCCAATAAGTCGTGTGCTGCAACTGCATTTCGAGTTTCACCATCCAAAATATCATCTAATCGGGATTGAGCACCTCTTTCATCCTTCAAACGAATGAAAAACTGCAAAGGGTCTGTAATTTGCCAACGTGCATAGGTATCCACAAAAATGAATTTTTTGTCTTTGGTCGGAACTTGATTGCGATCACCGTCCCATTCTAAATAACGTTTGTCAAACACATTCGCATCTTGAATGAAAGGAACTTTGAAATGAATTCCGGGCGTTGTAATTGTTTGGCCTACAGGTTGACCAAACTGAGTAATTATTACCTGCTCTGTTTCATCTACAATAAAAATAGACGCGTTTACAACTAGAAAAACAATGAATAAGATAACACCGATTAGAGTTGTTCTAAACTGTCTCATTTTGTACCTCCTTTACCATTTTGCATTTGAAGCAATGGAAGTACATTTCTTCCTTTTTCATCAAGAATAACTTTATTACCCATTTTCGGAAGAATTTTAGTCATGGTTTCAAGGTACATGCGTCGTTTAGTAATTTCAGGTGCTTTTACATATTCCTGATACAAAGCATTAAAACGAGCTACTTCACCTTTCGATTCGTTAATACGTTGAAAAGCGTAACCTTCAGCTTGTTGAATTTTTTCCTGAGCTTCACCTTTCGCACTTGGAATCACTTTATTGAATTCAGCTTTCGCCTCGTTGATTAAACGCTCGCGCTGTTGCTGAGCTTCGTTTACACCGTTAAACGATGGTTTTACCGGATCCGGCGGATTCACATCCTGCAAAACGATTTGTTCAATTTTGATTCCGTTTTCGTATTCGATACACATTTCCTGAAGGAGTTGCTCTACTTGCATAGCTACTTCCTGGCGACCAATAGTTAACACTTCATCAACCGTTCTGTCACCAACAATCTGGCGCATAGCAGATTCTGACATGTCTTCCAATGTTTTTTCAGGATTTCTCACTTTAAACAAAAAGCGGTAAGGGTCATTAATACGATATTGAACAACCCACTCAACTTGTGCTAAGTTTAGATCTCCGGTTAACATCAGCGATTCCTCTTTGAAATCGCGACTGGAATATCTGGAGCGTGTTCCGGCTTGCTCGGTGCGATAACCAAACTCTAATTTTAATTGACGCTCAACCGGAATTTTATACACTCTTTCAATACCAAAAGGCATTACGAAGCTTAAGCCTGGATCGAGTGTTCTTTGGTACTCTCCAAAGCGGAGAACCACTGCATTTTCTTCTGTTGAGACTGTCACAAACGTTGTGCTCACAACAATTACTCCCAACAAAACCACCGCTGCATATTTGATAATTTTTTTATAACGCTCAAATTCTGGTGGCATTTTTATTTCTGAAAAATTTTGTTTTGCCATATACGAGATTTTTTAATTCCAATAGTTTTCATCAAATTAGATGAATATACTTGCACTACAATATACAAGCCATTAAGTTGCAATTCATGGAATCTTTTGAGGACGAAAAGCTTTATTTCAATTATACGTTTGTTTTAGAAGACGGAACTTCCAAATCATTTACGATTGATTTAGACCCTGATACGTTAGATATCCAAGTTGAACATTCTACTTTTCCTGATTGGACTAGGCTGGAAGTTTCTCAGTGCCCAAATTGCCCACTTACAAAAGAAGTAACTCCTTATTGCCCGATCGCTTTAAATATGAAGCATATAACCGAGTTTTTTTCCGGTTTATTTTCCTATGAATTAGCAGATGTCACCATTGTTACACCCGATAGAATTTATAAAAAACGAGTGGCGATTCAGGATAGTTTGAGTTCCTTAATGGGCATCGTGATGGTAACAAGCGGTTGCCCCGTTTTAGATAAATTGCGCCCGATGGTTAGAAATCATCTTCCATTTGCCTCCATCAAAGAAAATCTGTTTCGGGTAATTTCCATGTATTTCATGGCTCAATATATGCGCTCCAGAAAAAGCTTAAAACCGGATTGGACGCTAGAAGGCTTGGCTGATATTTATGATGAAATTAAAATTGTAAATCAAACATTCTGTGAACGCTTAGGCAGATTATTTGAAAAAGACGCCAATTTGAATGCCATCGTCATTTTAAATTGTTTGGCGGAATTCGCATCACTTTCCATCAAACAAAATCTTTTAGAAGATTTCGAAAGTATTTTTAGTGCTTATTTAAACGAGTAAGTCACTGTAGCCAAATATTCTGACAGCATCTTTTGTTTTTCTGTTTCTGAATAGCCATGATATTTTGCTAATCGATTAACCACTTCAGGCGCAATCCTTTTTGCCAATTCAACATTACTAAACTGAATTCGTGTTCTTCTTGCCAATACATCAGAAGGTTTTAATGCGTACGAATGCTCAATTGAATAATCGATTTCTTCCCAGATATAAGGGTAATTTGCGTCAATTCTCTCAGTTTTTTTATTTGTTGAATAGCTCAACACCTTAAGAACGTCTTTCCCATATTTAAATAAATAATCTTTTAGAATTGTATCTAGCTGATACTCTTTTATCAACTCTTCGTATTCATCAAAGGAAAGGCTGTGCATTAAAAACGTTTCTTCGGTTTCAGAATCTGCGTCAATAGTTAACTGTTTACAAACTTCATCAACTGCATCTTCTGCCATTTTACGATAAGTAGTCCACTTACCACCTAAAACAGATAAAAATCGAGCCTCTTCAATCAGCTCAATTTCGTGGTTTCGAATTAATTCGGATGTATTTGCTTTTTCTGATGAAACCAATGGGCGGACTCCAACTAAAATGCTTTTTATATCTGTCCGATGGATTGGTTTAGAAACGTACTTTTGCAGATACTCTAACAAATACTGCACATCCTCTTCAAAAATCTGATGGTAATCTTCCTCATCTTGCATCTCTCTCTCAGTAGTACCGATTAAAACTCCTTCAAACCATGGTAGTGCAAAAATCAATCTACCATCTTCTGTTTTTGGAATCAAAAATCCTGAGTTTCCTCCTAATAAATCTCTATCGAAAACCAGATGGATTCCCTGTGACGGACGCAATCTTTCTGTGGCTTCAGGTTTTGCAAATTGTCTCACATGATCAGAAAATGGACCCGCACAATTCACCGTAAATCGTGTTTTAATGAGATGTTTGGTTTGATTTATCTCATCAAAAACATGAACAGAAGTAATTTTACCTGTTGAGTCTTTTTCTAATGACTGACATGAGGCATAATTTATTACTCGTGCTCCGAAAAATGACGCCGTTTTTACCAATTCAAGTGTATATGCTGCGTCATCGAATTGCCCGTCAGTATATAAAATTCCTCCGGCTAATTGTTCGTTTTGCAGTTCGGGAACAAGTGATAAAACCTGATCTTTGGTTAACATTCTACTATCAGGAAAATCGTCATCCGATGGGGCTAATTTGTCGTAAAAAAAGGTTCCTGTTTTGAAATAAGCCAATTCAATAAGTGAGTAACAAGGGATGATTATCGGACGAATTTCTGTAAGATGCGGAGCTAGTTTTAACATCGTTGACCGTTCGCGGAGCGCTTCAAAAACCAAAGACAATTGTCCGGGATCCAAATCTTTTACGGCTTTTTCTAGATATCGAACACCACCATGAATAAGTTTTGTTGAAGCGCTGGACGTCTGTCCTGCAAAATCCCCTTTATCAATCAAAAGTGTTTTTAGTCCGCGCTTAGCTGCATCTAAAGCAACTCCGGCACCTGTTGCACCGGCTCCGATTACTACTACATCCCACTCTTGATTTTCAATATCCTCAAACAGTTGATTTCGTTGAGTTTTTAGGGTATTCATAAAACCTCCGCAGTAAACATATCCTAAAAATTAAGATACATCAATTACGAGATAGTTACTTGAAAGCAACAAGCTCTTAAACAATTTTGAGAGCTACGATAGTAGTATCGTCGGCCATTTGATACGCACTAAACTGCTGAACTTTTCGCTTAATGTACTGACATATTCCAGCCGAGGTTTCTGTTTCTGTATCAATTTCTTCCATTAAGCTGAGTACCGTATCGAATCCAAATCGTTTCCCTTTAGTGTTCTGTGCTTCCGGGAGTCCATCAGAATAAAATAAAACTACATCTCCGGCTTGTAATTGAATATCAACGGATTTGTAATCAACCTGTTTAATGATACCGAGCGGAAACTTTGGAGCCGGTGTATCAATAAATGTTGCTTTACCATTACGCTTTAAAACAGGCAAGCAATGTCCGGCATTTGCCAAACTCAGTATTTTTGAATCGAATTGATATTCAGCTGCTATTCCGGTAATAAACGTTTTTTTATCTGTTTTTTGATGAATAAACGGGTTTATCATCGAAAGCACTTGCTCAGGAGTATCCGTAGGAAAACGGGATAAAATGAGTCCGCTTGTGTGAACGGCATGCATGGCGGCTTTCATAGCCTTTCCGGAAACATCTACAACTGTAATAGCTAAAGACTTTGGCTTTTTGGCTTCATCATATTTGAGGAAATAATCATAATAATCACCCCCTACTTCGAATGACGGTATAAAAAAACCAAAAATCATGGCTTCCGGCAATTCAGGGGTATTTACAGGAAGCAATTCAAATTGAGATTCTCTGGCAATTTCAATCTCTTTTTCAAAACGAAGTTGACGAGATATTTTTTCTTCATACTCAGGAATGTAACCCCGTTCATCTGCTAAAGAATCCCCAAAATTAGCGGCAATAAACCCAAAAATGAGCGGAAGCAATAAAATTCCCGTGAGTATCAAAAACTGAATAATAATGCTGGATGAACTCGTGTTAAAAAACGGACTCATAAACACAATCATGGCAAAAACGCCCCAAGCTATAGTCACACTAAAAAAACCTAATTGCTTGTACGCCATGTAAATGGGAATAATCAGCAACAGGTAGAGCAACATATCATTGAAGAAAGAACCTTCAGTTCCAAAAAAGCGACCAACACCACTCAAGAAAAACGAGGCAAAAACAAATGTAAAGGCCACATTTAACCATTGCTTTTTAAATACATCCTGAAAAAAAGCACTTGTTAAGCCAAAATGAGCAATTAAACCAAAAACGCTAACGCCCAGTGCGTTCAGTGGTACGGTAAGAACAGGTAAAACACTCGTCGCTTCTGTATAACCAAATTGGCTGTTATATTGATGAAAGCTCAGATTTAAGCCCAACAACCCAACCGCTAACACTCCCACTAATACACCGGCAATGGTATAACCATAAATAATGGCAATACCTGTTTCTTTAAAAAACAGTTTCCCTTGCCAAATTGCATCAAAAATCGGGAGTTGTTTATGTTTTTGTTGGCGAGCTAATGAATCCCATCCCATGTATGCTAATGCCGTAAAGACTCCAAGCAATAATGCATAAAGAAGTGTATTGAATAAATATGTTATTGATGCGGGTCCGTTTAATATCCAAAACTGAGATTGGAAATAATAAAAGGTTCTCCAACTGCCAATTATTACAATTGCTAAAAACAGCATGATGAATCCGCGTTTCCATTCAACCATATTCTTTAAAATTTGGCGAACAGAAACAGCTACAACCAATCCGACTAAACTCAACAATGAAATGAAGAAATAGAATGCTTCAACCATCGGGTTCTCTTTAGATGGTTGCTGCTCAATGATTTCATTAATATAAACCGTTGATACAGATTGAATGGAAACGCCCTGTCTAATTGTGCCAAACTCATTTGTTCGCACAACCGGCTTTAATTCAACATAAATTTTTAAAGGACCGGCTTGTGATAAATCAACCTTTCGCCATGTAAATTTGAAACGTTCTTCTTTTATTTTGCTTGATGTCGTATTTAATTGCCTAACCTGTTCAACACTTTCAGTCAAAATTGTGGTGTCTATTCGAGCATCTAAAGTATAATTAGACAAACTGAATCCCAGCACATTTTGAACAATGGATTCACTTATTTCCGGCAATGAATCTCCTTCATAAAAACTGGCATCAGCATACCTTTGATTACTTTTTATGCGAAAAATTTTGCCGTCATCCTGTAAGCTCAAATTAAATATGGAGAGTTCATCTAAATTCTCTCCCGGGTTAAACGGCATCCTTACATTTTTTCTGTACAATTTTATATCCCAATAGGTTACGGGAATATCCTTACTTTGCAAGGTTGCAGGAGAAGGCAAATAACTCAATGAATCTTTCAGATTTTTATACAAAGTAACCGACTGTTCTCTCTGTACAAAAATTGCTAAGGTATCGGTGTTTATTCCAAGTTCTTCCGCAATAAAACGAACTTTATCTTCAATTACGCGTGGAGTATCGCTAACGGGGCTATTGGCATTAAAGTCGATAATCGGGCGAGTAAGTACAAACACCAATAGACCAACTATACCAAAGTAGTACCAAGCATTAAATGAGCGTTGTTTCAAGTTCTAACTCCAAGCATTTATTCAGCTGAAAAGCTACGATTTTTCAGGCACTAAGATTCAAAAAAATAAACCCTTTTTGCGGCTGATAATAATTAGCAGGCCTAAGTAATCATATCGAATACGCAATGGCAACATATTTAGTATAATACCATATCCAAATTTTTGTTTTGTTACACCCTTTAAACTCTCTATTTATTATAATTTAAATGTTGACATTTAAACTCATTTAGTTGAATGGTTCTATTTTTCCCAGACAAACCCACTGTGATATGATTGAAACCCAATTGCAAGAAGCCTTTGAGAAGTACAGCAAAACGGAACTTGAAGTATGGAAACACTTCGAGGAACTTGGCGACTATGTACACTACAAAAAGAATGAAATAATAAAACACTATAACACTATTGAGACACACGGTTATTTTATAGTTGAAGGAAGTGCAGGGTTATTCATTTGGAAAGACCCTAATTTTATTTGTCTTGATATCATGACGAAAAATGACTTCTTCGGGGATTATATGTCTTTGATTACCGGAAAAGCAACCCTAATTGAAACCATGACACTTGAACCGTCCACTTTATTCAGGATATCAGCAAAAAACATCGAACTACTGAAAGAAACACCTATAGGGAAACAGCTCTTTTTACTTTCGGCAGAACATTCTTTTGCAGAAAAGCAGCAACAACAAATTGATTTATTACTTAAAACAGCCAAAGAGCGCTATTTAGACCTCATCAAAAACCGACCGGATTTAATTCAATCCGTACATCAAAAACACATTGCATCCTATTTAGGAATTACAACTCAGAGCTTAAGCCGCATCAGAAAAGAAATTGGCCGTTCATTTATTACCAAATGATAATTTTTTTGGATTACCACAACCGGATATTTGGGGAAATATAAACATAATACACCCCCATGAAACACGTTTTTCTTTTACTGATATGTATTATCGGTGCAACAACAATAAGCCAGGCGCAAAAATCTTCAGCTAATCGCATCCTCTTCTCTATCTCGATGGGAACCGGATATTCCAACCTAAAGAGCCCTCATCAATCCGTATCTGAATTTGACTTAGCCTATAACTGGCAACTTGGATATTTTTTAACTCAACAATCTGCTCTTGTATTAAATGGTTCCAGCTCAATTTACGCTTATAAAGGCCCCGACAGAAATAGAAAACGTGGCTTTGAGGGTTTGTTCGCTTCATATCAGTATTGGATTAAACCCGCTTTATGGATTTCGGCGGGAGCCGGGCTAAACTTAGATACTCCCGTTTTTTATGATGTTAAACCATCAGGCACTAACGAGAGCGCTTATTATCCGGGCTTCGGAAGTCTATTTAGTGCCGGATATGACTTTAATCAATTAGATAATTTCCGATTTAACATCCAGCTCAGAGCGCAGAATGGTTTTTCAAATCTGCCGGCAGGAAGGCTATCCGGTTACTCTGTCAGTTTACTTGTAGGCATAACCATATTACGATAATATGAGTCCCATCAATCAATCAATTAGGTAAAATCCTGATTATTGTTCCATTTGTCTCATTGGCTATATACACATATCCGTCGGGGGCTAATCGAACATCACGAATTCTACCGTCTCCTGCCAATAAGCGTTCTACATGAACTACGTCATCTTTTGTGATTTCACAGCGGTACAATGAAGCAAATGCCAGTGCACCTACCATTGCATTTCCATTCCATGCGGGGTATTTATCAGATTTCAAAAACGCTAAACCAGATGGCGCAATAGAAGGGTTCCAATAATGAATAGGTTGGGTTAAACCGGCTTTAGCCGTGTCTTCCGAAATAATTTCGCCATTGTAATTAATTCCATACGTAATTAATGGCCAACCATAATTGTTTCCTTTTTTGATGATGTTTACTTCATCACCGCCTTTTGGACCATGCTCATGAGCCCACAATTCATTCGTAAATGGGTTTAATGCCAAACCTTGCGGATTTCTATTACCATATGTCCATATCTCCGGTTTAGCACCTTTTGTATTTACAAATGGATTGTCTTTTGGAACACTGCCATCATCATTAATACGAAATATTTTACCTGAGTGATTTTCCAAATTTTGAGCGTTTTTCATTTCACCACGCTCGCCGATAGAAAAAAACAATTTGCCTTCAGTTAAAACCATTCTTCCGCCAAAATGCACTCTCGTAACCGTTCCTGGCCCACCTTCAAAAATGGTCTCTATATTTGTAAGGGTATAATCTTTAAGCTTAGCACGAATAATTTTGGTATGTCCGCCAACCATTCCAGTTGCATAGGAGTGAGAAATATAAATCCAGCCATTTTTTTCATAATCAGGATGGAGCACAACATCAAGTAAACCGCCTTGACCTTTTGCATACACTTCCGGAACATTTTTAATGGGTTCTTCTCTTAAAACACCGTTTTCAACAATACGTAAACGCCCTGCTCTTTCGGTAATTAACATAGATCCGTTTGGCAAAAATGCCATCGACCAAGGCACATCTAATCCTGTAACAACAGTTTGAGTTTTAAAACTCATTTTTTCAGATTCAATGGATTCAGATGTCGGCAAACCTAAATCAAAATAAACAGGTTGTGCAGTTACAGATACACAAACCAAAGCTAAAACTACTAGAAACAGAGCGCGAGTTTTCATAACGGTTGAATTACTTTGTTGAACGGTTATCAATCTAACAGAAATTTTTGTTTCAAATTATTAAAACTGGTTTACACAATACCCATATACACAGACGGACGAATCAGCTTGTAGTTATATTTTTGGGTGAGTTTGTGATTAAGAATTACCTTGTTTTCAGGGCTTTCATCATCTGATGAAAAATGCGGTTTGTCAATATTTAAACGCTCACAAGCTTTTGTATAATATTCTTTTCTTGTCGGATGATCACTTCCGCAAACATGCAATATTTCACCTTCAATTTGTTGGGCTAATACATGAACAGTTGCACCAATAGCATCGTCTAAATGAGTCATATTCACCGGCATTGAACCGTATCGAATATTTGCTTTCCCTGATAGATAATGAGCCGGATGTCTTTCTTCCCCATATAATCCGGCGAATCTTACTATGGTTGAATTTGGAAGCATGTTTAACAACCACTGTTCCAAATGGGCTAAAACTGCTCCGTTTCCTTCTTTTGTGATTGAAGCCGTATTTTCATCAACTTCTCCTGAATGACCATCGAGTACACTGGTAGAACTAATAAATATAATTTTGATTTTGGGATTCTTGAGCCAGATGTATTGAATTAAACGACGAACTTCAAAACTAAAATTATACCCGTTATCTTGATTGTTACCCGGCGGAATGTTAAAAATGAGATAATCGGATTTTAAGGCATCAACGGGAATTACTTCAAGACTATCAGTCAATTTGAATAAAAAAGCCTGAATGTTATTCTTTTTCAGTAGAGGTATTTTATCCTCTGTTGTTGTTGAGCCGTGAATTGTAAACCCTTTTTGAGCCAAAAACTCAGCTAATGGCCAGCCAAACCAACCACATCCTACAATTAAAATTGATTTCATAATCTTAGTTTTGTTATCCGCCCAATGAATATACGGGACTAGTTATGAATAGAAGAAAAAGGATTAAAACAATTCTTTAAGGAGAAATTTCAAGGGAACATCTAAACGATTTCTCCATGCGCCTTCCGAATGTTCTTCTCCGGGAAATCGCGCTACAAGCCAATTGTTCTGCATTTGATAGGATTTATCTTTCGCCAAATGGTTGATTTCTTTGATGTAATGCTTGTAGTTACCCACTTTTTCTTCGACTCCATAATCTACATACACTCGGAAATTACCGGGATGCGGAACATGTTTTTTCATGTAATCCATCATAGGTTCACCACCTATTGTCCAGCTGGCAGATAAACAACCGGCAGATCTAAATACATTCGGATACTCACACAAGGCATACATAGAAATTAGACCACCCATACTGGAACCCATTATCGCTGTTTTATGCTGACCGGAATCTGTTTTGTAATTCGCATCAACATAGGGCTTGATTTCTTCAACGATATATTTGAGATAGTTGTCTGAAACTATTTGGGTGTCGTAAGCCTGAGTAAACCAACAATCTTTAATATTTGAAACCGTCTTTTCCAATGGCTTTTGCGGCATATATTCGCCCAATCGAGCTGCTGTATTCCAAATCCCAACTACAATAACTTTCGGAATTTCACCTTTTTCTGATAATTGATGAACCGTTTCCCCTACTCCCCAAGAGGTTCCTGAAAACGAGAGCGAATCATCAAACAAATTCTGACCATCGTGCATATAAATAACCGGATAACGCTTATCACCGGATGAATAATAATCTGACGGTAACAAGATGTCCACATTTCTTGGCTCCACAAAACGGGATTGAAACGGTTCAATGCGAATAAAATAATCGTCGAAAGTTTTGATATTCAAAAGTCGAAGAATTCGTTTTTTCAGGCGCGAGAATATACGAGAGAACATGGAAACTGGATGATAAAATCGGCGATGAATCCGGATTACAGTGAAATTAATTCACAATAAATTCACTCGCTAAACGAATGGCTTCCAGAATGGCCATTATTGCAAACAAACGTTTTAACAACACTCTGTTAAGCTTGGTGCTTAGTTTTGCGCCGTAATTTGCAGTAATCATACCTCCTAATGCGAGCGGAAAAGCTGCCCCAAAATCAACATAACCCAACGAGTACGGACTTAATGTGGAAACCGCGACATCAGACAAAGCAAATTGAAAAACCGCTGCGAGTGAGATAATCATTATAGCAAACGATGTAATGCTAACTGTTTGGTGAAATGGTTTGTGATAGCGAAGATTCAAAAAAGGTACCATAATTATACCGCCGCCAACTCCGGCTAAAGCCGCAACAAATCCGCCTAAACCGCCGACCATAAAACCATCTTTCGCTTTTATTGGCAGTTCTTGGCTCTTTCCAGATGCTGAATTCCCATCTTGTTTTACTAGAAAAGAATACGCGGTGTACAACAATATCATCATAAAAACTGCGGAGAAAACCGGCTCAGAATAATAACCGGAAGTAGTAATTTGTTTTCCGATTGTAGTCCCTAAAACCCCAAATAAAGCAACAAAAATACTCTCATTTAAATTGAAGTTCTTTTGTTTGATGTGTTTGTAAGTACTTGAGGCAGATACCAGAATAATGCAAAACAAGGACGTTGCAATCGTGAATGAAACCGGAGTTTCGATACCGTTACTGGTGAATAGGTAAAATAAAATCGGAGTAAAAACTAAACCTCCGCCAATACCTAAAAGTCCTGATAAAAAACCGGCAACAAGACCGATAAGGAGTAGGGGTAAAAAATCCATAGGAATAGTACAGAGCTTCGTGACGCACAAAGGTACTAAACCTGTATCAGCAATAGTGAATTATTTTTTAACCACTTATTCGTAGCGCAGGCTATTTATAGGGTCGGAACTTGCCGCTTTGTAGGATTGATAACTTACGGTTAACCAACCGATTACCAAGGAAATAACCGCAGCGATAATAAATACGACTACCGACAATCCGTTTGTGAAAGCAAAGGTTTTTAACCAATCATTCAATAAATACAATGCAACCGGAGTTGCAACGATTATAGCAATCAGTATAATGAGGGTAAACTCTTTGGTTAGCAAGAATACCAGATTTGAAACTGAAGCACCCATCACTTTTCGAATTCCGATTTCTTTGGTTCTTTGTTCCGCTGTAAATGATGAAAGTCCAAATAATCCTAAACACGAAATCAAAATGGCTAAAATCGAAAAATACCAAGATAACTTTCCTACACGCTGTTCACTTCTGTACATCTGCTGAATGGAATCATCCAAGAAACGATAATCAACCGGATATAAAGGGTTAATGTCTTTCGCAACTTCCTGAATGTAATTTAATGCCTCTTTTGTTGAACCTGCTTTTGTCCGAACCATTGACGACCAAGTGGATTCTGGTGAATGAAATAAAACTGTAGGCGCAATTTGATTGTGTATAGATTGAAAATGGAAGTCGTTGATTAAACCGATGATTTCCCAATCTCGTCCCCAAAAATTAATGGTTTCACCAATCGGATTTTCGACACTAATCATTTTAGCCAATGCTTCGTTAACTACAATCCGATTCGAATCATTAGGAAAATCCGGTGTGAATGTACGCCCCGCTAACAGGTTAATACCCATTGTTTCTATAAAATCGTAATCCGTTCTTATGTTCTCCGTTAAAATCTGATATCGTTTATCTAAGTGACGAATATTTCCAAAATTCGAATTTCTCCCTGTGAATGATGCACTTGTTCTGGTGACACTAACAATTTCAGGACTTTGCAAAAGACGTTGCTTAAACACATCGAATTGAGTACCCAAATTGCCATCTAAGGTAACAGAAACCAGTTGCTCCTTATTAAATCCTAATTTCTTTGACTGTATAAAATCAATTTGTTGATACACAACAAGTGTGCTTACAATTAAAATGAAGGACAAAACGAATTGTAACGTTACCAATCCTTTACGAACAAAGACTTCAATTCCTTTAGACTTAATACTTCCTTTAAGCACACGAGCAGGTTCAAACGAAGAAAGATAAAATGCAGGGTAAGAGCCGGCTACAATCCCGGTAATTGCTGAAGTACCCAACAATAAACCCCACAATTTGGGGTCTAACCAGTTTAATACTACTTCTTTTCCTGTAATTTGGTTGAACGGTTCACGTAAAATGTACACCATCACCAAAGAAACTAAACCAGCGATAAAAGCAATTACTATCGACTCCAATAAAAACTGTGCAATCAGAGATAGATTATTGGCTCCCAATGTTTTGCGAATTCCTACTTCCCTAGCTCGCTTCACTGATCGTGCGGTAGATAAATTCATAAAGTTGATACACGCTATGAGCAACACAAAAATGGCGATAATGGAAAATAATTGTACATACTGAATTCTTCCGCCTTGCTCTACACCATTTACAAACCGACCATATAAGTACATTTTCTCGTATGGATAGGCAAATAATTCAACATTAGAACCATCGTTTCTTTGTTTGATGAAATCCCCGATTTTATGATTCAAATGGTTTAAATCTACGTTATTCGCAATTTTCACAATAGTTCTGGGCCCATTATTTCCCCATTCGCGTGCCCATCCGTTCTCATCCAAAAACACAGAAAAGGGGGTCAACACATCGAATGTGAGAGAAGTGCCTGTTTTTTTCTGATCGAAAACCGCGGCAACTTGAAAAGGCGTTTGATTTTCAACAACAATCGTTTTACCAATAGCTTCATCAACTGAATTAAAGAATGCTAAGGCTACATCTTTTGAAATCGAAATTACATTTGGGTTAGCAAGTGACGCTTCTGCTGTTCCGGCAAGTAATGGTAATTGATAAATGCTTAGAAAATATTTACCTGCGAATATGTTTTGAAACTTCAGATGCTTATCGCCAACGCTGAATAACTGACTGTTTGACCAAGAAAAACCTGCTGCATATTCGATTTCAGGTATTTCGTCCATCAACGCTTCGGCTAGAATCCCGGGCGTTGAGTTTGTAGTTAAAATATTATCGGAATAGGTTTGATGTTCCAGTATTTGACTCACTCTTTGAATATCCGGCAAAAAGCGATTTACAGATTTTTCGTCTTGCACCCATAACATGATTAATATGAATGCAGACAAACCAAGTGATAATCCGAAAACATTTATGAAAAAATTTATTGGATGTAACTTAAAATTTCGAACAGATATTTTTAAATAACCGGAAAGCATAACCTCAATAAATAAGTAAAAAACCAACTCCTATTCGATACTATTTAAGAAAAGTTTCTGAAAAATTAAATTCCTTTACCGAATAAGATTATCGGCGATTTTATGTGTTTTTACACGTTTTTTAACATTCTAGTGCAACAAGATTTTAGAGGCTTGCGTAGGGCACCATCAAAATCAAACTTGTTATTCAATCTCCCCTTCATTATGAAAACTCTAATATTCGCCATAGCTATTTCGGGATTGCACGTAACCAATTCACATTCCATTCAAGAAGAGAATAAAAACGAACGCAATCCTAATAAAATTGAAATCATCACACCTAACCATCCTACTTTAAATACATCAGAAATTTCTGATTTTAACCATAAGTATGTTGTTTATGAAAATGATGAAAACAATAACAGACATTTGATTGGTTTATACAACTACCAAATGAGAAAAATTCAGTCAAAAGCTCAGTCTGATATCCGAATCAAAAAAGAACAGCTTTTTATTAATGGAAAAGAGCAATCTGATGTTGCATTGATGGCTGATAAAACACTTAAGCCTAAATACGTAATTAATAAAGACGACAAGGCTGTTACATTAATTTCGTACACAAGCGAAGGTGTTGAAGGTAATGTAATGATGAATTCCACTACTGCAACATTTGCTTACCAAACAATGGCTCCGGCTTTTGATGAACAATCAACTGACCTTGTTGTTCAATCGTTGCCATTAAACATTGGGTACCAAGCAACATTCTGGACATATTCAACTGAAAATGAATCAAATGTTGAATATCAAAAATTAGCCGTTCTAGGAGAAGTACAGACTAAAGCTGGAAACGACCAATTAACTAACGCCTATATAGTTGAAATTTCTAACTCAACCGGCACTAAAACATACACCGTTGCAAAAAACACTCGCTCTATTTTAAAGGTTGTACAAATCTTGGCTAACGGTAAAGAGTTGGTTATGGAACGTATTTAAGATTAATTACATTTTTTTAAGGTTGACTTGTGCAAACGGGTCAACCTTTTTTTATGTTATAAACATGGAAACTTATGATGTATTAATTATAGGATCCGGCTTAAGCGGACTTTCCTGCGCTCAACGGTTACATGAAGAAGGTTTAAAAGTCTGCGTTCTCGACAAAGGATTCAAAGTCGGTGGTAGAACTGCTTCAAAGAATATAGAAACACCAATTGGAACCGCCATTTTTGACTACGGTGCTCAATATTTCACGGTTTATGAGCTTGAATTTCAAAAACAGGTAAATCGATGGATTAAAGACGGTGCGGTTGAAAAATGGTCAACTATTTTTGCTTCGGCTAACGAAAACGAACACCGAGAGCAAAAAATCAGATACAAAGGTGTTCCTACCATGCGCGCTATCTGTGAACAAATGGCGAATGGCTTAACGGTTCATCAGCAGCAAAAGGTGGTAAAATTTCATGAAACTACTCAAGAGACATGGGAAGTAATTACAGAAAAAGGCGATACGTTCTATGCAAAAACGCTCGTCTGCTCTGCGCCTCTCACTCAATCTTTAGACTTATGTTATTTATCAGGAATTATCCCGTCTGACAGCACCGTTACTTTTTTTAATCAACAAAAATACAATCCTTGTATTGCTATTTTAATCGCTTCAGATACCAATTCAACCATTCCGGAACCCGGCGGTATTTGGTTTGATGATACGCATCCTATTCGATGGGCTGCCGATAACAAGAAAAAAAATGTCAGTCCGATAACAGCTGTTACTGTACACTTAGCACCTGCTTTCAGTAAAGAACATTTCGATGCATCGGATGCTATAATTTTAGCCGATTTATATGACGATTTAAAAAGTTTGGTTCCTGGCAAATGGGTTAAAACGGCTATTCATAAATGGCGTTATTCTCAACCAAGTAACATTGTAAATAAATCTTTTTTGCGTGATGAATACTACAACAGACTTTGGTTTACTGGAGATGTTTTCATAAACGGACGTGTAGAAAGCGCATGGTTGGCTGGATTACATACAGCGGAAGCAATTTTAAACTCTTACTAATATGAAAAAATTACTGATTGTTTTTGGAATCTTAATCGGCTTAGTTGTGGTAGCGGCAATAGGCGCAGGATTTTATTTTAATGATGCAAAACTAAGAGAAATCATACTTCCTATTGCAGAAGAACAATTAGGAAGACCTGTTCAGATTGAGACATTAAGTTTATCTCTTTTCAATAGTTTTCCCAATGCAACGCTAAGTCTTTCGCAAGTTGCCATTCCTGACGACAGTGAAAAAAACAATTTGATTAAGATTGATGAAGTTCAGGTTAGCATTCACTTAATGCCATTGTTAGACAAACAGTTAGAGATTGCTCAACTCACGGCAAAAGCACCTGAAATTTTGTATAGCGTAGATGCAAAGGGAAAAACTAATATTGATAAACTTCTGCAACAATTCAGTTCTGAATCCCCCACAACCGAATCTTCATCAGATACCAGTTCTGCATCATTTGCTATTCAAATTGAGGCATTTCAAATTGAGCACGCAAAAATTGATTACAACGATGCCCAAAGCGGCTATAAGGTTTTAATTGCTGAAACGGATATCAGTTTATCTGCATCATTAAATGAGAAAATAGAAAGCAAGACATCTATTCAAATCGGTGCCCTGAGTGCGCGTGACAAGCAAACGGTTTATGTAAACAATCTAAAACTGGGCTTGACTCAAGAATCTATTTTCGATGCAAAAAACGGTACTCTTCAATTAACTAAAGGGAATCTTGAAATTGAAGGATTGTCTTTGGGAATTCAGGGTGAAATCACCCATTTAAATGATACAGAGCCTGAACTTAACATCGAACTCAACAGCTCAGCGCCAAATCTCAATAATCTGTTAAAATTGATTCCGGAAGCCTATACTGCTGACATAAAAGGAATAGAAACCAAAGGAAATTTAACGTTAAAAGCAGCTTTAATAGGAAAAATTAAAAGCGGAGAAATCCCCCATTTTGAGGCAACCGTGGCTATAAATGACGGTTTTGTAAAATATCCCGGCTATGAAGCCATCACTGATATTCAAGTAGATTTTACCGCAAATAATGAGCGTGTGAACTTGAGTCAATTAAAAGCGAAAGCCGGTATTAACTCAGTGTCAGTAAGCGGCTCTCTAAACGATATTCTTAAAGAAAGCATCACTTATTCGTTGAAAAGTTCCATATCGGCAGATTTATCAACCATAAAAAATTACTACGATATAAAGCAGTTCGATATCGCAGATTTACGCGGAAAATTAACCGTTCAGGCAACTGCAAAAGGGAAAAGTACAGAGCTTGAGAAAACCGATTATTCGGCTCAAGTTCAATTAGACAATGGTTTTATTCGATATCAATACCCCGGAGTAACTAAACCTATCGAGAATATTAAAGTTCGTGTAACAGCCAACCCAAAACGAGTTACGATTTCTGAATTACAGGCGCAAGCAGCTGGAAACTTGTTAACGGCTACCGGAACATTAGATAATCCTCTTTCTGAAGCCAATCGTATTATTAATTCAACTGCCGACATTCGTCTAAACCTTGGAACTATAAAAGAATTTTATCCGCTTAATCCTGACAGTATTCAATTGGCAGGAATGTTAACGGGAAAAATTCAAGCGCGAGGAAACATCGCATACCCCGAAAAATTAGCGATTACAAGTTCCGTAAAATTGAGCAATGGTGCAGTAAAAATGGCGATTTTACCTCAACCCATTCAAAATATTACTATTGAAGCAAGCGGAAATCAAAATCAGATAACGCTGAGCAGTGCATCATTCAAAACAAAAAGTAACCAGTTAACGCTGAAAGGTGTAATTACCAATTATTTGAAAGAAGTTCCATCATACAAAATGAACATGAGCGGAACTGTTTATCTGAATGAACTCCAAGATTTTACGGGCAAAATTGAAGGTTTGAAAAACATTTCCGGCACCGCAATTACAAACTTGGATTTATCAGGTAAAGGTTTAGACTTTGATATACAAAAGATTGCTTACTCAGGTTCTGTACAACTTAATAAATTCTCTGTAACGCACGATTCCTTGCCTCAGCCAATTAATCAAATTGACGTACAATTGGTGTTTTCTGATAAAACCGTTCAGCTAAAAAACTTGTATGTATGGAGTGCATCCACAAAATTCAATTTAACGGGCGATCTAAATAACTATAAAATTTTTATTGATGAAAAACAGAAAGGTACAGCCAGTTTAAACGGTTCATTTAATGCAAAAATGATTCAGGTTGATGAGTGGATGGATTGGGATTCCGAAACTGAAGATCGCACAGAACCTTTATTGTTGGAATTACCAGCTATCGTAGCCAAATTAAATGCTCAGGCTGAATCTTTAGTCGTAATGGGCGTTCCCATGCAACAGCTAAAAGCTGATGCTCAACTGAATTCGAAAGAAGTGCGTTTAAATTCTGCAAAAGTGGATGTTTTTGGCGGAAGTATTGATGGGAATATGGTGTTTAGCATTTTAAGACCAACTCGTTCTAAAATCGACTTCAAAGGAAACATCAATAATGTTCGGGCTGAATCTTTTTTCAAAGAGTATAAAATTACAGGCAAGGACAGTAAACTCGACCAATATGTGAGCGGTGGACTTCAAATAAATGCGAGTTATCTCAGTGAAATTGATTCGTTGATGAGTCCCGATTTAAAAACCAGTAACGGCACCGGAACTTTTGGAATGACTAAATCACGAATCAAAAATCATCCGATACAACTTGAGGTTGCCAACTTATCCGGTATCAAAGAGTTGAGTAATATTGCATTGGATAACTGGACGGCAAATTACGTGATTAAAAATGGCTTGATGACCATTTCGAACATGAAATTAACGTCCGGCAATATCGGTGCTGAATTAAACGGAACGTACGATTTAGTGAACGACAAAATGAACTTTGCCATGAGTCTTTTTCTTCCGAAATCCTACAATACGCAGTTAGCAAAATGGATTACAAAAGACGGAGTTGATGCGCTGACCAATAAAAACGGCACTGTAATTATTCCTATAAAACTCACAGGTTCCAGTGAAAAACCACAGGTAAAAACCGATACAGATGCCATCAAAAAAATGGTAACAGAGTATCTGAAAAAGAAAGCGGGAGATGCCGTTGAGGGTGCCTTGAAAAACTTATTCGGCAACTAAGCCTATGCAATTCGCAATCCATTTTTAATGGGCTTATCCGATGTTAACAAGGTAACTTCATCCGATTGAACAGCGCCAAGCACTAAACATTCACTTTGAATATTAGCAATTTGTTTAGGCGGGAAGTTCACTACTGCAATTATCTGTTTTCCAATAATTTCTTCGGGGTGATACAGTTTTGTTATCTGAGCTGATGACTTTTTTATTCCATATTCACCAAAATCAATAAGCAACTTATAAGCCGGCTTTTTTGCTTCTTTGAATACTTCAGCAGACAAAACGGTTCCTACACGCATTTCAACTTTTTCAAAATCAGACCAGCTTATAAATTTTTCTTCCATTGTGATTATTTGATTACGAGTTATAGGCATCGTACACATTCCATGCCCAAATAATGAAAGGAATAATGTATGTCCACCATAAGAAAAAGGATATAATTCCGCCAATTGCCCAAATAAGAAATCCTTTTAAGAATTGACCTTTAATAGCCTGACCTAATCCGGGAATAAAAAATGAAATGATTGCCGGAATTCCGTGTTTTTGACTTGCCATAATTCGTTTCCTTTTGAGTTAAACAATGGTGCACTTTCGATTATTTACCCAAATAGTTGCACTCCCGAAAACAAAAAAGGCTGACTTGTATCAAGTCAGCCTTTAGAATGGAACTAATCCAATTATTTCTGCCAAGTATTATTCTTGGTATCAATATCTGGAAATAAGCCTTTGGGGTCTATTTCAACTTTTGTAACTGTTTTACCGGCAGGAATAGTTACCGACTTTGAACGAACTCCGGTCAACCACGTTTTTTCAGAAATTTGTTTTTCTTCGCTCGTACCATCAGCAAAATGTACAGTAAACCAAGTGGGCATTACGGCATCACCTTTATCTTCAATCGTAATTACAGTTCCGTCTTTTCCGGCTACAACTGAAGCAACGGCATGGTCTAATGTCCACGTTTCAGCATACCAACTCGTCCAGAACCAGTCTAAATTTTTCCCTGAAACATCATTAAACGTAGCAAACATATCCCAAGGGTAAGGGTGTTTATATTTCCAACGATTTAAATATTCGTGGTATGCTTTATTAAATACTTCTTCGCCCAATAAATTGCGTAATGTTCTTAAGTTGGTTGATGGTTTTGAGTAACTTGCCGTTCCGTAAGCAAATCCATTGTAATGGTAATCTGACCAACGTAGAATTTCGCCTTCAATGCCCATTCTTGCAGCGTATAAATATCCTCTCAAATCACCCTGATCTGAATTGGGATCGTCGAAATATTCACGTGCAGCCTGATTTTCATTGAAACTAGTTGTTCCTTCATCCATCCAAGCATAACGGCGCTCATTATTATTTACGGTTAACGGAACCCACATATGCGCAAGTTCATGCGCAACTACACTATATAATCCACGATCATTTGAACGGCTGTAATCACCGATAATGGTCATCATTGGAAATTCCATCCCACCGCCAATAATTCCTGAGCCTTCAACGGCTGTCATATGTGGCCATTGGTATTTCAATGTAGTGTATTTTGATAAAAACTCGATTGAGTGACGAGCATAATCCCAAGCTTTCGCCCAACGGAAAGCTTCGCTTCTCCAGATTGTATTAATGGCGGAATAATCGTCTTTACCATCTCCGTCTAAATCGCCGACATTTGCACGAGCTGCATCCCAATTCGACTCTTTTGTTATAGAAAATGCGACATCACGAACTTTTTTAGATTTAAAGTTCCAACGCAACCAATCTTTTTCAGACCCGGTTGTGGCAGCTGCACCAAAATCAGCTTCTGTAACTACATGCACAACTGAATCGCTTGCATGCCCTTCGAGCATTCTGTTATAAACTGGCTCAGCCAATACATTTTTAGCATTTGTCAATTCACCGGTTCCGATAACTAACCAATCACCCGGCACTTCAATAGTTACATCATAATCAGCGAAATCTGCATAAAATTCTGCTGTTCCTTGAAACTGGTCTAAATGCCAGCCTATAACATCGTCGTAAACCGCAACTTGTGGATAGAAATATGCGAAATAGAATAAATTATCTTTCGACCATCCCATTCTACCGGAAGCGCCTTCTTTGGGAACTTTAAACTTCCATGCAAATTCCAGATTAACGGTTGCGCCCGGAGCAATCGGTTCACCGGTAATTATAACCATATAGGTACCGTTTAGTCGATATCGAGGGCCTTGTTTCAGTGTATCTGTGAGCTCTTTACCATTAAACTTCACCAAACTGAGCGGCATTCCTCCGGTCACCTCAGCCATCTCATTTCTGATAGCACCTTCCTTGTGCCAATTTAGATTGAGATTTACACCGATTGAGCGCAATGTATCAGGTGAATTATTGGTGTATTGGACGGTTTCAGTGGCTTCTACTCTTTTCTCTGCCGGATAAAGCTTTGCATTAATTACATAGGACGCGGAATTAATCCAGTAAGAATCTCCTGGAGCTCCCGATTCCGTTCTTGTACCTTTTTTAATAGCATTTGTATACTGTTCCGGCTTTTCCAAAGGATATGGAATAGGTCTGTCTGTTTCTGTACCCGACTCACCTGCCATTTGTTGTGGCATTTGAGTTGAGCATGCTACCAAAAACAATCCAAACGATAAAAATCGAAGATTTTTTAACAACACGTATCTGTTCCTTTTTTTGATTTAATTTGAAGCGTGTAAGCTATCTTAACGTAATTAGTAAAACAAGACGTTTTAATGAGTCAAGGCGTTTTTTCAGTCCTCTACGCTGTAAAAAGAGGTTAAATTATAACTTAGTTTAAATAATAGCCCTTCACTATCAACCATAAATTTTTTTATTTCTTCCGAGGAAACAGATTTACTTATTCCATGATTAATAGAAAGTTTTTTCTCAAGAAATAAAGAATCAGTATATAATTGGCCTGATTCAAAATATGATTCAATGTTCTTATTTGGCACAATAGAATATTCATATTCTGATGAGATTGCACTAGCAACGCCTACCCATTCAAAGTTTGGCACATCACCTCTAACTGCAACTACTAATCCTCCGCTAAACCCCTTGTTCATATAAGCATTAGTTAGAAAACCATTGGTTCCGTCTTTCTCAGGTTTACTTACAATCCCGTGACTTATCATCCTATTATTGATTGGGAAGCCAAACATAAAAATGTGACTTCCCCATTGTAATCGTTTGGAATTGCCTAGTTTATAGGGGAGAATTTTTACCGATTCTGTTGATGTTGCCCCTGATAAAGATCTAATTAATGCTAAGTCTGAATTCTCTGCTTTTGCAATAATTTCAAACTCATGAACTTTTGGGCTCTCAAAAATGAAATACTCAACCTTTTGTAGTACTGTTACACTATTTAAATAAGTATCCTTTAAAACATTCGGGCCTTTTCTATATGAATAAACGGTATCCTCAACATCTACTACATGAGCACAAGTCATTAATAATACGCCATCGGCGTTCTTGTCTAGTGGAATTGCAGTTCCAATTTTAGAAAAATTAAATATGTGGCTATCCTTCGATAATCTATCTGGTTTTTGATACCGAAGCATTTTTGGCGTGATATTCTGTTCATCAGAAAAATAGGTTGTCTTATAATACAGCGTTACCTGAATCCGCTTTACGATTTGCGATAAATCCTCAAAAAATGGTGACGGGTCTTTTGTTGGAAAAACAGCATCATAATTTTCCGGTAATGATGGAACATGCGTTAGTGAATCTGCTTCACTTTTATATGAACTCTTTTTACCGGGATTTAATGTAATACATGTTGTAGTCAATAACGATAATACAGTCAAATAAACAAATTTAGACTTTTGCATTAACCAGTAGCACTTTCAATTCTTTTTCTATCTCTTTCATATTAATGGGTTTAAGAAATCCAGCATCTGCACCAAACTCTTTGGCTATCTCCAGAGCATTTAAACCGCCAATATGAACCATTCCTGTTATCGCAATAATGGGAACTTCAGCATTAATTTTCCTGATATCAATTATGGTTTTAAAACCCTCTTCTTCAGGCATTATAATATCTGTTATAACTAAATCGGGATTATGCTTTTTAAACTGTTCCAATCCCGAAATTCCATTATCTGCTTCTATTATTCTATATGTATTCGAAAATTTAATTTTTAATAAATCACGAACACTTTCGTCATCATCAATAATTAGTATGTTGTTCATTTAAATGTAAATTTAGCTGTTGCATAAAATTAACTTATTAACTACAGTTAAAAAATACTACTAACTCAACACATTCATTATGACCACACAACCAGCTAATGCCAGAGATATGGTTTTGCAGCTTCCGTTACGTCACAAAAAAGGAATTTTACCTGATTGGACGTCCACCATCCATCTTATTTTAAAAGGTGAAGGCGGTGGTGAATTTACTGTCAGAATTGAAAATGATACTGTCTTAGTTGACGAAACGCTTCTAGGCGAGGCTAAGCTGGTCTTAAAAGGTGACGCAAAGACTTACGAAGGTATAGAGCTTGGCACAACCAGCCCCCAAATGGCATTTATGTTCGGTAAAATTAGTGTGAGCAATTTAACTGAAATGGGCAATGTCGGAAAAGCTTTTTACCGAGTTCATGAAATGGCTTGATTTTGGTTTTAAATGGGTCAGATTCCCTGTATTTTTGTCCGCAACTAAATTCAACAAACAAATTTCTATTACATGAATCTTTTATTATTGATGGGTGACCCGAATCAAGCAGGCGGTAGCATGCAAAGTTTGGTTTTTATGGGCGCTATTTTCTTGGTGTTCTATTTATTTATCATTCGCCCTCAAACAAAAAAACAAAAAGAACTTCAAACCAAAATTTCCGGCGTTAAAAAAGGCGACAAAGTAGTAACTACAGGCGGAATGTTAGCCATTGTTACTCAAGTTGATGAAGATTCTTTCTTAGCCGAAATCGACTCAAACGTAAAAGCTCGTTTCTTAAAATCAGCTATCGTTGAAGTAAACCCAAATAAAGAGCCTAAAAAATAAAATGAGCGACACACAAATCGTTTTCGATACCATCGAATCAGCAATTGAAGCCATCAAACGTGGCGATATGATTATCGTTGTAGATGATGAAGACCGTGAAAACGAAGGCGATTTTGTGATGGCGGCCGAACTTGTTACACCACAAGCGGTAAATAAAATGGCAACTTTAGGGCGCGGTTTAATCTGCGCACCTGTTACCCGCCAACGCGCATTTGAATTAAATTTGGACCGCATGGTTCACGAAAACACCGAATCAATGGAAACGGCTTTTACTGTTTCTATTGATTTGCGTGAAGGTACAACTACAGGGATTTCTGCTAGCGACCGCTCCAATACCATAAAGGCGCTTATAGACCCGAAAGCAAAACCTTACGATTTTAGACGTCCGGGACATATTTTCCCGCTTATCGCTGCCGAAGGCGGTGTTTTAAGAAGAGCCGGACATACAGAAGCTTCTGTAGATTTAGCTCGCTTAGCCGGATTACAACCTGCCGGTGTAATTTGCGAAATCATGAATGAAGACGGAACGATGGCTCGTGTTCCCGACCTCATCAAAGTGGCAAAAAAATTAGATTTAAAGCTGATAACCATTAAAGACCTCATTGCTTATCGTATGGAGCATGAGACTTTAGTGCGTGATTTAATCAGTGTAAACCTGCCTACTATTTATGGCGATTTTCAGTTACACGCCTTCGAAGAACGTTTAAACGGCGGTACTCATTTGGCCATGACTAAAGGTGAGTGGACAGAAGAAGAACCTGTCTTAGTTCGCGTTCACTCCTCTTGTATAACCGGCGATATTTTCGGTTCTAAACGTTGTGATTGTGGCCAACAATTACACGCTGCATTGGAAGCCGTTGAGAAAGCAGGAAAAGGAATCGTTCTGTACATGAATCAGGAAGGGCGTGGAATTGGATTAATCAACAAATTAAAAGCTTACCAATTACAGGAGCAAGGCTTAGATACTGTTGAAGCTAATGTAGCACTTGGATTTAAACCGGACCACCGCGACTATGGCGTTGGAGCACAAATTCTTCGCTCATTAAATGTTAAGAAGATGAAATTGCTCACTAACAATCCGACTAAAAGAGTCGGCTTACAAGGCTACGGATTAGAGATTGAAGAACGCGTACCAATCGAGTTTAAACCATGGCCAGAAAATGAGCGTTATTTGAATACAAAACGCGAAAAAATGGGACATGAATTAAGTGGTTTTGATTCCCATAGCAGTCACATCTTGCAAAGCATTGTTCGGGATGATTCATAAATAAAAATAAAAGGTATATGGGGTGTAATGAGCAATAAATTGGATAAAATTTGGCATTTCGAGCAATTTGACTTGCTCAAGGAAATACCTAGAGATTTGCTTTTACAATTTGATGATGATAGTGCTCTGCATAATTCCTATAAAAAAGAAGCCATTTACCTGCAAGGCTCCCCATCAGATTACATCTATTTTCTTAAAAAGGGTCGTGTAAAAATAACAAAAGGCACCGAAGACGGTAAAGAAACCACTTTGTATGTGGTTAATCCGGGTGAAATATTCGGGGAATTGTCTTTAGTTGATGCCGGAGAACGAACACATCAGGCAGAAGCATTAGATGAAGAAGTAATGGTGTGCAGCTTCGAGAAAAAGAAGTTTTTAGACATCATAAACAATCACCCGCAACTTGCCCGCCAGGTTTACAAACGAATCGGCGAACGTTTGCAACTCATTGAAAAAAAGTTATCCGATTTAATTTTCATGAGTTCGGAAGACCGCATTTTGAGTTTTTTATTAGAAGTTGGTGAACCTCATTTACGAGCAGAAGTAGATGAAGCCTTCATTAAACCGTTTTTTACTCACGAGGAAATTGCTCATTTAACTGCTACATCAAGACAAACCGTTACCACAGTTTTAAATGAGTTGAAAAAAGAGGGAATTATTACTTTCGGCAGAAATAAAATGTATATACGTGAATATTCGGCACTTAAAAAGAAGTTTATTAAAAAGTAATTCAACATATATCCAGCTAGATTATTAAATCTTTCTGATATCTGAGTTTTTTTTGGCTTTGTTTTTGCCAATTACTTCGAATGAAGTACTTTCAACAAGTTTTATTATTGAATCTTAGAAATCCGTTTATAGGTATGGAATTGTTTAAAAAATGGGGTACAGGTCTAATTCCTGTCATTTTTTTGGTATTTGAGGGATTTTTTGCTGTTTCTTTAGCTCAACCCAGAGCGATTAAAAATGCAATTAAAGAAATTGAAAAAGAAAACGGCATTTTTGCAGCGTATGGAAAAGGCAACACTTTAGAGAATGCCCGCCAAGATGCACGCAAACAAATTGAACAAAAGATTTTAGCTAAATTCCGCGTTTCTGAACCCATAACTACAAACGGTTCACTCCAAGACGAAGTAGATGAACAACAACTTCGTGTTAAATTGCGTCAACTTCCGATGAATGCCAAAGAATTAACTTGGGGCAAAACCGGCAATGATGAAGTCTATTTATATGTAAGTGACTATGAAGCTAAAAATTATGCAGTTCAACGTGCTACCATTCGCTACAGAAATGCTCAATTATATAATTTTGGTGAAGCATTTTCTGAAAAACAAGATGATGCCATTGCTGTCGCACGCGGAAATTTGATTACTCAATTCTCAGCCAAAATTACAACAGAAACCAACTTAACCACCTCAGAAAAAACGGTAAATGTGAACCAGTCTGGCACAGTTGTTAATGCCACAACTGAGCAAGTTGTTACAGATATTAACGGTAAAGTAGATGACCGATTTTTATCGAGTAACAAAGTTTCTGATATAAAAGAAAACATGACTGGAACTGTTTTTGAAGAAGAATTCACTGCTAAAAATCGTGTTTTTGCTCAGATGACTCTTCAAGGTTTGCAAACGATTTCCTTAAACCTCGGCAACGAATGGTATGCATTCACTTACATCACATTAGAAGACAAAGCCAAAAGTTTCGAAACCGTTAAAAGTAAAATTATAGCATCTGCCGATGAAGCTGACCGGGCTTTTACCAACGGCAATTTAGTTTCGGGACTTAAAGGCTATTACAAGACGTATATTTTGGCGGATACCTACTACGAAAATCTGCCTTACTCTTTTCTTGACGGCACACGCACTGAAAACCTTCAAGAAAGTATGCGTTCGAAAATCGACGTTTTACTCAAAGATCAAGTAAGCGTATTAGCTCGTCCAGCTTATCTCATTGATGAAAAAGATATCGTTGCACCTTTTCAGATTTTGTATAAGGATAATCCGCTGAACGGACTCCTTTATCAGTTCAAATTTCAATCTTACAATTTTACCGAAGTTCTTCGAAATGGACGCGGCAGACTAAACTTGCCGGGCTATGTTCCGGAATATCCTAAAGAGGAATTCACGATTAATCTCTTTATTGATATTTCAGACGATTTAAAGTCTGATCCTACCATAAAAGAACTGGAAGACATTAAACGTCTTTCAGTCTCCAAAAGCATTCAAGTGAATTTCACAAATATTTTTAAATATTCAGTAAAAGGGACATTTTTCGGAAAACGAGTTGACTTAGAACTCGAAAACATAGATCCGAAACTTGTTCGTGAAGTGAGATGGGTTTTAGGCGATGGTGAAGAACGTTACACATCAGAACCCAAATTAAGTTACACCTATGAAGAATCCGGCCAGTTTGAGTTGGATGTTGAACTTAATGCTGAACCAAGTTTAGGCATAAAACGGTATGTTGATTTAGATTCTAAGCGCATTCGAACTAAAGAAGGTGCTCGTGAACCGATTGCTGTAGTTGAACAAATCACTAAAGAAGAAAAAGACAATTCGGCAATCGCAGACATGTCGGCATTAGCCAACACAAATGCGCCTAAAAAATTGAATATTAATCAGGCTTATAAAGAAATTTCTGAATCGAATACTACCAAGGGTTTACTCACATTACTTACAAACAAAAAGGCAAAAGGTGAGCTTATTTTTGGCAAACAAGCTGATTTACCTGATTCTGAAGGTGCATTAATTTTAGTAGCCGATCAAGAAAAAGTATATGAACGCTTGGTCTTTTCGCAGAATCGTTTTTATAAAGTGGATACAGGCACAGAAGTTGTATCGCTGGTTGAAAGCTATCGTGGTAAGTACCTAATTTGGGTAAAAAAGAATTAGTCCCGTTTATGAAGTCACTTGTAATCACCCTACTTATTTTCTCTTCAACATTTTTTCAGGTTGATGCACAGATTCAGCCCAAGTTGGTTATATCCAAAGGTGTTGAACCCAGTTTGGATAAACTCATAGAATTACATGCTACGGTAGTCTTGCGAGCTATTAATAATTCAGATGGCTCTTCATTAGATGTTCCGACTGAAATTCGTTCGAATGAGGGCGCTGATGGTTTCGAAGAACTTAAAGAATTGGTAAAAAACACTCACATTAAAGTAACAGAAGAAGTTATAGAAACCGATTTACTCGTTCAAAAAGACCAGATTTACGAAATTCGAGGTATTCCCGTTGAAATTGATGCGTCCTTAAATGAAGGTCGTACCGACAACGACCGCGAACTTGTGCTCCTTTTTAACAATGCGGGACAATTGCTTTCTGTTCGATTTGCTTTGGAGAAAACTCGTTATCAAAAAATGCTACGTTACAGTGTGGATTTAACGGATGAACTACGTCGTAAACAAATCCTCTCTTATGTAGAACAGTTTCGAACAGCTTATAATCGCAAAGATTTAGATTACATTGAAACACAGTTTAGTGAAAAAGCGCTCATCATCAGCGGGGTTAAAATCAAAAAAGATGATGAACACGACGGCTTAAAACCTTCTTATGATGAAATTGGCGGCGATTCTAATTACAAGTACCTCACCCAGACCAAAAATGAATACATTGAGCGTCTCCGAAATCTGTTTAAGGCAAATTCCTTTATTGATGTAAAATTTGACGGTGTTCGTATTACTCGTCACCCTGATTATCCTGAAGTTTATGGCGTAAACCTGTTTCAAGTTTGGAACTCACAACGTTACAGTGACGAAGGATATTTGTTTTTGATGATTGATTATGAGGATGAAAATCGTCCTTTGATTTATGTTAGAGCCTGGCACGAAAAACCGATTGTGGTTAAAGGCGAAAACAAAGTGATTGATATGAGTATGTTCGATCTTATAAAATAGAAAACTATGAAATTGGGGTTGAGGATAGGGTTTTGGATTGTATGCAGCATCTTGCCGACAGCAAGTTATGCTCAATCTCTGTTTTTAGATTCGTATCAAAACTGGAGAGCTTCAACCTACTTGGAAACGAAATCAAGTGTTGTTCCAACTACCATTCCGGGCGCTGAACACGTAGTTGCCACACATCATAACAAACACTATTTAATTCATAAATCCACATTTGGCGAACCTTTTGCCGTTGAGTGGCTTTTCCAATCGCCCCAAGTGAAAGACCAATCGGATAGAAGTTTAGAAAAACAGTTAGCCGGCATGGTTTTATGGGCGCTCGACAACCAAATGGAACCTTTGCTTTGGAGTTATCTTACCAGCAGTTCGTTTACTGTTCGAAACGCTTTTCTGAAATTTGATAAAGAAGACAATAAACGCCTTCTATCACTTTGGGAATCAAAAAAAATTACATACGCCTATGAATCTGCTGACAAGCACAGCAGTTTATTTTTCATTCAAAACTCCGACACTCTTTGCCATATTGATATCCGTCCGAAGTTGGCGGATGTCTTAGGTGGTAATACCGAATTTTATACTGAGTTTTTATTCCGCTCTTTAGAAGAACCCATTGTTCCGCGTCCGCAACTATCCTACAGTTTGAATGAAGATTCCAGCTTCCCGACCGGAATGTTAATTAAAGCGGATTCAACACAACCATTATTAAAAAAATGGTTGGAAGCCGGTTTTACGGAAGAAGATTTCGCGAATAATGCCGACTTCTCCATTAAACTTGTAAAACGAGATACCTTGCATTATTCTGATGTGAGTGAAAAATCGAACACATTGAATCACCTCATCCAATTTTTATCTGCTTTTGGCGAACAAAAAGCAATTGGTGTTTTAACTGCAAAAGATGCGTTAAGTATTCGCTTTTTGTTTCTTTTTAAACATACTGAGTTAGGTTATGAACATGTGTTACGCATCGATCAAACCTTGAATAATAAACAGCAAATTGAAAAACTGTCAGTGCTTTGCATGTTGTTAAACCCGCTCACCGATCATCTTACTTCCTTTGAAAAACCTTAGAACTATGAATTACAACGGAAATCCATCATCCAAAACAGCTGTAACCATCATTCGATTGGTAATGGTTCTTTTTGTTACTCTGATGAGTACATTCTCAATCGCTCAGGCGCAGAATGTGATAAAAAAAGGGAAACTTAAAATCACTTTTGTAGATAAAAGTGCTCAGTTCAGCTCGTCTGAGATGGTAGTACCTAAACTTGAAGAGGATGAAGGGGTTATTGTATTTACCATTGCTGATGCCGCGCGTAAATACTTCAAAGAAGACGGAGTTTTAGACTGGATTCGTTCTAATTCGTTGAGTATCGACGGGATCTTTTTTGACGGCGCAAATTCCAGAATCAAAGGAAATCAGATTCGTTTAAAATTTGCTTATGAGTTTTTAGGTGCAGAAGACGCTACTTCAAAACGATTAAAGATTGATTCCAGAGAATTTACCTTTAACGAAGTTCTTACATTTTACAAACAACAGGTCGTTTTCTTTTCTATTGATGTTTCCGAAGCGCCACAATACGACCGAGATATTTTCGGCTCACTCCAAATCTTTGTTCCTGATGGTGATGGCGCTCGAATTAGTGTTCAACCTAAGGAAGGCAAAACCATTACGGGAACTGTTCGCTCAGGTGTTGCTACTTTTACCGATTTAACTGAAGGAGATTATTCCATTTCGATTTCCAAAAGCGGTTATCAGACAGAAAACAAAACAATTCGGGTGAATGCGGGTCAACCCACGCCCATGAATGTTACTCTCAAAAAAGAAACCGTTCGTTTAACCATGAATGTGAACGTTTCAGGATATGACTTATTAATTGTTAATCAGGCGGGACAGAGTATCAACCAATTAAACAAACCAAGCTCATTTAGCATTGATTTAGAGCCTGATACGTACACGATTCGTATCACTAAACAGAATTATAAAGACGAATCCAGACAAATAACCTTGTATTCCGGCGATGGATCTAAATCGATTTCAGTTACGCTGAATTCGGCAACTCAACCAAAAATTGAATCTAAAAAAAGCTCTAATACCTGGTTGTATCTGCTTTTAGCGGCAGCAGCAGGCGGAGCTGCTTATTACTTCACAGCCGGCTCAGGCGGCGGAACAACAGGAAGCGGTAGTTATGGAAATCCTCCAGCTCTGCCAACTCCATTTAGTCGATAGAAATTTTATTAAACACTTAAAAAACTCACACCTACTATGAAAACAAAAAGCATCTTATTAAGCCTTTGCTTAGTTACCGGTTTAGCTCAAGCGCAAACCACTCATATCGTTGATAACAATCCAAACGGGATTGGTGATTTCACCACATTAAGTTCAGCTATTTCAGCAGCTACTTCAGGTGATATTATCTTAGTTGTTCCATCAGCAACGAGTTATGGCGATTTATCCATGACATCAACCGGAAAAAAATTAACCATTGCCGGTGGTGGTGCTAACGGTGCAACAGGTTTAGTTACCAAACTTGGCGCCATTTCTTTAAATGGCGGTAGTGTAAACAATACCAATTTAGACGGTTTTGTACTCGGCGGATTTGAGTGTAAATCCATTGATATCAACTTTGTTGACAGTGTAAAAATTAAAGCTGTAAAAACTACGGAAGTAATTTCGACAACAAATTATCATTTGCGAGTACGTAACTCGGTTGGTGCCGAAGTGGAATATGTTGAAGCAGGAAATATGGCTGTTGGCGGATGTACAGGTATTAAACTATTTCATTTGTATTTAAAAGAGCTATCCAACACAGCTGTTTTAGATATTAGTACAACTACAAACTTTATAGTTTCCAATTCATTTTTATTATCAAATGTGAATACTCGAGTATCTAACGTGAATTACCTTACTCTCGATGACACTTCCGTTGGATTGTTTAATAACAACATTTTCAGATTGGTTACCGGTTATAATCGTCCGACATATTTTGGCGGCGCCGTTACACTTACTAATAATATCTTTGCCTATGTGTATGACTATCCATATAACTCAACTGCCATTTCAGGCGCACAAAGCTATCAAAACAATACATTCTTCCATGAGCAAGGTATTGGATATTTAACGTATCCTACAAATCTAGTAACCCTTGACGGCGGTGGGGCAAATGATGCAAACAATAACAATTATTTGAATCCTCAATTCGTAGATGTCGCCAATTTTAATTTTGCACTAAATGATGCTTCCGGTGCTAAAGATTCCGGTTCCGGTTTAGATATCGACGGTACAACAGCTGACAGAGGTATTTTCGGAGGTTTAGACCCGATGCCTACCGTACTTCCATCCAGAGCAGTTGGTATTTCAGTTGTTCCGAGTGTTACCAATTTGCGTTTAAGCTTACCAACTGCTGTAACCGGCGGAAAAGTAATTTTAAATGTTACCGGTCAATCTAAAAAGAACTAATTCTTAAACTATCTGATTGTTTTGTGTGAGTTTCAATCAGATAAAATACAGCATTTTAAAAGCGTAAAGCAGATTTTAACATGAAAAATTTCAAGATAATTCTAACGGCTTGCTTCTTGCTACTAACAGCAAGGCTTACAGCACAGGAACTTGCCCCGCCTGTTAGCATAACCGCAGCGGAGTATTTTTTTGATACCGACCCGGGTTCCGGCAACGGTATATCCGTTGTGGTAAATACATCCATTGAAAAAGCATTTATAGATAATGTTGAAATTGATGTTGATCAGTTAAGTGTTGGTTTTCATGCTTTATATATTCGATTTAAAGATGCCGATGGATTGTGGGGCATTCCATTACGCAGAGTGTTCTATAAACCGGCGGAGATTCCGGAAAAAACGGTTTCAAATGCCGAAATCTTTTTTAACGGAAATGTGGAATTCGGTGCAGGTATATCAGCAAGTGTAAATCCTGGCGAAGTAGTTTCAATTGAAAAAGAAATAGATTTAGAAAGCACTAATTTAACTCCAGGTTTTCATAAAGCTTATGTGCGGGTTCAGGATAACTTTGGTACTTGGGGAAATTATGCATCCAGATTGTTTTATGTACCAGATACAAAAACCATCTCCCCGATTTCAGGTGCAGAATATTTTTATGATGATTTGGGTCAACCGGGAACCGGAATAGCGGTAGAAGCGGCGGGTTCCATGGAAACCGGATTAGCAACAATTACAGATACGCAAGTTGATGCTCCAAGTGAAGCGGGATTCCATCGCCTGTTTTTCAGATTTAAAGATTCTGATAATACATGGGGAATTCCAAGAGGGTTTTCAGTCTATCAACCGGAAGAACGTGTACTTTCAAAAATCAACCAACTTGAATACTTCTCTGGAAACAGACCGGCTTTTGGTGCAGGAAATGTAATAGATGTTGAACCTTCGGCAACATTAACAGAACAATTAGATATTTCACTTGATGGTTTTCAAACGGGATTTAATCGATTCTACTTTCGTTTGAAGGATGAAAGCGGAACTTGGGGAAATTATACATCACGTTTAGTATTTATTCCTAAAGCTCTAACAGAATCACAAAATATAACCGATGTGGAATATTTCTTTTCCGGGGCAAAACACCCATCTGATGGACAAGGAATGGATTTACAGCCTGTTACCTTAACCGGATTTTATGATTCAACTACGGTTGATGCAAGAGCATTGGTTACACTCACTCAATCAATCGGCTCCCACGCGATTTATGTTCGAACAAAAGACGCTACCGAGCAGTGGGGTGTGCCGACTCCTGCGCCCATAACAATAGCTAATCAACGAGATTTTCAAGGGCAAGTATGGAAAGATGGAAATTTTGAACCCAACAGAATTATTAGTTTGTATAAAGATGATGTTTGGGTAAAAAATGATACCACAGAAGATTATGGCTTATTTACGTTTCAAGCTTTAGAAGCCGGGAATTATGAGGCTAAATTAATACCGAGTTCAACAACAAAACTTGGGGCAGCAATTACACCATACGGCTCAACAGGCTTGCAATCAATTTCTGCGAATCTTCCACAATTAAATTTGACCGATATTGATGTTGTAACGCCCTTACATGTTATAGGAACCAGCCCGAGTCCCTACGAAAATAAAATGCGTGCAACGGATCAAATCACTGTCTCCTTTAGCGGAAAGTTTGTAAACAACTCATTTAATTCTACCAATGTGAGTCTGGTTTCGAATTTGAGAGGTAATCTTTCTCTTCAAATAACTGCTCAATCGAACGACAGTGTATTGGTTATAAAACCGATAAAATCACTTTTAGCCAATGAAAAAGTGACTCTAAGTATTAACTCGACTTACATTTCTCAAGAGGGAGTTACCGTTCTTCCGTACTCAACACATTATCGAGTACAGGTTTCAAACGGTGGAACCACTTTTGAAACGGCCGCTGAACTCACTCTAAACACAGCAAACACAACTTATTATGGGAAGTCTTTTCAAGCAGGCGATTTAGACGGAGATAATGATATTGACTTAGTTGCTTTAATGAACTACGGAAACACCGTCGATTCCGTTTTTGTGTATTTCAATGATGGCAATGGAAATTATCCAGATATGGTTCGTTTTCGAGGAATAACCAATTCCTCATCAGGAGCATTTCATAGAATTAGTTTATTTCTTGGTGATTACAATAAAGACGGAAGCACAGATATTGGAATTTTCCATGTGTATGCAACCAATATTTATGATACCAGCCCAAACAAAACCGCTCAAATCTATCTATACAAGAATAACGGAGCAGGTACCTTTAGCTTGGAAGATGTATTAGAAACAACGGTTTACGCATTTGTTGACAATGTTAAATTTGCCGACTTTGATTACGATGGTTACCCTGAAATTGTAGTACCAAGTTATACAACTACATCAACTATCATGATTATTAAAAACAACGCAGGTACGTTTAATATTTCAAATGCGGTTACTTCCACACAGCAGGCTTATGATGTAACCCCTGTAGATGTAACAGGAGATGGATTACTAGATATGGTAGTAGCCAGCTCTACAAATAATAACGGCAAATTATATGTTGGTACCAATAATTCGATTTCTGATTTCTTCCAACATGAGAACACGTTTTACAGACCAGGATATTATCATACATTCATTTTTGATGATTTTACTCGCAATAATAAAATTGATGTAATTGGTTATAGCTTTAATACAGTTGGTTACTTTTTCAATGATATAACTGCAGACCCGGGGTATCTTTCTAACGGTATCACATTTAGTGTACCGAGCGGTTCTGAAGTTGGAGGTTTAGATGTTGGTGACCTTGATAATAACGGAAGATTAGATGTAGTATCAAGTACCAGCACATACTTAAATTACTACACTTACACAGATAATCTATTCTCAAAAAAATCCGATTTATCAAATAACTCAACAACAAAATCATTCCCCAAGTTGATTGATGTTGATAAAGACGGTGATTTGGATGTGGTTTATATGATTTACCCTTCCAGTCAGCCAAAAATCCAAATTCTGAAAAACATCAGTGTTTCTACAAACTCAGCTCCTGTGGTTGCCAATGTTTTAGATGACTTAGATTTAAGATTAACGGATTCACCTCAAAACATCGATTTAACTTCAACTTTTTCTGATGCTGATGGTAACGACTTGTCTTACACGGTCTTATCAAGTAAACCATCTGTTGCTAGTGTATCAGATGCGGTAAATAAATTATTTAGTATCACTCCCAATGCCATCGGCAACACAACCATCACCGTAACTGCAGATGACGACCGTGGCGGTGTAGTGAGTACAAACTTCATCGTTTATGTAAACGCACCGGATAATTACACTCCTCGAGTTGCATCACCAATAGCAACTGTTGAAACTCGTGTGGCTGACGATTCAACAACCATCAATCTTACTACTGTTTTTGATGACCCTGATGCCGGTGATGTGTTGAGTTATTCAACTAACAATCCGAACCCATCTGTTGCAGAAATCTCTATTGCCAACGGTTCAACTTTAATAATTAAACCAATTGCATTGGGAAGTATTACTGTAAAAGTAACCGCATCCGACGGCAAAGCCGAAGCAGAAAACGAGTTTGTAGTTACTGTAGGACCTCGTGAAAATCGTGCACCAAGTGTTCTATCTGTAATACCGAATCAATCGATTAATCTCGGTGATGCTGCCATTCAGCTTGACCCAAGCGTTTACTTCAGCGACCCTGACGGCGATGTGCTCACCTATTCCATCACTGCTGATAATCCGTCAATTGCCGGAGGTTCTTATAACTCTGGAAATAACAAAATTTTGATTACAGGAACGGCTGCCGGTTCAACTACACTTACGGTAACCGCTCAAGATCCGGGCGGAAAAACAAATTCTTCGGCGTTTAACATTTATGTGAATGCACGCCCGAGAATAACCGGAAATATTGCTGATGTGGTTCTTGTTTTAGGCGGAAATTCTGCTATTTATACGCTGAATAGTTTATTTACAGATGATAATGGTGAATCTATGACTTACCAAACCTCATCCAATAACCCTTCTGTAGCAAACATTGCCGCTAACTCCGTAAATAACTCGCTTACAATTACAGCATTTAGTGAAGGCGAAACTTCTGTAACCGTTAAAGCTCAAGATGCGACAACAGAATCTTCCGTACTTACCATAAACGTAACAGTAAAAACCCAAGCGTTTTCTACACAAAGTTCAAATTCCGCAGTATCTGCTTATTCAGATGGAATTATTGTAAAAAACTGGACGTTGTTATCCATTCCCGGAACAGGTATTAATACCGCACCGGCAGATTTATTTGCTGATATCATCCCGGGAAAAGATTACAGGTTATTCGATATGAATACTAGCGGTGAATATTATGATGTTTCTGAGGAAGCTGGACCGGTATTCGGAACAGGTAAATCGTTGTGGTTCAAAACTCTTGGTTTAGATCAAAAATTTGAACTGCAAACAGGTGCAGGTAGTCGAATGACAAATCGAACCTTCTCTATCAATTTTAATAACTATAGATTCATTGCAAACCCTTACGAAACAGAAGTGAGTTGGTCTGCGAATTTAAGTACAGTTAAAATGTGGAAGTTCTCTGCTGTTTCACAAAACTGGACAACGGTTCAAACTACTGAAAAGCTCAAACCTTGGGGTGGTTATTTAGTTTATTCGAGTAGTAACGCAACTGTAACCTTGAGTCTCGACACGGTTACGCCAACTTCAATGAATTCAGATGTTCCATTAAAACAAGCACTTCCAGATGAGTTTCAACTATTATCAGACATTATTATTGATAATGAATGGCTACGTTTAGTGAACAGAAGTTCAGCGATTTCTGAGTTTGATGAATTTGATGAACCGCTTTTACCATCAGCGCCTGATATCAAAACGCTGCCGGCTTACATTAAAGGCGATGGTGTGGCACTTACAACAGATGCACAGCCGCTTGCTTTTACAGATGAAGACTTTGTTAATTCTTACAGAGAAATTGTGATTCCAAAAGGCCATCGCAAAATCAGCTGGAGCGGAAATATGTTTAATGACACCCATGTTCTTGCTTTAGTTAGTAACGATATGTACAAAGTATTAGAGCCGGGCGATTCATTAAAATGGTTGGATGCTTCTAAAGAAAGAGTATTTAAAGCCTATATCGGAACCAGAGAATTGGTTGAAAAACACGTTCTTCCGGAACAACCTTTCTTATTTGATAACTTCCCGAATCCGTTTAACCCAACAACCGTGTTGCGTTTTGCCGTCACCAAACCGGCTCATGTTCGCCTCGAAGTGTTCGATATACTTGGCAGAAAAATTTCAACCCTTGTAAATAGTGCATTTGACGCAGGATATCACACAACTAATTTTAATGGCATGCAACTTGCGAGTGGTGTTTATCTGTATCGACTCACCATAGATAACCAAGTAGTTGATGTGAAGAAAATGACTTTACTGAAATAACCTTAAACGGGGTAATCAAGATAGCGGGGTTGTGATCTGTAGTAGGACGCACCCCTTTTTTTTGTCGGATGTCGGATGTAAGATGTCGGATGTCGGATGTCGGATGTCGGATGTCGGATGTCGGATGTCGGATGTCGGATTGTAGAAATTTTTGATGGATGATGGCTGATTTTTGATTGTTGATGTTAGATCTCGAAACGAAAAATCCCTCTTACGCCTGAAAACCCGAGAACTTCACGAAACGTGAACTGAAGAGGGTTTGATAAATGTTAACTTGGATTTTGCTTCGAAGTACTATCGTATCGTTTCACGCTTCTGCGTTGCGCTTCGGATAGGAGTTTAGAATTTGTTGATAGTTGATAACAAATTTTTGATGTCGAAACCTAAAACCTGAATGCTGAATACTTAAACTGAATACTCCCAAAACCTGAAACCTTAACATCTTCCTTCGCCTTTTTTCAAAAAAGATTTTAGCGGCTTTTGTATTTTGCTGAATCAACATAAAGGAGACCTATGTTTGGAATCGATATCATCTTTAAACTCATAAAACTGCTGAATTCCGAAAAACACAGTCCGGCTCAATTGGCTGGCGGTTTAACAATCGGAATGATTATGGGGCTCACCCCATGGTTTAGTTTTCACCATGTAATACTCATTATTGTTCTCATTCTGTTTAATGTCAACTTTTCGATGGCAATACTTGGCATGGGTATTTTTGCAATGGCCGGCTTTGCACTCGACGGCGTTTTTCACGATTTCGGGTTTTATTTGCTTAATCTTGAAAGCATGCGAGCCATTTATACCGATTGGTATAATTCTGCAATGGTTTTAACAAATTTCAATAACACGGTTTTGATGGGAAGTTTTGTAGCTTCTGTTTTAGCTGCGCCTATTATGTTTCCTATTTTCCTTTTTCTGGTGAAAAAGTACAGAACTCATGCTTTAAAATGGTTCCAAAATTCCAAAGTGAGCAAACTGATGAAAGGCTCCAAACTATTCATGTTATATGAAAAATTCGGAGGATAATACAATGAAACTATTCAGAAAAGGCGGACTAATTTTATTCTTGATTCTGGGTTTACTAACCGCTGCCGGAATCTATTTTCTTACCGACGATTTTATTGAATCGCAATTAGAGCAAACTCTTAGTGTGCAAAATGGTGCAATGGTTGAATTCGACGGGTTTACTATTTCATTTTTTGGCGGAACGATGGGTTGGCAAAAACTACAGGTTGCAGATTCAGAAGATTTGATGAAAAACAAATTTGAAACCGGGAAAACAGGTGTTTCCATCCAAGCCTGGAAGTTGCTTCAAAAGAAAGTAATCATCGATAAAGTCCAAATTTCAGATATTTTAACGGGCACTGCTCGAAGCAAATCCGGTGAGTTACCAAAAGAGTGGATCCCTGCCGTTGAACCTGTTGACAGCACTGAATCAGAACTTTCGAAAGAAGCCAAAGAGCGCACAAAAGCAGCAAAAGCGGCACTTAGCAACGAAATCAAAAATCAACCCTTATTCCAGTTAGCAAACACTTCTGTTAATACAGATAGTTTGATGGCGATGTTAAAACTTGAATCACCCCATAAAATCGATTCGTTAAAACAAGCGATTTCTGCCCAAGTTGATGGTATCACCAAATCCGTTGATGATTTAAAAATCAACCAAACTGTTTCTGATTTGGATACCAAATTAAAAGCTATCAACATTAAAGAGATTAAGGATGTTAAGGCGGCTGAAAACGCCATCAAATCGCTTGAAACGATGGCTAAAGATACCAAAGAGCTAAAAACTCGCATGGAAACGGCAAAAACGGAATTATCAAACGGAACAAAATTGGTAACCTCCGGCACAGGAAAAGTGGATGATTGGATTCAGGATGATTACAAAAAAGCTCGTGAAGCAGCAAAACTCCCGGATTTTGATTCACAAAAAATCGGTGAATTGCTTCTTGGTAAAGAGTTGATGCAATCCATAAACGAATATTTGGGTTATGCTGAAACCGGACGCGAATACCTAGCTTACTTCAAATCAGAAGAACAAGAAAAAGTTGAAGAACCTCAGCGTTTAAAAGGTCAGGATATACGTTTTCCGTTGCGAGAAGCCAATCCTAACTTTTGGATTAAACAGGTTGATGTAAACCTTACAACTCCGAACGCGATTCAGCTTAAAGGTGAAATCAAAGACATTATCGACAATCAAAAACTGATTAAACGTCCTACAACCCTAGCTTTTTCAGGAACGAACAATTCAGGTGAATCTTTAAATCTTACCGGAGAGTTCAACTATTTGGGTGAAAAAACAAAAGAGCAATTCGTTTTCACCATGCCAAAAATGAGTCTAAGAACGGTTGCTTTGGGCGGAGGCGGTTCTCTTCCTAATGGATTTACTAAAGGTAATGCTGCAATTACCGCTGATTTAACCGTTTTAAGTGGCGCTCCAACTGCTTTAATTTCGATGAAAAACACTGAAGTTGATTTCAAATTTGATAAAGCGGCATCCGGAAAATCAGAAAAAACATTCCGAAATATCATGGATAAGATTAATTCTTTTGATGTGACAGCAAAAGTCGCTTCGAATGCAAAAGGTTTAAAAATCGCCATTGACTCAGACATTGACGATCAGGTTTCCAGACAAATTAAAGCCGTTGCCAACGAAGAAGTGAACAAAGTAAAAAAACAAATTCAGGCTAAAGTTGACGCGGAAGTAAACGCTAAAAAACAGGAACTCAACAAACTAGTTGACGAACAGAAACAAAAGTTGGAAGCTCAAAAGAAAGCCATTGAATCCAAAGTAAATGAGCAATTAGCTGCTTTTGATGCGAAGAAAAAAGAACTCGAAGCCAAAAAAGACGAATTGATTAAACAGACTACAGGCAAAGCCAAAGACCTGATTAAATCAAAAATTAAATTGTAATTGGGGTCATTCGGATGAAAGCTATTCTTCGCCCGTTTATCAATAAACAAGTTCGTGCTTTTAATAAACATACTGAAGCCGTACCTGTCGAAATTACTTCAGATTGGGTGCATAAACTTCGTCTGATTTTAAAACGTCAACGAACGGCTTTTCACTTGATGGAATGGCTTTCTCCGGATGAAATTAACTCAAAAAAGTTATGGAAACCCTACAAAGACTTACATGAGCGAAGCGGTTCGTTTCGAGATTTGTGTGTTCTCGAAGAATTTTTCATAAGGAAACAAGAGTCGTTTCCCCTTAGCACTCCTTTTATTCTGAATTATCTTAACGAACAAAAAGAAATTCATCATCACCGAGTTTTTGAAGCTCTCAAAACGTTTGAATCACCGGATAAAAAAGCTCTAAAAAAAGCGTATAAGTCACTTGATGAGCACAAAAAGAATAAAATTGTGATGGAGCTCATCAATCAGTATTCTCACGAAATCATTTCAACTGTTTCTCGCGCTCTTATAACAAAATATGTAAGCGACGAGACCTATCATGAGATTCGTCGATTGTTGAAAATGCTGTATTACACCCTTCGATTTATTCGCAAAGAAGATTATAAAGACCGATTGTTAATCCATCCCAAATGGTGTGTTCCGATTACTGAGATTTTAGGTGATTGGCACGACCTTGTAAATGTGGGTTTATTGCTTGAGCAATGCGTGATGGAAAAAGGTGAATATTTAACTGCTGACATAAAAGCTGAATTTCAAACCTATCATGATGAGCTTTATTTAGAAAAAGAACATCATTTAAAAGCTTTTCATCGTGGTTTTGAAAACCTAATTACCGAAATTGAAGAACATTTATAGTATGCGCCTAATTGCTTTGTTTTTCCGTGGCGAAGTAGATCAACTTAAAATCACATTCCGGTTTCAATCGTTTTAAGCTTAGTCGTTGTAGTTTATTTAGTGTTTAAAAGCGAAAAAAAGCTGTAAACACTTACTTCAACAAGGTCATTTTTTGAGTTAACACACCAGAAGCAGTTCGTAATTGATACATATATACTCCGCTTGCCAACGTACTCGCATCAAACGTAATTTTATGAAAACCTGCTTGCATGGGTTCTTGAAGCAACCGTTGTACTTCTCTTCCAAGCGCATCATACACACATAAACGTACATCACTTGCTTTGTCTAAGTGAAAGGAAAGCGTTGTACTTGGATTAAACGGATTCGGATAAGCCTGATACAACTCAAATCGACTTGCTTTTTGGGGTGGTTCAATCGCGACAGTTATTGGCACCGCTCTTGCGATTATAGTTTCGTACGCTTCTAAAACAGGCAAGGAATAACTTCCGTCACCATTAGAAACCAAGTTTATTTTCTTTCCTGTTATGACATCTTCTAATTGATAATTCAGAATCTCTGTATCTATACCAATCGGATGAATAACAGCATCATACATACTGTTTGAGCTCACATTTATTAACACCATTAGTGTTGAATCTACGTTTGAAACCTGTGTTGAACGGCTATAAACCACTATTTCATCATCATCAGTCGGGAAAAAAGTAAAGTTACCTCTGCGTAATTCTGCAAATGTATTTCTCGCTTGAATCAAATTTCTATAATGAGAGAAAAGAGAGTTGCTGTCATCCGATAAACTCGCCACATTCTTTTTGCTGTATTCTGAATTTACTCTCAACCACGGATTTCCGGTAGTAAAACCTGCATTTGAAGACGCATTCCACATCATCGGAGTACGAATATATTCATCCGGTTTAAGTCCGCTCATCCCGATTTCCTCACCGTAATAGAGATATGGAACGCCAGGAAGGGTTAAATACATCGATGCCGCCACCTTATTCATCGGAATGGAATCTAAAAGCACATTATTCACCCGATTTTGGTCATGATTGGTTAAAAACACACCAAACTGTTTATCAGGATACGAATAATAGGCATTCGTAAACGCCTTACGCATTGATGTTGTATTTGCATCCAACACACTTTGCAGAATAGATTCCGCTACATCAAATTCGAAACAATAGTCTATTCGGTTCGGAATTACGTATTCAAGCACTTTCTCGGTTGATGTCCAAGCTTCACCGACGGTAAATACATCAGGATTATCTTGTTTAATGTGCGCAGAAAAATCACCGAAGAACTCATGCGTAGCCGGTAAATCTTCCATAATGGAACCGTCTTCGAAAATGTATTTTACCGCATCAAGCCTGAAACCATCAACTCCTGTTTCATTAATCCAAAATGAAGCCGCATCAAACATACTATCTTTCACTGCCTCGTTCGAATAGTTCAAATCAGGCATTCCTCCCCAAAAAATTCCGTAATAATAACTACCGTTCGAACTGTGCCAAACATCTTGCCCCCACGGACCTACAGTAGCCGGATTTGTTGCGCTCCACACATAATAATCTCGATATGTTGGATTATTATTCTTTGATTGTTGAAACCAAGGATGCTCGGTTGAAGTGTGATTCATGACATAATCAATAATTATGGCAATTCCCCGATTATGCGCTTCCTGAACTAAGCGTTTGAAATCATCCAAAGTTCCGTATTGCGGGTTAATTTCTTTGTAATTCGTAACGTCGTAACCGTGATAACTGGGCGACGGATTTACAGGCATAAGCCAGATTCCGCCGATTCCCAAATCATCTTTTGTGTTCGGATCGCCATCATTCAAATAATCTAACTTTTCGATTATTCCGTTTATATCCCCGATTCCATCGCCGTCAGAATCGTAAAAACTGCGCACAAAAATTTCATAAAACACACGGTCGTTCCACCATTTTGCTAAGGATTCTTTTGTGTTTGATACCGAGATATACTCTTCCATCAACAAGGTATCGGCTTCTCCGCCTTCATTTGATGCGATAAGTCTCACAGAATATGTCCCGGCTTGTGGATAAGCAACCAGTGGATTTTTTTCTGTTGATGTAGCCGGAATTCCGCCTTCAAAATCCCATTGAAAAGAATCAATATTTCCGCTTGATGTATTCGTAAATACAATTTGTTGCCCGACAACCAAATCGGTCGTTAAGGCGCTAAATGAACTTATCGGCGGACCGATTTTCGGTTCCTCATCATTATACCAAACCAATAAAGAATCCTGCGTTTTAGAAACTGTAAACTTCCGATTATCACCGCCGCCCGAAAACTCTTCTCTGCCAAGCCATTGACCGTTTATCCTAAATTTAAACTCAAAAGATTGACCTACCGTAAATCCGGTAACTGTTCGATAATAAATAGAATCATTTTCCCCTTTAGTGAGCTTTAGAAGCGTGTTTCCCCAATTATTAAAGCTTCCGGCAACATCCACAAACTCTGTTTTCTCATCAAACAAACCTTGTCGAATAGAATTGCTCATATTTACGCGAAACGTTACCGAAGCAGACTGCGCTGAAACCTGAACGACAAACCCTAAACTAAATACTAGTTTAAACAAAATTGAGAACGCATTACTTTTAAACATACATCATGAGAATTAAATCAAAAACAACAGAACAAAATAGAAAACTTGAGTCTATAAGACTGAAATTGTTACGCTATCTGTGATTCTGTTACAATAAATTGCAAAATCAAGTGTCTGATTTAAGTTTTATGAAAGGAATTGAGTTCGGAAAAAAAATTAGCTTGTGAAAAGAAGCCTAATCTTGTAAATTTCGCGCCTTGCAAAAGTCTAACCGGGCCCATAGCTCAGTCGGTTAGAGCAGTCGACTCATAATCGATTGGTCGGGGGTTCAAGTCCCTCTGGGCCCACAAAAAAAGCCGCTTTATCTTAAATAAAGCGGCTTTTTTTATTAGTTTTTATCTATCTCTTCGAAAAACCTCTCACAACTGTATACAAATCATCTAATCCGGAACTCAATTCCTGCATATTACTCTCAATCTGGCGATTGTCTTTTAATGTTTCTTCTGCGCCCTGTACTCCTTGTTGTATCATCGGAAAAATGACTTCAATTCCATGATGTCCGTTTTTTACCCATTCCGTCTGCTCTCCGGAAATATGAGCCACTTGCTCAGCTACTTCTTTTGTTTGTAATACATTCGAATTTAAATTCTTAAACAACTCATACATTGTTTGTGCCGACTCAATTCCTTTATGGATATCGCCCAAATTTTGATCAATAATTTGTTGTGTGTTTGATGCCGCTTCCGATGCTTTTAATGCCAGGTTACGTACTTCTTCAGCTACAACCGCAAATCCTGTTCCGGCAGCTCCGGCTCTAGCTGCTTCAACTGATGCATTCAAGGCCAATAAATTGGTTTGAAACGCAATGCTTTGTATGGAATTCACAATCTTAGAAATTTCATTAACACTTGTTTCCATATTACTTATGGCCGTTTGAACCTGTTCAGATGCACGTTCAACATCTTTTGCTTTTCCGGCAATTTCCATCGTTAACTTTGTGTTTTTACCGACCAGTGAAATATTCTTTTGTGATGCTTCATTCATTTGATCCAGCATATGCTTTACCTGCTTAATTTCTGATGCCTGACGCATGTAGGAATGGCTCATCTGAGTAGTCCGATTCGAATTCTGACTAATGCTTTTGTTTAATGATTCTGTAGAAGTTGAAATCTTTTTTAATTGCTGCATTACCCGTTTCATCAAAAATCTTCCCAAACCCTCTAAGGCTAAAAATGCGCTCAGCACAAACAAACCGTATCCGATTATTCCCGCCCAAAAATCTCCTTGAAATTGAACATGCACCGCGTAAACTATAATCATGGCTATAAAGGAAAGCGGTATAGCGAACGACACAAATCGCATTACGATATTCTTCCCGTTCACCCAATAAATAACCAGCGCACCAAAAATAAAAATCGAAGAGACTTTTAATGCATACTCTAACACTTCCATCATATTACCATCACATAAATAACCAATTTCTTAAGTACTTGCATTGTACAAAAATCAAATGATGCTATCAATGATTGAGAAAAGTAATTATGAGAAAGGGAAACAATAACTTGATGTGGACTGGATTACTTCACAACCTGCTCAAACGCCCATTCAAACTGAGTCATATCTTCTTCTAAACCAATTGTTATTCGAACTCCTTCTGGGATGCCAAAGGCCGGCAAATGTCTGAGAACAACTCCACGCTCTAACATCTTATCTGTGAAATGTGCAGCGTCATTTTCATTATCGAATACCATCATCACTGAATTTGAGGCTGATTTAACATAGTTCATACCTTTTTTATCTAAAAACGCATATAAGCGTTCTTTTCCCCGAAGTACTAATTCAACAGAACGCTCAATGAATTCCGTATCTCTTAATGCAGCCAATGCAGCAGCTTGTGAGGGAGAACCCGGCTCGAACGGCAATTTTACTTTCATTAGATTTCCGATTAAATCTTCGTGTGCCATTCCGTAACCGACTCGGAATCCCGCTAAGCCATATCCTTTTGAAAATGTTCGGAGTGTAATCACATTATCCATTCTGTATCTCATTGAATCCGGATAATTTGGTTCATCTTTTGCATATTCGTAATAGGCTTCATCCATAATTACGAGTACATGTTCGGGAACCTGAGTCATAAACCATTCAAATTCCTGCTTTGTGAAATATGTACCGGTTGGGTTATTAGGATTTGCCAAATAAACAACTCTGGTTTCTTCCGTGATTGCATCAGCTAAGGCTTGTAAATCGAACGCATAGTTTTGAGTAAGCGGCACTTTCACCAATTTTACGCCTCGGGAATTAATCAACACCCAAAATCCGATGAATGTACCGGCAGCTGTCAGAGCTTGGTCGGTGTCTTTAAAAAAAGTTCTGGTTATTAAACTCATTACTCCTTCTGAACCATTTCCGGCAATTACATTTTCCGGCTTTATTCCGTGCATTTTTGCAATTTCCGCTCGTAATGCTCTGGAACTTGGGTCGGGATAATTCATGATTTGACCAAATGTATCTTGCGCAGCTTTTAACGCAGCCGGGCTGCAACCCATTCTGTTTTCATTTGATGCAAGTTTTGCAATACGTTCAGGCTTATACACATCCAATACCTCTTGCAATGTTTTTCCTGCTTTATATGGCTGCAAATCTCTGATATGTTCTGGTACTACGGCAAATTTCATGGTAAACTCTTCCTTTAATTTCGGCGCAAATATAATTCGATTGAACAAGAAAAGCGCTTTTCTATTTTTGATTGAACGCATCTTTTACTGTAAATTTTACATTTTCTCTCAAAAAATCAGCTCTTCTTTTTGCTTTTGCCGATGTGGAATGGAATCCGTTTTAAAAAATCCGTTTATATTACACGCGCATTCATTTTAAAATTACATGGCTCAGACTACTACATTCACTTTTGGGGAAAAATTCAGATCAATCTTTGCTCTGTTCATATTAGCAATCGTTTTTATAAGTGCAGGATTACTCGTTGCACTCATTAATCTACTTACTTGGGGTGTACTCAATAATTGGCTCATTAACACATTCGGAAAGACAATTGGTGTTGTTGCTTTCTTTTTGATGGGCATAAAACGTGAAATCATTTTTCACGCCCCTCTTCCCGATGAGCCTGCCGTTTATATCTTTAATCATACATCGACTTTAGATATTCCGATTACCTTATCTGTCGGATTGAAAAGCGCACGTTATGTTGCAAAATATGAGCTTATTTACAATCCGGTTTTCGGGATTATCGGATTAGCAACCGGACAAGTTTTTATAAATCGAGGCACATCAGAAAAAGCAGTAAAATCACTGAAACGTGCTTATGAACGTGTTATCAGAAAAAAATTAAGCTTGGTGATTGCTCCTGAAGGCACTCGTAAACATGAAGACAGAGTCGGCAAATTCAAAAAAGGAGCTTTCCACACTGCGAAAGACATTGGTTATCCAATCGTTCCGCTGTACTATGAAAACTCTTTTAACTTATCTCCATCCTCTTCTCTTTTCTTTAAAAGCGGAACCATTACTATTCATGTGAACCCGCCTATATCTACTAAAGATTGGACTAATGAAAATCTGGACGAAAAAGTGAATGAGGTTCGGGAGTTGTATGTCGGTTGGACAAATACATACGACGGAGATAGTAAGAATTAAGTATACAATTCATTTTGTGAAAAAAAGTACAGCCTTAAAATTTGAATCTTTTCATTACTCGTTTTTACCATTCCAAGGGTTTTTTAATTTTTTTACCCGAAGATAACTCTATTTCAATGGGTAATTTGCAAGACTCAATCTTATCTCTTGTTAATCTTTCAAATACTGTTGAAACCGTTTTCAATTCATCAGCTTTACTATTCGGAGGCAAAAGTAAACGGACTTCTTTACCTAATTCTGTAGTTATAAGTTTAAGTGTAGGAACTTGGTCAGAATCGGCAGAAATTAACACAGCTTGATCATACTGGTCTTGAAATGCAAGTCGAATCATCTGAATTGCAATATTAACATCTGTTTCTTTTTCTTCAAGTACTTTTACCCAACCTTTATCAATCGAGCGTTTGCTAGACAATCTAAATCTTCCGTAATGTACTTCTACATGTAATGTTTCTAATGCTCTTATATAATTTTGATGTCGATTTCTTTTGTTAATATCATCAAGTAAAGCTGTAAAATAACACACTTTTATTAACTCATCATTTGATGACAAACTACGATTAACCAACTTTACAATATCCAACCACTTTAAAGAATTATCAGCTAAATTGGCGATAGAGTGATATAAGTTAAACCCATCAATAAATGCAATTACACGTCTCTTCATAAAAAAAAACCCCATGACCGCAATCATGGGGGACTTTGAAAATCAAAGTGAATAATAGTATCCTTGCGCCTCAGCTAACAAGGGACTGCTTGCGCAGCGATTTAAATAAATATAATTCACTTACGTATTTTATGCAATCATCAGAATTATACATCTACCATGCAAGAAACCCTCGTTATTAAAGTCGGGTCCAATGTTCTAACTAACGAAAACGGAACTTTAGACTCTGCTCGCCTTCAACATATTGTCGAACAAATTCATCAATTGAAAGAAATGGGTTACGCAGTTGTGCTCATTTCCTCAGGTGCAGTTGCATCCGGGCGACAAATAATGTCACCTTCGCAAACTCTCGACCCTATTAGTAAACGTCAACTTTGGGCGGCTTTAGGGCAAATCAAACTTATCGAAACCTACAATATAGCTTTTAGCAAATACAACCGACTGTGCGCACAAATTCTCGTAACAAAAGAAGATTTCCGTGATAGACGCCATTATCTGAATATGCGAAACTGTATACAGAATATGGTTGAATGCGATGTTGTGCCGATTATAAATGAAAATGATGTGATTTCAGTAACCGAATTGATGTTTACCGATAATGATGAATTGGCCGGTTTAGTTGCAGGAATGGTCGGCGCATCAACCCTAATCATCTTAACCAATGTAGATGGCGTGTTTACAGGAAATCCTAGTGAAGCCGATTCTACTTTGATTTCTGAGATTAAATCAACTCAAAAAACATCCATTGAAGTAAAAGCCAGCGGAAAATCTCAATTTGGCCGAGGTGGCATGATGACCAAATTAACCATGGCACAAAAAACTGCTCAGCTTGGAATTACAGTTCAAATAGCTAACGGTAAAAAAGACTTTATTTTAGTTGATTTATTGAAAAAAGCGGACCTTGGCACGCGATTTATTCCAGCTAAAAAAGTGTCCTCAGCAAAAACATGGATTGCACATTCTACTTCTTCATTTCAAGGTGATGTAGTAATAGATTCCGGCGCAAAGAATGCCCTTTTTTCTGCAAAACCCACCAGTTTGTTACCTGTTGGTATAAAAAAACTCGAAGGACATTTTAAAAAAGGCGATATTGTTCGCATATTGGATGAACAAGGAAAGATCTTAGGTTTAGGTAAAACCAGTTACGATCTTGAAAGTGCTCAGGAGATGATGGGCAAAAAGAATCAAAAAGCCTTTATCCATTACGATTATTTGTATCTAAACGAATCATGAAAGAAATTTTAGAATCTGCAAAACTTGCTGCCAGACAATTGCCGTTAATTGAAAACGCTCAGATAAGTGCGTTTTTAACGTTTTTAGCTGATAAAGTTGACCAAAGCCATGATATCTTATTGGCTGCCAATCAATTGGATTTAGATAGAATGGATAAAGACGATCCTAAGTTCGATCGCCTTAAGCTTACTTCAGAGCGTCTAATCGGAATTGCCAACGATATGCGTAAAGTCGCTCTGATGCCTTCACCGCTTGGAATGGAATTGGATGAACGCAGTTTACCAAACGGTTTGGAAATTAAACGTATTTCGGTTCCTTTGGGTGTTGTCGGAATCATTTACGAGGCCCGCCCGAATGTCACCTTCGATGTTTTTTCTCTGTGCTTAAAATCGGGGAATGTTTGTCTGCTAAAAGGCGGAAGCGATGCTGAAAATTCTAATAAAGCTATTGTAGAACTCATTAAATCTGAATTAGAAGCTAATCATTTACCGGTAAACGCAATCGAACTTTTACCAAGTGATCGCAGTTCTACGGAAAAGCTTTTAAAAGTAACCGAATATGTCGATGTCATTATTCCGCGTGGGAGTCAACAGCTCATTGATTTTGTCCGGGAGAATTCAAAGGTTCCTGTAATTGAAACCGGGGCCGGAATTGTGCATACCTTTGTGGATGAAACTGCAGATTTGCAGCTTGCTGCAAAAATTATCACCAATGCAAAAACCCGCAGAGTTTCGGTTTGTAATGCTTTAGATTGTTTGATTATCCACGAATCTCGCTTAATTGATTTGTATGAATTGGTAAGCGAGATGTCCTCCCATGAAGTACAAATTTTTGCAGATGAGCAGGCATTCAGCCATTTAGACGGCGTTTATCCTGATGAATTACTGCACAAAGCAGATGCGACACATTTTGGCACAGAATTTCTGAGCTATAAAATGGCTATTAAAACGGTTGCCAACCTGCGGGATGCTTTAGACCATATCGCAATTTATTCATCAAAACACAGTGAAGCTATTATCACTGCAAATAAAGAAAACGCGGAGTTATTTCAGAAGTCGGTAGATGCTGCCGTTGTTTATGTGAATACCTCGACGGCGTTTACCGATGGTGCTCAATTCGGTCTCGGCGCTGAAATCGGAATCAGCACACAAAAACTACATGCTCGCGGCCCGATGGGTTTAGCCGAACTTACCAGCTACAAGTGGCTCGTGAGCAGCAACGGATCGACTCGAAACCCATAGCCATCCGCTTCACAATGCATAAAATCAAGCTTAATCTAACTAATTAGCAAACAGACAGTTAGCATATTAAGCCCAAACAGTCTTTTTACGTTCGGCAATCATTATTTACTTGTAAGGCACCAATAGAATCAAGTACCTTAGCGCATACGTTCAACTCGTAAAATCTATTGGAAGTACATACCCATGTTAAATTTGAAAAAACAAGATGCTCTAAGTTATCATAGTGAAGGGCGTCCGGGAAAAATTGAAGTTGTCCCAACAAAACCATATCAAACTCAGCGCGACTTATCTTTGGCTTATTCTCCGGGTGTAGCCGACCCTTGTTTAGAAATTGCAGATAAACCTGAGGATGTGTATGCCTACACCGCGAAAGGAAATTTAGTTGCCGTGATTTCGAACGGAACAGCAGTATTAGGCTTAGGAAACATTGGTGCTTTGGCATCAAAACCTGTGATGGAAGGCAAAGGAATGCTTTTCAAAATCTATGCAGGTATCGATGTGTTTGATATAGAAATCGGCACAGAAAACGTAGATGCATTCATTGAAACCGTTAAAAACATTGCTCCTACGTTCGGAGGAATTAACTTAGAGGATATCAAAGCCCCTGAGTGTTTCGAAATCGAACGTCGCTTAAAAGAAGAATTGGATATTCCTTTAATGCACGACGACCAGCATGGAACTGCCATTATTTCTGCCGCCGCTTTGATTAATGCCTGTGAAATTGCTGAAAAGAATTTAGCTGATGTTAAATTGGTTATAAACGGTGCGGGTGCTTCTGCTATTTCCTGCGCTAAATTATATATAGCTGTAGGTGTTAAAAAAGAGAATATTTTAATGCTTGATAGTAAAGGTGTTATCAGCACCAAACGCACCAATCTGGACGAGCAAAAACAATTTTTCGCCGTTGATACCGAACTCACGACTTTGGAAGAAGCCATGCGCGGCGCCGATGTATTTGTGGGTTTATCCAAAGGAAATGTGGTTAGTAAACTGATGGTTCAAAGCATGGCAAAAAACCCAATCGTTTTTGCGCTTGCAAACCCGACACCAGAAATCTCTTATCAAGATGCGGTTGATTCCAGAGACGATATTATTATTGCTACTGGTCGTTCTGATCATCCCAATCAGGTAAATAACGTACTTGGTTTTCCATACATCTTCAGAGGTGCTTTAGATGTACGTGCATCAAAAATCAACGAAGAAATGAAAATGGCGGCAACTTACGCACTTGCAGAGCTTGCTAAAGAACCGGTTCCTGATTCTGTAAACATGGCTTACAGTTCTAAGAATTTGAGTTTCGGGAAAGATTACATCATCCCCAAACCTACTGATCCTCGATTGATTTACACTATTTCTCCGGCTGTTGCTAAAGCTGCCGTTGATTCCGGTGTGGCTGGAAAAAACATCGAAAATTGGGAAGAATATAAACTTAGTTTGATGTCACTTTTAGGAAATGACAACAAATTAATTCGTGCTTTAACAGGAAAAGCAAAAGAACATCCGAAACGTGTTGTTTTTGCTGAAGCTGATAACTACAAAATCTTAAAAGCTGCTCAGGCTTTAAAAGAAGACGGAATTGCAGAACCTATTTTATTAGGGAATCCCAAAGCCATCCGAGAAATTGCCGATGATTTCAGTTTAGACTTAACTGATATTGCTATGATGGATCCGCGTAGTGAAACAGGCATAAAAATGGGTAAAGAATTCGCTCAAACCTATTTTGAAAAACGCCAACGCAAAGGTGTGACATTAAGCGACGCTGTACAACAAATGCGTAATCGAAATCATTTTGGCGCCATGATGGTTGAAAAAGGCTTTGCTGACGCTATGGTTTCAGGTATCACAAAAAATTATGCGAGTCCGATTAAACCGGCACTTCAAATTATCGGAATGCAAGAAGGTGTTCGAAAAGCAGCCGGTATGTATATCGTTACAACCAAGCGCGGTACTTTCTTCTTTGCTGATACTACGGTAAATGTTGACCCGACCGCATCAGATTTGGTTGATATTACATTGATTACTGCACAGGCTATTCAACGCTTTGGAATTACTCCGCGCATTGCCATGTTGTCCTATTCAAATTTTGGTTCCAGTGAAGGAGAATCGCCAAATAAAGTAAAAGAAGCTGTAGAATACTTGCATAAGCATCATCCGGAAATTATTGTAGATGGTGAGATTCAAGCTAACTTTGCTGTGAATAAAGACTTGATGAAAGAGCAATTCCCATTCTCTACATTAGTAGATAACAATGTAAATACGCTCATTTTCCCGAACCTTTCATCCGGTAACATCGCTTACAAATTGATGCAGGAATTAGGCGGAGCGGAACTTATCGGACCAATTTTATTGGGAATGAAGAAACCAATGCACGTATTGCCTTTGGGTTGCTCAGTAAAAGAAATCATTAACTTGGCAACTATTGCTGTAGTTGATGCGCAGAGCAATTCTTAATTTCTTTTGACGGATGGAGATGTATGAATAATGCATCTCCATTTTTTATTCAAATACTATTCAAAAACTGTTGTAACACGTTGGGGTACAACTTATGCTCTTCTGTTAGTACTCGTTTTTGAACATCTTCAGCCGAATCGGTTTCATAAACGGGGACTTTTGCCTGTGCGAGTATCGGCCCTTCGTCGAACTCTTCTGTTACAACATGAATTGTACAACCCGTTTCTGATTCTTTAGCTTCAACTACCGCGCGATGCACATTCATACCATACATGCCTTTTCCACCGAATTTCGGTAATAATGCAGGATGAATATTTAATATCCGGCCTTCAAACGCTTGAATGAGCTGTACCGGAATTTTACGCATATATCCGGCCAGAGCAATAACATCAGGATCTAATTTTAAACAAGTTGCAAGCATCAGTTGAGCAAATGAGGAATAATCCGCTGTCTGTTTTTCTGATATATGAAAAACCGGAATTCCTTTTTTTTGTGCTCTCTCTATCGCTCCAATTCCTTCTTTATTTACAATGAGTCCACAAATCTGAGCATCTAATGCTCCTGAATCGATTGCATCAATAATTGATTGAAAATTGGAACCAGAACCTGATGCAAATACTAGAATGGTCTTTTTCACGATTCAAAAAGTGGACTAAGTGTTTCAATGGTAATTTTGGAATCGAAAGATACACGAACAGGTACACCCAATGGTAAACTTAATTTTGCAGGAATATGCCCATAAGGAAACCCTGTAATTGCCGGAGTTGGAATCGAACGGAATACTCGTTGGAACATCGTTTGCCAACTTGGCACTTCATCATATTCTTCTTTTTCTGCCGGAGAAAACGCCCCTAAACAAACTGCTTTTGAGGAGCTTAACATACCTGAAAGCGACAAATGCTCTAAATAACCATCCACTTTATGAATTGGCTCACCAATATCTTCCAGCATCAAAATTCCGTTTTGGGTATCCGGCAAATATGGCGACCCAATCAATTTTGAGATTAAGGATAACGTTCCCGGAAATATTACTCCTTCAACTTCAGATAATACCTTTTCATTAAAAAAAACAGGACTTACATTAAGCTCTGTCCGAAAATGTCCGGTATTTATAAGTTCCCAAAACTGATTTTCAAATTGTGTTGGAATATCAGCACTGCAAAAATCTACTGCCGGCAACATTCCCGAAATTGATGGCACTCCGGTTTGAGTGTAAATCCCCCACAATAATGCTGTTAAATCCGAAAAACCTGTTATCAATTTTCGTTTTTCTTTGACAAGTTCATAATCTAGCATTCGTAGCAGTTTCATGCTGCCGAAACCGCCTCTTGCACAAAAAATAGCATTTACAGAATCATCATCAATAAAATCCAATAACTCATTTGCGCGCATGGGTTCATCACCGGCTGTATAATCTTGTTTTGCATAACAAGTATCACCTATTACAACTGTATAACCTCTGTTTTCCAAATAGGCCACCCCTTTTTCTAACTTCTCTGAATTTGGGGTTGAAGCCGGACAAGTAATTGCAATGGTACCGTTTTTTGGTAGCGGTTTTAATTTGATATCAGGTATTTCGAACTCTGAAAACATGGTATCGATTTAAAGATTTTGAGATTTCACGAATTAATATTTTCAAGGTTGTTGCCAATGGAATCGCCATCAACATACCAACAATACCAGCGGTCTCTGCACCTACAAGTACTGCAAATAAAATCAAAACGGGGTGTAAATCAGCTGATTTCGAAAATAAAACAGGTTGAAACACGATGTTATCTACCACTTGTGTTATAAAAATGGCAAGTACACCAAACAGCACTAAATCAAAATTTCCGGTTTCAAAAATCGCCACAATTATTGCTAACACGTAACCCATAACCGGACCAAAATAGGGTATGGTATTAGCAACTCCGGTAACGACTGCAATCGCTAAGGCGTTTTTAAATCCAAACAGAGAAAGCAATATCCACGATAATAAACCAACAAATAAACTTTGTAGACCAACACTTTTGAAATACTGAACGAGTCGGTATTCAATTTTAGATAAAATGGTTAGGGTCATCTCAAAATAATCGTTCGGAACCCACTCTAATACTTTTCTACGAAAATTCGAGCCGTCTTTTAGAAAGAAAAACGTAGAAAAAGGAATAATCAAAACGGCATAAAATACATTTGTAAACACATTTAGCACTTGTGAAATAGTGTCTTGTAGACCACCGAATTCAAATACTTTAGTTAGCAAATTAACAGCTGCATCTCTCAAAAAACCGGCGGGTAAAAATGGAATCACTTCAATCACTCGTGTTTCAATCTTGGTTGCAATTGCCTGAACATTCGGAATGTTTAATTGCTGAGCAAGATTAATAATTTGCCCGATAACTGATGGGAAAACACTGGTAAACACCCAAATTAACAGCAATAAAACAACATTCATCGATATTAAAATCGCCGGAACCCGAGGCAGGCCTTTCGCCTGAATTTTATTTACAATCGGCTCAATTACGTAGGATAAAACAACGGCAATTAAGGTGTAGATAACAATCGTTGAATAGGTAACCATGAGGAAAGTCAATGTGATGACTACACCCACAACAAAAAGTGTTTTTAAGACCCGCTCAATGGTTAAAAATTTCATACTCATCTAATTTTCGACAAGATATTATTTTGAACTGATGTAAACCGAACTAATTAAAACTTATTTTGATGAATTTAAGTTTCTTAACACATTCATAATTTCTTGCATGGGATAACCTTTACCTGCCAAATAACTCATCATTTTTTGTTTTCTCTTTTGAATATCTGATTCTCGATTAAAATGACGCTCTCTCTTTGCAAGTAAGGCATTTATTTCTTGTTTAAAATCCTGTTCTCGATGTAATTCAGCTACTACTTTTTGAATCACGGAATCAGCAATCCCCTTCTTTTTTAATTCAACTTTTATTTTAACAGGGCCCCATTTTTTAAACCGAAATTTATCATTGCAGAAACTTCTGGCAAATTGTTCATCATTCAACAAGCTTAATTTTTCAACTTTTTGAATGGCAGGCTCAATCCAATGATTAGGAAAACCTTTGAGTTTTGCTTTTTGACGCAGTTCTTCTTTGCCGTGTGCTCGTGTCTCTAAACGACTTAACAACCAATGGAAAACCTTGTTTTGCTGTTCTATCTCCCACAATTCTTCATAATGCTCAGGCTGTACAATTTCACCTTTTTTGAATCCAAACTGTAATAACAAGTTTTGCTCAATACCGATTAAAAACTCACCTTCAACAAAAATTGAGCATCTGTCTTTCTTTACAGACTGAACGGTTATGGATGTAATCTTTCCGGGTAAAGTAACAGGTGACTCCGGTGGTGTTAATTGTATTTTTTTTACAAGCATTGGATAAACTACTTTTTTCTAAAAAAAAGGCCGCATTTAGCGGCCAATTCTTTTCAAACGATTCGATTAATCATCAGAAGACGGGCTATCCTCATCGTTAGCTAACATTGGAACACCAGCCATTTGAGCTTTTACTGCGTCTTCCACGGTTTTACATAAGCTTGGATCCTCAGCTAAGAACTGCATGGCGGCATCTGCTCCTTGACCAATTGGTTCGCCATTATATCTGAACCAAGATCCGCGTTTTTGGATAATGTCCATATTTACAGCCAAATCAAGGATTTCTCCCAATTTTGAAATTCCTTTACCATATAGAATATCAAATTCTACTTGTTTGAAAGGAGGTGCAACTTTGTTCTTAACTACTTTAACCTTTGTTCGGTTACCGATTACATCTTCACCTTTTTTAATAGCACCAACTCGGCGAATATCAACACGAACAGAAGCATAAAACTTAAGTGCACGTCCACCTGTAGTAGTTTCCGGGTTGCCAAACATTACACCAATTTTATCACGAACTTGGTTGATAAAAATTACAGCGGTGCGTGTTTTGTTAACAATACCTGTTAATTTTCTGAGGGCTTGAGACATCAAACGAGCTTGCAAACCCATGTGGGAATCCCCCATATCACCTTCTAATTCCGCTCTTGGAACTAAGGCCGCAACAGAGTCGATAACTACGACATCTAAAGCTGCTGAACGAATTAAGGTTTCGGCAATTTCTAAAGCTTGTTCACCGCTATCAGGCTGAGAGACTAATAATTCATCGATTTTGATACCTAATGACCGTGCATATTTAGGATCAAAAGCATGTTCCGCATCAATAAACGCTGCATAACCGCCTGCTTTTTGAGCTTCGGCAATTACATGCAAAGCCAAAGTCGTTTTACCGGACGATTCTGGACCGTAGATTTCTGTAATTCGTCCGCGAGGAATTCCGCCAACGCCCAATGCATAATCCACCGATAAAGAACCGGTTGAAATAACATCTACATCAACACTTACTCCATCACCTAAGCGCATGATGGTACCTTTTCCGTGTTGCTTTTCGAGTTGATCCATTGCCAGTTGAAGGGCTTTTAATCGCTCGTTTTTAGGTTCTTCAGCTTTAATTTCTTTTGCCATAATAAAATTCCGTTAAGTATATGTGTGAAATATATGTGAATCATCTTTCAAAGCAAAAATAAGTTTGCAAGGTGACGATTCTTGTCATGTTCTGGCGAATAGACCCGATAAATTTTTATTTCTTACAGGTTTAAGCTGATACAACAGACGACTTCGCAGCCTTTACGTAGTAAAAATATTTTTTTGATGTATTAAAATTTAAACTTGAATTTCCAATTTGCTCCGTTTAAATAGCAGATTTTAGAAGCTCCATCACCTGTTCAATTTGCCTTGAAGTTGTATACGGTGCCGGACCGAATCGAATGATTTCCCCACGCGCATCAGTAAAGACATCTTTTTTAAGCAATCTTTTTTGAAGTCCAAGTGCATCTTTTGTTCTCAATGTCATAAATCCTGCACGTGATTCTTCCGGTTCGTGATGAGCAAGGGCTATTTTTTTCTCATCTAAGCCTAAACTTTGAAACACATCACGCAATTCACTTACTCTTCTCCTGTAAATCACAGGCAATATTTCTTTGTTAAGTTGATGTTCTTCAAAAAATGAAACTACTTTTGATGCCCTGTAAGCCGATGTCGGGTCGAAAGTGGCACCGGCAAACTTCATCTGGTCATCATATTGAATGGTATATTCACTTTTTTTGAGTTTGAGGGTTGAAAATGAAGCAAACCAGCCAGTTAACGTAGGTTTAAGCGTACAGGTCTCAGGGTATCTCAGAAAACAATTTCCTTCGCCCCACTGCAAGTATTTATAACCGCCAATCAACCAATACACCTGTTCAAACACTGTTCCGCCAATTGTTTCGAGTACAACATTCGTTCCGTGATAGTCATCTATTAAACATGGCACACCAAATGACACACATTTTTGAGCAATGGCTTCCAAGTTTTGCATTCTTAAACCTGATTCAAAAAAAACACGTGAAATAATTACTGCCTTTGTATCCGGATGAATAGCAGCATAAAGTCGTTCATCAATCGTTTGGAACTCTTCTGTGTCAACAAAAGTCACCTTAACGCCGTTTTCGTGTAATGCTTTTGTTTGTCTGAAAATGGAATAGAATTCTCCGCCTGTAGTAACAATTTCATCATTCGGCTTTAAAGCTAAGGCTGACAACCACTTAATCAATAAATCATGCGTACTGGATGCCGGAGTATATTTTCCTCTCGGGTCCTTATACCAGTTTCTCAAATAGCTTCTTAATTGTTCTATGCGTTCGAATGCTTTTTCCCATTTTTCATCAACCAAATTAGCGGCATCATAGTAACATTCTAACAAACCTTGCTTTGCGACATTGGGCCAGGCCTGATGTGAATGACCTGTAAATAACAGACGTTCAGAAACCTTAAAATCAGAATAATGAGATTGAAGGCTTAAAGCGATTTGATCAAGATTCATTTCAACACCTATTAAAAACGGGTTCTAACTTCCCATAAATCTGGGAATACGAAGTTATGAAGTGTGTTTTTTAAATATTTAACGCCGTCACTTCCACCCGTTCCCATTTTATTTCCAATGGTTCTTTCAACCATTTTCACATGGCGGTAACGCCATTCTTGCAAACCTTCATCAAAATCTACAAGCAACTCGCAAAGTAAACCTATTTCGTCTTTTTCTTGTAAAATGGTAAAAATCACATCTTGTGTTGCTGGGTCAGGGTTAAACATCAATCCAGATTCGTTTAATCTGACAGGATTTGGCACATCATATCCTTTCACTTGAAGTAACTTTACAAACGACTCCCAAATCGTGTCTTCTCCAGTTCTTCTTTTTAAAGTTTGATAAGCAGAACTGTGCTCTTCATGCAAGCTAAACATACGTTTGTGTCTCAGACCTAATAAAATTTCTAGCTCTCGAAATTGAACGGACTGAAAACCCGAAGCTGATTCTAAAAACTTTCTGAAAGATGCAAAGGAAAGCGGCGTCATCGTTTCAAGGATGTCATTCTGCCCCACAATCGTTTTCATAATTACTAAAATTCGACGCAATGTTTTAATGGCAGCCCAAGACTTACCTGATTCAAATTGCTCTCTTACTAAATCTATCTCGTGCAAAATCTGCTTAAACCAAAGCTCATACGTCTGATGGATAATGATAAAAAGCATTTCATCATGCTGTGCCGGACTCGATTTTACTTCCTGTAATTCAAGTAATTCGTCAATTTTTAAATACGATGTATATGTAAGGGCCATACCTATTCCTAATTAATCCATGCGGAAGATAGGGATTTTAAATAGGTAAAATTTGGTATCAAAACCAACTAATACATTTTGATTATGAACTCAGGCTTACTTCTCAGCCAATTTTAAATCCTTATTCAATTCTTTGTCTTTTGATGTTCTCCAAATGAATTGATCTAAAAAGTAATGCTGTAAAGCAAATCCAATAAGCACTCCTTGAAATAATTTATCCGCGCCCATATCCGCAAAAAGCATTTTCTCGCTGGATATATAAAATGGAAAGCATCCCGGATGCACTTCAATTGAACAACCTAATAAACGAACGAGTACACCCATAAATATTGCACAACAGATAAATACGGCTAAGTTTTTTGAGATTTTTGCAGCAACACCGAATCGAGAAGCATCAACTCCGGGTTTGTGGTATCTGTTTTTGTGATGAAACCAGACAATGGCGTGATATTGAAGATCATGGAAAACTGTCACAAACGCTCCAAAAGCAAAAAAACCTGTTGCTAGAACAGCATCAGAATAACAAATGAACACATGGAGCGGCACTACTGCAAGCAAGAATAACATCTTTGCACCATTAATTTGTTCACCTTGAGTTTTTAAATACACTTGTCGCCCGATGTAAACAAGAGATAACAGTACAATTAACCCAAAAGCTGCGGATGCAATCCAATCCGATATATAGGCATTGGAGTCATTAATCATCACCAAACCTTTAGTTTCCGGGTGTCTGGTTACAAAAACAACAAAAGGCGTTAGCAATCCGCCATATAACATGGTACTGTCTAACTTGAAATCGAATGAGCTTTTTTCACCCATTTTTTTCTTGTATAAAGCCAGAAATCCATAATGTTGCCGAACTACATGCCAATAAGCCCACAATCCAAAAAATGCAGCGAAAATAGTCCAAGGCAATACGTAGTTATCAACTCCTGCTTCGTACAAAAAATAGGATAGCAATAATGTTAAAGGCCCTAAGAAAAACCAGCCCGTACTACCTAATAGCAGTTTTTTTCGCTTTGAAAACTCTTCTTTATCCAAAAATGTTCGTGAATACGTGCCAAAAAAATGAGGTGTATCAACCAAGGTTACCCAAATGAACCAAATACTAATCATGTCCCAACTAAGACCTGCATTTAGAAACAAAAGCAGATACCCCGACAAGGCACCGCCTATAAACCAAATCAGATCTGTCTTTTTGTTGATAATCCAAGGAAACGTAATTGAAGAAACGGCACTC
>SBGQ01000008.1 GCA_006226965.1 bacterium | reverse complement strand
TGTTTTTAAAAACATTACTTTAAATATGTGTGAGTTTGGAATAAGAAAGGAATCACTATGAGAACATTGGGAAATATTCTTTGGATTGTTTTTGGAGGTGGACTTGTACTTGCTGCTGAATATGTTTTAGGTGGAATTTTATTGTGCTTAACTGTAATCGGAATCCCGTTTGGATACCAAAGCATACGGTTGGGATTAGTTGCACTTTTCCCGTTTGGTGCTCAAATTCGAGAGCATAGCGGCGACAAAACATCACTCCAGTTAATTATGAATATTCTTTGGTTATTTACTGCCGGATTAGTTATTGCATTAACTCATTTATTTTTTGCATTACTTTGTTTTGTTACGGTAATCGGAATTCCTTTTGCCAAACAACACATGAAATTAGCCAACTTAGGGCTTATGCCATTTGGTAAAGAAATCCATTAATCAGCGAGCATTTCACACAAAGTAGCCTCGGTGCAATAACCCGCTTTGAATTGTTTCATCCAAAAGCTGATTCGTTGTTTGCGTTGTTTAGTCTCCGCATCTATCGCTGTAAAAGGAGTTAACAACTCATTTGCAAACGCTCTCATATCGTTCTGAAGTAGACTTTTTACAGATTCAGATACATCAGACCACCCGAACAACTCTAATAATTCGCTTGCTGTTTGAGTGACTTTGTTTTCAAAAAGCTCAGGTGTACTAACTAATGTTAAAGCCTGATTTTCTTTGGTGATTTTAAATGCGGTATTCATATTCGATTCCTTTTTATTTGTTCCGGAATAAAGGTAAATCGACAAAGTGCCACATTGTGTCACACCTAAATTATTTTTTGAACTTTTATTTAAAAATTTCTGTTGGCATCTTTTTATAGAATTTAATTTCTTTCACAACAGTAAAATTCAACCAAATAGATATAAAGTGAATAATTTGTTCTGGGCAAGCGATTTGGAAATTCCAATTCCTGATAATGAAGAGGAACGCATAAAAAAACTAATGGAATATGAGCAATATGCTGATGAGCATACGGTAGAAATCTTTGACCGTTTAGCACGTCTTGCTGCTGAAATTTGCGATACTCCAAAATCTCAAATCAATATTCATTACGCCGAAAATCAAATTGTAAAAGCTGCCTTTGGCCTTGATAAAGACGTTTCACCTAGAAGTGCAACATTTTGTCAGTTCACAATAATGGACGACAAAATTTTAGAAATTCAGGATGCAAAAACACACGAAATTTTTCATACCAATCCATTTGTAACCGGAGATTTTAATCTTCAATATTATGCCGGCGTTCCACTTAGAACTTCTGAAGGCTTAAATATTGGCGCACTGTGTATTATTGATCACAAACCCAATAAAATCAATGAGATTCAAAAGAAAGCACTATATACACTAGCACAGGAAGTTATTAACCAATATGAACTCAATCTCACTCGCAAAAAACTGGAACAATTGAATCAGGAAAAAGATGAAATGATTCGTTTGGTGAGCCATGACTTACGAAATCCATTGTCCGGTATTTTGGGAGCATCCGAATTGTTAAGTGTTGAAATAGAAGACGAAACACTCCTTCCATTGGTTGAAATCATTAATGCATCCGGGTATAAACTATTAGATATTATCAATACCCTGCTTAGTTCTGATTACATCATAAATCATGGTTTTTCACTCCAACGCAGAATGGCAAATGTTGTGGAACTGATTGAAGAAGTGTTGGAATTGCATAAGGCATCTGCATTAGTGAAAAAGATAGAGCTTTCATTTAATCACTCAGAATCTGTTTTTAATTTCAAATTAGATGCAGACAAGTTCAAACAAATTGTTGGCAACCTGGTTAGTAATGCCATAAAATTTAGCTTCCCAAACAGTTTAATTTCCATTAATCTCAAACGTGGACATCAAAAAGAACTCATTTTTATGATTCACGACGAAGGGATTGGAATGCCAGATGAAATTAAAAACCATTTATTTGACGGAAGTGCAGATATTCTTCGTACCGGAACCGACGATGAACCGACAAGCGGTATCGGGATGCCCTATATCAAACAATTCGTGGAATTACACAAAGGTGAAATAATAGTAGATTCCGTTGAAGGCAAGGGTACAACATTCACTGTAATTTTTCCAACCTAGAGAAGGTTTTTGAAATTAGTGACATCCTATAAGGCTGATAGATACTTTAAATTGAATCTATCTAAAAGCTGAGATACCTTACACGCAATGAAAAAAGCTGTTTTTACATTTTCCATTCTATTGTATTTGTTTAGCTCAACCGAGTTTAAACAGCTTTTGAAATTCCCCATTGTGATAGAACACTATTTTGAACACGTTCAGGAAAATGAAAACCTGAGCTTAGTTGAATACATCACGATACATTATGTGGAAGATTTTGTAATTGATGACGATGTGGCCAGAGACATGGAATTACCTTTCAAAGGTTGCGACCATACTCAAACAACCATTATTTATGCTCTGGAATTAAATCTCAAACATAATACATCGGTATTTCTGGATACCTATTCCGAACCTCTTCATTTAACAAAAGAAATCAATTTCCCTCCTGTTGATTTTGTCT
>SBGQ01000053.1 GCA_006226965.1 bacterium | reverse complement strand
TTTAAGTGTAATTCTCTCGAAATGAGATTTATCAATAATACCGTCCTGTTGGAACATGCCAAAACTCACATAATAATCTGAATTTTGTGTAGAACCAGTTACAGAAATTTGATGGTTTTGCATAGGTGCAACTTTGAAAATCAAATCTTGCCAATCTGTATTAGGTACCGCATCTACGTTATTAAACGAACCCGGACGAATTTCATTAGAAATAATCGCAAACTGGCGACCATCTAATAAATCAATCGTTTTTTCCAATTGTTGTATACCTGATTCCATCGAAACGTTTACAATAGCTTTATCCATGCTTGCAGAACCGGTTTTTGTTGTAACCAAAATAACGCCGTTAGCACCTCTGGAACCGTAAATTGCAGTTGCGGAAGCATCTTTCAAGATTTCCATGGACGAAATATCACCTGAATTCAAGAATGAGATATCATCCAAAATAACGCCGTCAACAACATAAATCGGGGCTGAGTTATTGAATGTACCTACACCGCGAATACGAACAGATGCAGCAGCTCCCGGAGCGCCGGAAGTTGTTGTAATTTGAACACCGCTTACTCTACCCTGTAATGACTGCTCCGCGTTAAAAGCCGTTATTTTCCCGATATCAGCAGATTTAATTGAGCTAACAGCACCTGTTAAATCACTTTTCTTTACGGTACCATAACCAATAACCACAACTTCATCCATCATGGTAATAATCGGTTTCAACTCAACGGTAATATCAGTTTTTCCGGTTACATCCATTTCAAATTTCTCGTAACCTAAATAGGAAAACTGCAATACAGACTCACCTTCTTTTAATGATAAAACAAAAATCCCATCCAGGTCGGTTGCTATACCTTTAGAAGTTCCAAGCACAACAACATTTACTCCCGGAAGTGTTTCTTTCGTGTCTGCATCTATAACCACCCCACGAATGGTTTGCTGAGCGAATAATGTGTTACTCCACATTAATCCAAGCATCAACAAGAAAACATATTTAAACTGTAGCTTCATTACTGCTTCCTTAATTATTAAGATCATTTTTTAGCCAACCACCTGTAAATCCGGCTTTTTTTAAACCTGAAACGATGTACTTATTTTTCTTCAAAATATTCCAAATTAGACCTGTTTGATAATTTTCTAATTGAATGATAATCGGTCCTTGATCTATACCGATGTAATCATCATTAAACCAACCATTTTCTTGATAAGTGAGATTAAAAGCATCAATAAAGCCGTATTCACGATACACTTTATCTCCAAATCTGTTTTTCATCTCATATAAAGTTTCTAACGTTTGTTCAGGTGCAAAAGGAATGGAGCCACCCGCTGCTGTCGGCACCAATGTTCCGTCATCTTCCAGATAATCTTCGGCGGCGCCTCTTGCACTATAGGTTCTGAATCTGACAGACTTACCATTTATCATTTTTTCGACATTATTTGGACCGTCTGAAGCCGTTAAACCCCACATATTGCTTGAATAACCCACAAAACCTAATGGATTATTAGCAGCATAAGCTTGTTGAGACAATGTTGCTCTTCTAGAGTTTTCGAAATAATCGATTCCTTTATCCTTCATGTATGCATCTTGTATGCCTTTAAAATCGATGAACATTTGTGAATATTGATGCCCGAACAATGGTCCAAAATTCAAGTGTTCATATCCTTGAAATGCTTCCCAATGATAGGTTTCTGTCCAGGCATTCCAAGAATCATCTGAAATAGGATAAGTAGGTGAACCCATAGCCATAACTACTAAAACCATAGCTTCGTTGTACCCTTTCCATTGTGATGAAATAAATCCTTTTTCCGGTCTCCAGCCCATAGACATGGTACGATTTCCGTTCATCGCCCAATTCCATTCAACTCTTAGGTATAATTTATCTGCTAAATCTCGAATTTGAGCTTCTTTAGTATTATCAGCGTCAAAATAGCTTTGTGCAGTTAATATCCCTGCCATTAATAAACCCGTATCAATTGTTGAAAGCTCAACATCTTTAAAACGAGTTCCGCTTCCGAAATTCAAAAAGTGATAATAAAACCCTTTGTACCCTGTTGCTCCGTGTTCATCAGTTGATTGTTTTGATTTCCATAACCACGAAAGCATTGCTAATGTACGTTCAGCCGCTTGTTCACGAGAGATATACTGATTTTCTACACCTATTATATAGGCAGGTAATGCAAATCCTGTTGCTGCAATAGACGTAAATGTTCTACTTGGATATCTGTCGTCTGTCTGAAAATTAACGGTATCAACAACATCCCAGAAATAGGTGAAGGTACGTTTTTTCAAATCTGACATAAATTGCTTCATTTCATCAGAATTAATATCAATTTGAGACGGAGCAACCTGTTTTTTTGCATTTGATGTATTGCATGCATTCAAACTAACAGATAATGAAATTAACATTATTGCTAAAAGCGCTTTTTCAGCATGACTTTTAAATAGAGATTTTAGAAAAGTTTTCATCTTTTCAATTCTAACCAATTACCAACCGAGCAGTAGCCAACAATTTTGGTCTGCTGCATTAACCGATTTTAATTTCTTGATGATATATCAGTTAAGCAAACCTTTTATCCTCAACAAAAATACTACACCTGAAAAAAAGCGCTTCCAACACACTACGTCAGAACTACGTTACAACTACATCACAATCCTTTATACTATTATTTACCAAAGACTTAAGGGTATTATTTTTTTGATATTTTAATTTCAAGATATTTCACATTCTCATAAATTAGACTCAAGGAAATGCATTTTTTTGGAAATAAATGCTACACTTTTATTCGTACTTCTAACTTAAAGCCAAATAAACCATTCCCGATTTTAAAACTATCACGCATTGTTTTAAAGAATAACAGAAATAAAAAAGCCCTCACTTTGAGGGCTTAAATTTATTTACTTGTTAATTGGATAATATCTGATAGCAACTCCGCCACCTTCAGCCAATTTTAATTTAAGCTTCGACTTAGAAGTTACCTTTTGTTTCTTTATCTCATAACTCTTTGGGTTTTTGTCCCAATGCGCATCTTTTCCATCCTGATAAATTTCTGCCATATAATTTTGCTTATCTGTCAGGAAATCTAATTTAACAGTGAATTCACGTTTTTCTTCATCAGTAATACCGCCAAGAAACCACTCTTCTGTCCCCTTTTCTTTTCTGGCAATTACTATATAATCTCCGGGTTCAGCCGCAATTACTTTCGATTCAGACCAATCCACACCCACATCTTTAATGAATTGGAAAGCATCGGCATAACGTTCGTAGTTCTCGGGTAAATCAGCAGCCATTTGTAACGGAGAATACATGGTTACATATAAAGCCAACTGTTTTACCAAAGTTGTTTTTACAGAGTATTTATTATCCGGATTGTAGTGGCTCAATTTAATCTCAAAAATTCCGGGCGTATAATCCATTGGCCCACCCATTAATCGAGTAAACGGTAAAATTGTCTCATGTTCCGGCGGATTTCCGGCACTCCAAGCGTTAAATTCATTTCCGCGAGCTGCTTCTGATGCAATCCAGTTCGGGTACGTTCTGTGAACACCGCTTAAGCGATGAGATTCGTGCATATTCACCATTAATTGATGTTTTGCCATTTCCTGCGCAACCCAATAATAATGTTCTGACATAGTTTGACCGTCATGATGTTCTCCAATTGGTGATAAGGTTCCGACATAACCCGTTTTTACTGCCGGATATCCATATTGAACCATTACATCCATAGCATCTTGCAATTGACGTTCGTAAGTAACCACTCCAGCTGCTGTTTCATGGTGCATAATCATTTTCACGCCTTTTTCTTTCGCATATTTTGATATGTATTCAATATCAAAATCAGGATAAGGTGTTACAAAATCGAAAATCCATTCTTTGAAAGGTCCGCTCCAGCCTTCCCAGCCCACGTTCCAACCTTCAACTAATACACCATCGAAACCATGCTTTGCAGCAAAATCAATAAAAGAAATCACTCTCTCAGTTGTAGCACCATGTCTGCCATGCGGTTTTAAACTATTCCAATCAGTTATACCCAATTTTACGGTATTGGTATCGGTGTAATTCCATGAATAAACACCAACGTGCATTCCCCACCAGATTCCGACATATTTCATCGGTTTAATCCAACTAGTATCCTCAATTTTGCTTGGTTCGTTGAGGTTTAAAGTCATTCTTGAACTTAACAATGTTTCTGCCTTTTCACTTACATGAATTGTTCTCCAAGGTGTAACATCAGGCGTTTGAACACGAGCTTTATTTCCACTTGGGTCGGGAACTAAATGTGCTTTATATACGAATTTGGATCGGTCAACATCCGCAAACATGACAGGAAAATTTCTTACTCCTGCCTCAAAAATCAGCATGTATAAACCCTTGTCAGTTTTCATCAAAGCAGGAGTTTGAATCAAACTATCATTCGAAACAAGACGATAGGCAAGATTATTATAAGGATGTGCGGTTTGAGCTTTTATTTGTGATAAAGGCGTTTTTGAATAAGCATATTCATTAGAATCATAATCTCCCGGAATCCAGAATGTTTGATGATCTCCTGTAAGTGCGAATTCTGTCAACTCATCACTGATTACAAAAAAGCTAAGGTTTTTCTGCGCCGGAAATTCGTATCTGAATCCTAATCCGTCATCAAACAAACGAAAACGAACACCTAATACACGTCCGGTTTCTTTTTGCTTAACTTCAACATACAATTCATGATGATTATCTGTTATTTCGCTTTCCTCACCCAAAACTGGTTTCCATGTTGAAAACGAAGAACTTGTATCCGCTTTAACCAATTCAAAATCAGAAAAGAAGTTCGTTTTTTCCTGATATGAAAGAACAAAACCAAGTTTACTGGCTTTAACGACTGCCTGATTTTTAAACGACAATGAATACGTAAGAACGCCATTTTCATTGAGCCAAACTTCAGCTTTAAACGATTTATTGGGCGACGAAATCGTCGGAATTTGCGCTTGTAACACAGTTGCAGATAGGAAACCCAGAGCTACAAACCAAAAGAATACACGTTTCATTTTCATAGTAAATGATTTATTCAAAATTTTGCTGATGGTATACTTGAATCACGTGTAGGCGGGCGATTCAAGATAAGAACATCTAAGAGAAATCTCTCCTTTATAGTAACTAATTTTCTGCTTTTTTACGGATTTTGATGTACAATATGACACAATATTACATTATTGAAGCTTGAAATTCTTCTAATATATCACGTACTTGTTGTGATAGAGTAACTCAATTAATCGCATGAAAATCAGACATCTATTTACTGTTTTAGGACCAATCGTTTTATTTGCAGCTTGCAATTCTCCAAAAACATATACCGGAAAAGAATCGGTTGATGAAGCAAAAAAAAGCATCACTGAAGTGTTGTTACTTCTTCAAAAAGGAGAAAAAACTGACATTGTAACGCCTAACTGGGACTTTATAAAAGACAGCTTAGGAATTCCCTATACCAACTCAGATTCTGTGTTGTTTCTCTATAAAGGTGACGCCCAAGAAGTTGAATGGAATGGCGATTTTAACGGATGGGGTGGCGATAAACGCATATCTAATAAAGGCGAACAAATTGCCGGAACAAACATTTTCTATTTAAAAAGATCCTTCCCTTCTGATGCACGCATTGATTATAAAGTTACAGTTGATGGAAATTGGATTCTCGACCCATTAAACAAAAATGTACAATGGAGCGGATTCGGCCCAAACTCCGAACTAAAAATGCCGAAATACCAAGAATCTGAATACAACGTGTTGTCGTCCGATGCAAAACCAGGGAATTTGTCTGATTGGAAACTAATTCACTCCAAAAAATTAGGATACGATCTTTCTTATAAAGTCTGGCTTCCTGCCAATTTCGATTCTGAGAGCAAAGCAACATACCCCGTTTTATATGTTACAGACGGACAAGAATACAGTGATGAAAAACTCGGAAATCTGCCTGTAATTGCATCTAATTTGATAGCACTTGATAAAATTGAACCCCTAATTATAATTTTCATCTCTCCGCTAAACCCAAAAAATCCATCAGAAAATCGCAGACAATTTGAATATGTGATGAACCCGGATTATTCTGCATTTTTGCGAGATGAACTTGTTCCATTTATTGACAAAACATATCCTGTTAAAGCTAACCGTGATAATAGAGGAATGCTTGGAACTTCGTTGGGAGGACTTCATTCCGCATATATTATGAGCAAATTACCCGAAGTATTTGGTAAAATTGGCATTCACTCTCCTGCCTTCTGGTTTAAACCACCAGTTTATGAATTAGCTGAAAAACAGACATTAGCTCCTGTAAAACTGTTTATGTCAACGGGTACTATAAGCGACACCGAAAACGACGCTGACAATATGAAACTGATTTTTGACAACAAAGGTTGGAAGTACGAATACAAAAAGGTAAATGAAGGTCACTCTTGGGGTAATTGGAATGGATTGATGGACGAAACACTCATCAGTTTGTTTGGCTTATAGAACAACAACTAAATCATTAATCATTTTGCCATGCCCCTTCGCTTCGCTACGGGTCGGGCTATCCGCTATATCTTTTTTTCGCTAGCGCTCAAAAAAGTATGCCGCTTCTATCCCTCATGGCGACACCCTCAGACGTATAAACACCGTACTACATTTTGTCGGGATGACAGGATTTGAACCTGCGGCCTCCTCGTCCCGAACGAGGCGCGCTACCGGGCTGCGCCACATCCCGATTATTTTTGGACATCACATGTTACTCAGTTTTAAAATTATCATCAAGATTAAAAACAGACAAATTTAGATTTTTTAACCTTTCATTAATAATCGGGTTTGTAACTCAGGTCACGAACAAAGGCATGTGGTTTCATTACATTAGATTCAAATCAAACTATTGAACACATACTCACCAAAATGAAATTTTTATCCATTCTTTCGATTCTTTTTCTAACGTTATTTTTCAATGTATTAACTATACAGGCTCAACATATTCCAAACGTTTCCGATGTTGAACATGCTATAAAACCTAACGGAAAGTATGCGATATTAGTAAGAACAAATCAGCATTTAAAAGCAGCTATCAAAACTGGCAGTGATTTTAAAACTCAACACAAAACCATTGATTTTCAAATCATAACCTGTGGTGCATTAGTAAAAGAAATTGCAACGGATGAAAGCTTAAAAACGTTAATTAACGAAGCACATCAGCAAGGCATTACTACGGTTATTTGTGGGTTATCCGTTAGGAACTTGTCGGTAGATACTTCTCTCTTACCTGAAAAAGCTCTGCAAAGTGAAAACGGACTTACTTATTTATTTGGATTACAAGAACTCGGTTACAAAACGATTAGCCTTTAAATATCATTTAATTCAGTAGCTTATGCCCTCTAAACAATTCTGATTTTATTATAAAATACCGAAGACTAAATCGTTAGAGGGCTTTTATTTCCCAAATCATTTCATCGTTAAATCAATACATCAACCATCCGAAATCCGATTCGAAGCGTAGCGCAGAACCGCGAAGCGAAATCCGAAATCCGAAATCCGAAATCCGAAATCCGAAATCCGAAATCTAAAATATTTCTTTTCTCAGCCTCGCAACCGGGATTTTTTCCAATTCACGATACTTAGCAACTGTTCTTCTGGCAACCGGAAAACCTCTCTTTTTCAGTTCAACAACCAAATCCTGATCACTTAATGGCTTGGTTTTATCTTCCTCGGAGATAATTTTGATAATCAGATCTTTAATTTCACGATTGGCCACTTCTTCACCGGTTGATGTCTTCATCCCTTCATTGAAGAAATATTTTAATTCATACACCCCAAAAGGAGTTTGAACAAACTTACCGTTTGCCACACGTGAAATCGTAGAAATATCCATCCCGACACGATCTGCAATATCTTTTAAGATTAAGGGCTTCAAACCCTTACCTGATTTAAAGAAATCTTCCTGCATGGCAACCAAAGTTTGCATAACACTCATAAGTGTATGTTGTCTTTGCAAAATCGAATCAATAAACCATTTAGCCGAATCCATTTTAGACTTAATGAACTGCTGTGTTTCTTTAATGTGATTATCAGATTTGTTCGAGCTCTTAATCTCATTCCACATCTGTTTGTAAGTGGGTGAAATTCGGAGTTTGGGCGCATTTCGTTGATTCAGAGTAATCTCAAACTCACCATCTTCCGTTTCATCGTCAGAAGGAAGGTAAACCACATGGAAATCGGGAATCACATATTCATTCGAACTCATTCCTGCAGATTCAACCAAGCCCGGCTTGGGATCTAATGAACGAATGCAGGTGTACGCCTGATTCAATTCGTCTTCATCCACTTTATATTTCTGAATCAATTTGGAATAATGTTTCTTTTCAAACGCATCCCAATCATTTTTCAGGATTTCGATGGCTAATTCAGCACCGTCTAATTCATCTTTTTGCAATTCTAATTGAATGAGCAAACACTCACGTAAATCACGCGCCGCAATTCCCGGAGGATCTAATCTCTGAATCTTTTTGAGCACCCATTCAACTTCGTCTTCTGTAACCAATTTTTGATGATTAAAGGCAATCGTATCAATCACAGCCTGAACATCACGTCTGAAATATCCGTCGGAATCCAAAGAACCTAAAATTTGATCTGAAATAAGCAATTCACGCTCATTTAGGTTGAGTAATTGTACCTGATTTTCGAGTTCTTCCAATAATGATTCATGATAAGGTTTCGGAAGTTCACGAATGTCTTCTAAATCAGGATTTAATGGAGCTTTGTAAGATTCCAATTCATCGGCATGAAGAAATTCGTCCCAATCATCATCATCTAATTTTGAGATATCTTCAAGCGGCTCAATATCTTCCAGGCGTTCTTCAGATTCAGATTCATTTTCTCGCTCATTTGCCAACTCAGGATTTTCGTCACTAACTGCCTCCTGAATATCCGGCATTTCATCAAAATCCTCAGCTTCTTCTAATATCGGGTTGAGTTCTATCTCCTCTTTTATCCGTTGCTCTAGAGCCAAAGTAGGCAATTGCAACAGTTTTATGTATTGAATCTGCTGAGGAGATAGTTTTTGAGATAAGGTCTGTTTCTGCGATAAAAATTGTCCGTGACGTATCATACCCGATTGGCCTTTCTAACTAATTGAACCGTATGCGCAAAGGCATCAGCCCATTCTTTTCCGTACTTACGTTCCAGCGGTTTACGAATAAAATCAGCTAAATAAATACCTTCTTTTTTTCCGCGTTCACATGCTGTTGAACAAATCGAAGGTACATATTGATAATTCGCATATTCCAATTCCCCTATTTTACTTATTCTGATTGGAAATAAATGGCAGCTAATTGGTTTTTCCCAGTTCAAACGACATTCATAAAACGCCTGCTGAATGGCACAGTAAGCAATTCCTGCTTTATCAAAAACAACAAAAACACAGGCCTCGTTGTTTGTACAAGCTAATTCTAAATCACCATTACTTTTTTCTGAGATAAGCCCGTTCGTTTCAACTTCTTTAACTGCTTCGGGTCTAAGTTCCCCTTTTAATACTTGATAAGCTTTTTTTAAGATCGGAATTTCTGATTTTTCTACAGGTGCACCGGCATCGCCTACAACACAACATGCTCCCTTACAACGACTTATATCACAAGCAAATTTAACCGTTGCTATATCATCTGAAAGCAAAACATTATCAATCTGAAACATGCTACAAATTTAATACCAAAGTGTCTTCTTGTCTAATTTATTTTACGAATATGATGAAAATGTTATCAACTTTCTAAAAATCATATTTCTTTACAATGTGTATCTTCCCGATATGAAAAAACCGATATCAGATTTACGAGACCACATTAAACTACTGGTTCACTGTTCCTTATTGAACAATATGAATCCTTTACAGCGAAATGCGTTCGTTAAATTATGTCACCGCAGAGAGTTTAGAAAAGACGAATTTGTATTTCATAAAGGCGACCCTGCATCCGGGCTCTATTTCATCGAAAAAGGTGAAGTACATTTATTTTTACCTGATAATGAGGGTTCGTCTGTCACACTTAAACCCTATCAAAGTTTCGCAGAGTTCTCTTTAACATCCGAAATGCGCCGTTTATATTCCGTTCAATGTACAGAAGACTCCATTCTTTACGGTTTTTATAAATCTGATTTTGAAGTCCTAAAAAAACGCCACCCGGATATTGCCATTTGTTTATATGAATCGATTGTAGCGCTTGGCACTCAATTACTCGAATTATATTCTGAACGATTAAAAGAACAAACAAGCTTGGTTGATTCCATGCAATGTTATTTTGATTTGTATCAGCTCCAGAATGAAATCACACAAAGTTAAACCACTCAATGAATCAAATCAGCCTTAAAAAAGGTCAGCAAATCGAGCTTACCGTCGAGAAAGCCGCGTTTGAAGGAAAAGGTTTGGGCAAAGCAAACGGATTTTCTGTTTTTGTACCCAACACGGCTCCCGGCGATGTTGTAAAAGCGCAAATCATAAAAAAGAAAAGTAATTATGCGGAAGCAAGATTACTGGAAATCGTAAAGCCCGGTGAAATCCGCATCAAACCTAAATGCTCCCATGCGGTGGAATGCGGTGGTTGTTCTTGGCAACATCTCCCCTACGAAAAACAAGTTGAGTTTAAACGCCAGCATGTGGAAGATCATATTCGCCGAATAGGCGGTTTTCCGGATGTTCCTGTGCATCAGGCAATCGGTTCAGCGTCTGCTTTTGGGTATCGTAATAAAATGGAATTTACGTTTGGCGATAGACGTTGGCTTACTCAAGAAGAAATTAACTCTGAAGAATTTATTCAGGCTGAAGGATTTGTGGGCGGAATGCACGCTCCGGGACGTTTTGACCGCATCTTGCATTTAAACGAGTGCCATTTAATGCATCCTTACGCTTTTGAAATGTTAGATTTCACACGAAAGTTTGCCGCTGAATTCGGGCTTGAACCATGGAATCCTGTGCATCATACAGGATTTTTACGCAATCTGATGATACGTAATTCACATTATTTCCCGGATTTAATGGTAAATGTGGTCACATTTGGCGAAAACGATGCGTTTATGAAACCTTATGTTGAAGCTTTACTCAAACAATTCCCGATGATTACGACCATCACGCAAAACGTGAATGACACAAAATCGCCGACTTCTGTGGGCAGATATGAAAACGTATTGTTTGGTCCGGGATTTATTCGTGATAAAATCGGTGAGTTTCAGTTCAACATTCATCCGAATGCGTTTTTCCAAACCAATACACGTCAGGCTGAGCAATTGTATGAAGTTGCCCGAGACTTCGCTGATATTCAGCAAAATGATGTGGTTTATGATTTATACTGCGGAGTCGGAACCTTGACTTTATTCATGTCTGGAAAGGCATCAAAAGTGGTCGGAATCGAGCTTAATCCTGTTTCTATAAAGAATGCTGAACAAAACATGAAAGACAATAATGTAGAGCATGTTTCTTTTGAATTGGGCGATATGAAAGACACGTTTAACGCAGAAATTTTGGCAAAACACGGTAATCCTAATGTTATTATTATCGATCCGCCGCGTGCAGGAATGCACCCAGATGTAGTTCAGGAATTACTGAACTTAAAATGCCCTAAGATTGTTTATGTGAGCTGTAACTCGAGTACACTTGCGCGTGATTTAGCTTTAATGAAAGATGTGTACGAAGTGCTTGAGGTTCAACCGGTTGATATGTTTCCTCAAACATATCATATCGAATCGGTGGCAAATTTAAGATTAAAAGTATAAGATGCATTGTATTGTAATCGGAGCCGGAATCGGTGGCTTAGTTTCAGCTTCACTTTTAGCGGCAAAAGGCAACGAAGTTACTCTTTTTGAAGCCGGCTCATTGCCGGGCGGAAAAATGAGTGAAATCAGATTGGGTGATTATCGTTTTGATTCAGGGCCTTCCCTGTTTACCATGCCTTTTATTTTGGATGATGTATTCAAAACCTGCGGCAAAGAACTCTCCGATTACATGAGTATTTCACCTTTAGAACCACTTTGTAGATACATTTATCCGGATGGAACCCGATTTGACAATTTTAGTGATCTATCCAAAACGCTGGAACAAATTCGTTCTTTTTCTCCGGAAGATGAAGAAAACTATGTGCGATTTCTTGGTAAAAGCGCAGAATTATATGCCAAAACGGCTCAGGCATTCTTGTTTAATCCCTTAGCTGAATGGTCTGATTTTAAGACATTGAATTTCAAAGATTTACTGAGTATAAATGCTTTTGCCACCGTTTCTGAATCTGTTGAACGAGCATTTATAAGCTCCTATTTGAAGCAATTCTTTAAACGATTTACGACCTACAACGGCTCTTCACCTTATAAAGCTCCGGCAACTCTTAATGTGATCCCATATGTAGAACTTGCACAAGGTGGCTTCTATGTAAAAGGCGGACTTTTTCAATTGGCGAAAGCTATAGAAAAACTCGCATTAGATTTAGGTGTTAGCATACAGTACAATCAACCTGTTCAACAGATTGAAGTAAAAAACAAAAAGGCAATTGGGGTAAGTATTTCAAAAAACGGCGATAATCGTTTTGTTAAGGCGGATTGTGTAATCTCAAATGCCGATTCTGTTTACACCTACACAAAATTACTTTCTGACAAGCACGTAAAATCAGCAGATAAAAAACGATTTGAAGCTTTAGAACCTTCTTGTTCGGGATTTGTTTTGCAACTAGGTATAAACAGGACGTACAGTTTACTTAAACATCACACTATTTTCTTTTCATCAGATTACAAAAAAGAATTTGATGAAATATTTTCTGAAAGAAAGCCTGCTGAAGAACCGACTATTTACATTGCGAATACTTCATTTTCGGAAGATGGACATGCACCGCAAGGGCATTCTAATTTATTTATTCTTGTAAATGCGCCTTATACACATAAACATCTTTCATGGAATGAACTGAAAGAGTCCTATGCAGAGAAAATCATTCAACTGTTAAAAGCTAACGGTCTGGTCGATTTAGAAAAACATATTATCAGCAAGAATATCATCACTCCTGATGATTTTGAAAAGAATTATAATACCAATCGCGGAAGTATTTACGGATTATCATCTAACAGCAGATATGCAGCTTTTTTACGACCAAGAAATCGTTCATCATATGCAAAAAACTTGTATTTAGTTGGTGGCGGAACTCATCCTGGCGGTGGAATACCTTTAGTGACCCTTTCAGCAAAACATGCAGTAAGCCTAATTGAGCGTGATTTTAAATAAACTCGTCACCATATTTTCAATTATTGATAGTGTAAACATTCTAGAGTTTTAAACTTTGACACATCTGTGTTGAAACTTCAAAAAAAAAGCTGATACGTTTCCCTATCAGCTTTTATAAAACATATTTACTTATTACTAATCTCTGCTTTGTAAACGAGCAATTAATTTTAAAAACTCAAGATATAACCAAATCAGAGTTACCATTAGGCCGAAAGAGGCATACCATTCCATAAATTTTGGAGCCCCTCTTTTGCTTGCTTCTTCAATAAAATCAAAATCTAACACTAGATTTAAAGCAGCAATTACAACAACAAAAAGGTTAAATAGGATTCCATAGATTCCGCCATTTATACCAAGGCCTAAATCAATCCCAAACATTCCTAAAATCCAACTAAAGAAATACGTAATTGCAATTCCACCGGTAGCAGCCACAATTCCTAATTTAAAATTTTCGGTAACCGGTATTAAACCTGATTTATAGGCAAGTAATAATCCACCAGCCGTGCCAAAGGTTAACAAAATAGCTTGTATAACAACTCCCGGAAAGCTGGCTTCAAAGATGGATGAAATCCCACCTAAGAATAGACCTTCGAATAAGGCATACAATGGCGCTGTGTACATGGAGATATTCTTCTTGAATATGGTGATAAAACCGGTGATTAAACCCCCAATCATACCTAAAAACATCAATCCGCTAACTGATTCTGCTTCAGGATGCCAAGTTAAAGAGGCACCGGTAAATACCAATAAAAGTAAAAGGAATGATTTATTGACGGTTCCTTCAATCGTCATTTTTGAATCACCTGAAGCTGTATTATAAACTTCAGAAAATACTTTCTCGTTAATTGCAGGGTTACTTGTTCTCATAATTATTTCAATATAGGTTTATAGCCAATTTTATCAAGCTCTTGTGTAATAATATTAAAGTCTGAAACACGAGTTTCTAAATGAACAGACTTTGTTGCCAAATCGGCATTCACTTCTGCCGAATCGTCTAATTTATTGATTGCCAGAGTAATACGTTTTACACATCCGCCACAGGTCATGTCATCAACAGTAAAATCAAAAGTCTTTTTCATAATTAAATGGGGTTAAATTTAGCTGAATATAACGGTTCAAGTCCGATTATTTGGCATCTTTTGTATGATTACATTATGGCAAATAGTGTGCAAATGCACTCATAACTGACAAAACGACAAAAAAAGACCTGTAATTACTATGACTTACAGGTCTTTGCATGAATCCGATTTCCGCCGAAGCGGTTTGGTTGGTTGGGTATGAAGAGACGGGAACGGAAACCGGAGTTAGGGTTGGTTGGTAAGAAATCGTTTAGCGGGTTAATCAATCATAGTTAATTGATTTTGTATGGCTTTTGTAAGCGCAACGTAAAAATGGTCAGCCTTTTCAACATCCATATACAGATTAAAATCTTCCGGATCTACTTCTAAGAACAGACCTGGGTCTTTCATAAATTCAGTTGTGATATAAGCTTTATAACGAACAACAGAATTCGCGCCGTTTACACTTAAATCATCTAATTTTTCTAACGCTGTAGTGAAATCTAATTCAGGATAATCAATTCTGAGAACCAACAAATTGAACATTGATGATTCTACTATAGCCGGCATAGGATGATTTAAGCCTCTCATGAAAGCATCATATGCTTTATCTAATCTGGAACCGAATGTTCTATTATTAACTTCAGTTCTAGCAACAGTTGTATTTGCATAAGCAAGTTGCTGCGCTTGTGATAAAATGGGTAAGGCAGCAATAAACAGGGTAATCAGGGTAACTTTTTTCATGGTTTTTTCTCCTTTTTAAATTCAAAGGGACAAAACCTTTAATCCAATTTGCGTGCCAAACTCATAATTAATATTATAACTCATTGCGCACCAAGTAGT
>SBGQ01000171.1 GCA_006226965.1 bacterium | reverse complement strand
AAAGATGAAAAGGAATGTTATAATCAGCAAGCAGAGTACTTGGAATCAGTTAACTTCAATACTGTTATTTCTAAGTTTCATTGTGTCTGGAACAAATTTATCAGCGAAAACTGGTGATGAGATTTTTAACACAAATTGTTTTACGTGTCACGCATTAAGTGATAAAACATTGACTGGACCTGGGTTAAATGGTCTAATGGAAAGAAGGAGCCCAGAGTGGGTAGCAAATTGGATTAAAAACTCTCAAGAACTAATTAATTCTGGAGATGAAGATGCTGTTGCGATATTTGAAGAGTACAATAAAATAATGATGCCGGCCTATGATCTATCGGACGATGAAATGGCTGATTTGATCAAGTACATTGAAGAAAATGGAGTATCAAGTGAAGCGGTCGCAACAACGTCGAACGGAGGGGGTGCGGATAATGCATCGACTGACTCAAGTGCAGGATCTAGTATAAATCTGAAATATATATTGTATGCGTTGATTGCAATTATTGTAGCGTTGTTCTTTACATTTAGATTTAAAACAAGGGTGTTTAGAGAAATGAATAACCTAGGAGTTCATGCCGATCCTCATCATGTGAAGAATTACCCAGGGATTTTCTCAATGTATGTTATCATTTCGGCAGCTGCGATATTTATCATTAAGCTATTGTTAGAAGGTAATTATGGAATGATCGATCAATTGATGTTCTTAGCATTACCATATCTTGCAATCGGAATCTTCCTCGTAGGAAGTATCTATCGATACAAGAAAAAAGGATTTAAAGTATCATCTCTTTCTACTCAGTTTTTAGAAGGGAAGAAGTTGTTTAGAGGTTCACAACCGTTTCACTGGGGACTTTTGGTACTATTCTTTGGTCACTTAATTGCGTTCCTTATTCCATCAGCTGTGATTGCATGGAATGGAGAACCAATTCGAAGATTGATTCTTGAACTGTCTTCATTTGCATTTGGATTGGCAGCTTTATGGGGGTTAATCAATCTAATTATAAGAAGATTGAAGAGTAAAACGTTACTGGTCGTAACCAACAAAATGGACATGGTGGTGTACACGATTCTATTAACACAGATTATTTCAGGGTTGGGTGTCGCATACTATGTACGATGGGGTTCATCATGGTTTGCTAGCGTGTTAACTCCATATTTACGATCTGTATTTTCATTCGACCCAGATATTTCAGCAGTTGCAGAGATGCCTTGGTGGATTCAATTGCACATTATTTCAGCGTTCTCAATTATTGCTATAATTCCATTCACAAGATTTATGCACTTTTTGGTTGCTCCAGTGGACTATATCTGGAGAAAATACCAAATAGTTATCTGGAATTGGAATAGAAAAGCGATAAGATCCTCGACTAGGCACACTTTCGGGAAAAAGCCTAGGAATCATTAGATAAATTCTCGAAAGATAATTCCCTAAAGGCTCTCCGTCGGAGAGCCTTTCTTTGTTATGAAATTTTGATATGAAAATAGTGAAGCTGGCATATTGAGCCAATGTCAAGCACAGATATGATGCGTATCATAAATAATCATTTATTGATATCGTAATTTGCGTGGTAGTTATCTTATACTATATGTTCAATAAAAAAGTTTTAATGTTTGCAACACTGATTGTTCTGTTGATCAGTTGTAAGAAGGAGGGATGCACAGATCCGAGTGCACTAAATTACGATTCGCATGCAAAAAAGGACAACGGTAACTGTGAATATTCTATAGAAGCTTTTAATTCACAGTTGTCAATTACTCCATTAGTTAATTCATACAACGTTGTCTATGATACAATTATATATCAACATCCTCTTGGCTATAATTTCAGTGTTGCAACATTAAAATTTTTTATCTCGGACGTAGTTTTGTATGGTGATAATGGAGACTCAGTGGTTTTAGGCGGGGCACATTACTTTGATAGTAAAGAAGGTCCGATGGATGTTCAGTTGTGGAGCCAAGAAATACCAGATGGATTGTATTCTGGTATTGGGTTTGATTTCGGACTGAATGAAAATCATAATGTGAGTGGGGTCTATACTAATCCACCTGAAAGTTTGATGGAATGGCCAGTACCAATGGGAGGAGGATATCACTATATGAAACTTGAAGGCAAGTATGATTCGTTAGGAATAATCAAAAACTATAATCTTCACACAGGTGGTCTGAATGGTGATCCATATCATTTTAAAGTAATGTTAAATCATGGCTTTAGTATAAATGATGGAGATGTAAATATAGACCTAAACATGAATGTAGAGAATTGGTTACAGCAACCGAATTCTTTCGATTTTAATGTTTATGGATCAGCTATTATGGGAAATCAGGCGGCTCAAATTGCACTAATGGAAAATGGAATAAATGTATTTTCAGTTGTCGATATTCACTAAGTCCAAAACGACTAATATTTTTATTGAATTATTAGTCACTTTAACTATTTGCGCATGTTCCAGTGATAAGGTTAGTCTTTATGAACCCACCCCTTATTATTTGAATATTCCTACAAATTATCCGACGATGGACATTCCTGAAAATAACCAAATGACATATGAGGGAATAGAGCTTGGAAGAAAATTATATTATGATAAAAAGCTTCATCCGAATCAGAG
>SBGQ01000160.1 GCA_006226965.1 bacterium | reverse complement strand
CAGTCAATTGACTGCCTTTTTAATTTTTAGTGAGAGAAATTAAGCCATTACCGGAACAGCCTGCTGAATTTGAATGGCTTCTAATTCAGCTTCATATTGATTTAAGAAATCCTGATAGGTTTTTGCGGCTGCATCTTCCATATCTTCATAAATCTTATTTGCAATAGTGCGGTAATAAGCAATGCCTTCGAGCATATTGTTTTTGAAAGTCTCAAAGTATTTCACTTGCTTTTTATCCATATCACCGGAAACTTTAGCTATTTCTCTGTTCAGATATTCAACATAAAGTTTAATTTCGTTGATGAACGAATGTGGACGCGGGCGGCTGTTTAAAGCGTTAAAACGTCCGTAAATATGCGAAACCATTTCTTTGAGAGAAAAAATACCGGAATAGAATTGAAGATTCGGTCCTGGACAAACACTAACCGCAGTTAGATTATGCGCAGGTACTTCACCATTTGCCAAAATGCCAGGAGCACTTAAACCTTCACACAAGCAGTCTTTTTCAAGAGCTTTATTCCATTCACTACCGGCTTCAGTAGAAAAAGTGCCTTTTTCTTTTAAGTCTTTTTCCTTTGCATGATAGTATTGGCGAGAAGCTGTACAAATAGCAATGTCAGAATATTCGGTATTGGATTGTAAGAACTTCTTATGGCATGGGCTTCCGGGTTTTCCTTTGGCCGCACGTTCAGCAAGCAGGGTGTGGGAACTTGCTTTTTTAAAGTTGTTAAATGGTACACCTAAAGGTGACGCATCACTCAAGTAGAAATCTTCGGGCTCCGCTGAGGCTAAATCACGCAGGGTGGACGTATCCACATTAGTAGCTTCAGGCACTAAGAGGAAGGGTGAACCCCATCCGCAAGCATCTGCCTGATACTCCTGCATCATAAATTCATGTTCAGCGTGAGTGCCGATTCCGCCTTGTACAGTGAGTCGTTGTTCCGGTTCAGGAGTTGGAAGTTCAAGAGCTGTTAATGCTGCATGATACATTTCCAATAATTCATTCTTGAGGGAATCGCGTTTTTTGGCGAATTCTTCAAGAATCGGTCCCAATAACAAGCCATCGGTTGCGAAGGCGTGTCCACCACAGTTTAAACCAGATTCGATACGGAATTCAGAAACCCACAGGCCTTTTTTTGCCAGCATTTTTCCTTGGATTAAAGCAGAGCGAAAATCGCTTACTTTTAAAATTATTTTCTTTTTTATATCACCTAGAGTATTAGGGAAGAAATCGCTGAAATTCTCGATGTACGAATACAAGCGAGGATTCATACCAGCTGATAAAATCATAGATGAAGCTAATTTGGATTGAGCATAACCACGAAGAGAGGCATGACCGTCGTTGAACTCAATAGGGAGGGGATTTTTTTGCTTATCGTAATTGGTTTTATCTACTTTCACCATGATGTTTACATCAATGGAGCCGGGTTGCATAAGTTGACGCAATTTTTCTTGCGCAGCTTCTTTTGCTTCACCTGTTAGTTTTAGCATTTCATCGAAACGCAATTTTAGTTCGGCAGAGCTTGGTAACATTTCAAAATATTTCATGATTTCGTTACCGGCATCAAATGCCTGAGATTTCAGCTGCTCAAATTGATGATGAACTAAATCATCTAACTGATTCAAGTAAGCCGTAATGCGGTTTGCGCGATAGTCTTGCATTTTTTCGGTGATGGCATCGTATGCCAAACCAAATTTTGATGCATGAATCGCCCGCATTCTCTCCGTGAGGGAGTCATCAACAATAGAAACCACAGATGAAATGCCATATTTAGCAACTTTCAGTGGCGTATCTACCGAGAACCCCAATCCCATTACAGGGATATGAAAGGAGTGAGGAGATTTAAACGACATATATTGTTGTTTGGGTTAAGAGTTATGTGCTCGGATAATAGGCTTTTTAAGGCTGATTTGCACGAAAAAATCAGATAAGAGTATTAAAAAACATCAACTTGTGCGCTTCCATTGAATATCATTGGTAAACCAACCGGCTTCACCTGCTCGCGCTACTTTAGTATAATAGGGTTCTAATATGGCATCGAAATCGGATTCCTTATTATTCAATCCTTCATATGAAACCGGAACATCGTTGAGTTCAACTTCACAGACTATAGTTTTAAAAAGTTTGTTTTTAATATGCTTTTCTACTGTTTTTATGATAGTTAAATCATAGCCTTGCAAGTCGGTAATTAAAGTGTCAATCTCTGTAAAATGTAAGGTTTCTATAAATTCGCCTAAATGTATGGCGGGCACATTGATTGTTTGTTTGAAAACTTGTCTTTCGTTAGGATGAGCATCCTGCCACTCTGAAGTCAGTTTTTTAACAGAGCCAACAGCATCGTTCTCATAAAGCTGAAATTCAGTTACTCCTGCTTGCTCAGAAAGTGCGGCGGGAATGAGTTTAACGTGTTTATATGGAGCGAATACCTGTACAGCAATAGAATAAGCTTCAGGATTGGGCTCAAAGCCAATAATTAAGTCGAAATTATTGACCTGCTTGAGAAGAGATGTGCCTCTATTTACGCCACAATACAATAATATTTTTGGGGACATAATTGATAATTACAATTCAAAAAAAATAAAGATATATGAATTTAGAATGAGTTAACTCAT
>SBGQ01000033.1 GCA_006226965.1 bacterium | reverse complement strand
AAGTTTCAGCAGGTGTTTGGCAGTACACTCAAAGTGATAGTATCATCCAATAATCCGAATAGAAAATTTATTAGTTTTAGGTACGCCGGAAATGATTTTGATTCAATAACTATAGACATTAACCCAAGTACAAATAAGGTGAAACAAATTACATATTATGTGATTCCGTAAGAATAGAACAATAATTCCCCGAAAAAGTAGATTCACAGTTTAAGCAAGTCTTCATGAAACGAATATAGCAGTTTCAAAGAAAGCACTTCAAATATGGTTTAAAATTAATCTTCTTTGAAGGTTAAAGGAAAGAGGAGTTCGTATTCTTCGTCAGTAAATAAGCGACTTTGAATGATAAATCGAACACCAAGCGGGATTTCGAGTGAAAAACTAGAACCTCGACCGCTTGTTACATCTAAAATGAGTTGTGTATGTTTCCAATACTCAAATTGGTCTTTACTCATCCAAAATTCGCAGTTTTTAATAACTCCCAGACACACATCGCTGCTTCCGACTTTAAAATCGCCTTTTTCAAAGCACATGGGCTGTGATCCATCGCAGCAACCTCCACTTTGATGAAACATGAGTTCACCGTATTTCTCTTGTAATGTTTGTATGAGTTCTAATGCTGAATCTGTTGCTAAAATGCGTTGTACCATAATACATCTCCGATTTGTGAAGTAAAAAAGGCATCTCCTTTTACGAAGATGCCCTTGGTTTTGGGTTTGATACCTACTTCTTAGAAGAAACCAAGCTTATTCTTGTTGTAAGAGATAAGCATATTTTTGGATTGGCGGTAATGGTCGAGCATCATTTTATGGTTTTCACGACCAAAACCGGATTTTTTATACCCACCAAATGGTGCATGTGCCGGGTAAGCATGGTAATTATTTACCCAAACACGGCCAGCTTTGATGGCTCGGGGTACAGTGTAGAGTTCGTGAGCGTCACGAGTCCACACTCCGGCACCTAATCCGTACAAGGTGTCGTTAGCAATTTCGATTGCTTCTTCCGTTGTTTTGAAGGTGGTTACACAAACTACAGGTCCAAAAATTTCTTCTTGGAATACACGCATTTTGTTGTGTCCTTTAAAAATGGTTGGCTGAATGTAATAACCGCCGGATAATTCACCGTCTTGCTTTAATGCTTCACCACCGCAAAGCACTTGCGCGCCTTCTTCTTTGCCAATTCTTAGATAAGATTGAATCTTCTCGTATTGGTCATTTGAAGCCTGAGCACCCATCATAACATTTCCGTCGAGCGGGTTACCCATTACAATTGCTTTTGTGCGTTCAATAACACGAGCCATGAACGTATCGTAAATGCTTTCATGAACAAGAATCCTTGATGGACAAGTACATACTTCACCTTGGTTTAACGCAAAAAGGACGGCGCCTTCAACGGCTTTGTCGAAGTATTCGTCGTCAGCATCTGCCACAGAAGGGAAGAAAATGTTTGGAGATTTACCACCGAGTTCCATAGTTGCAGGAATAATGTTTTCCGAGGCATACTGGAGAATAAGTCGGCCTGTTGTTGTTTCACCTGTAAACGAAACTTTAGCGATTCTTGGTGATTGAGCTAATGGTTTTCCGGCTTCTAAACCAAAACCAGTCAACACATTAATTACTCCCGGAGGCACTACTTCTTTAATTAAATCCATTAACACCATAATGGAAGTTGGTGTTTGTTCCGCAGCTTTTACAACGGTACAACAACCTGCTGCAATAGCCGGTGCTATTTTCCAAGTAGCCATCAAAAGTGGGAAGTTCCAAGGAATAATCTGACCAACTACACCAAGCGGTTCATGTAAAACGATACTTACAGTATGTTCATCATGTTCAGAAATAGAACCTTCTTCTCCACGAATTACTCCGGCAAAATAGCGAAAGTGATCTATACATAAAGGAAGGTCGGCTAAACGTGTTTCACGAATAGCTTTACCGTTATCAATAGTTTCAATAGTTGCTAAGTACTCAAGATTATCTTCCATAATCTGAGCGATTTTTAGGAGTACGTTACTTCTATAAGCCGGTGAGGTTTTGCTCCATGTTTCAAAAGCTTTGTGTGCAGCATCTAAAGCTAATTCAACATCTTCTTTTGTTGAACGGGCAGCGCTGGTAAATACTTGGCCATTGACAGGAGAAACGTTATCAAAATATTCGCCTTTTACCGGTGGCACAAATTTGCCTCCAATAAAATTTTCGTAACGATGTTCGAACGTTACGCTTGTGCCAGGAAAAGGCATTTTCGCTGTTATTGTTTCCATAGATATACTTCTTTTTGATTAAAAGTAGATTTGATGGCATGAATGTAGAATTTGTGTTTTAAAGCGTATAGCACAGCATCGTTTATGAATAGCACATTCTTCCCAAAATTTTTACAAGTGCTTTACATTTGTTATAATGCCATTGTACGAAGCGGTACGAGTACAATTTTATTAGTGTTGGTAATTTAATTTGCGGTCATGTCAGTGTATAAACTACAACCTTTCCAATTGTCGGAGGAGGGGAAGCTTTCTACTTTGGTAGAGCATAAGACTTCCTATAACCTCGATAATTGCATGTTGAATGTGTATGAAACACATGAAAAAGCCCTCGATTTCAAATTAGCTTTTGAGGGTATTACCATTACGTCTATGCTACGAGGACGTAAGGTGATGCATGTCCCTGAGCATGATGATTTCGATTATTTACCCGGTGAAACCGTGATTGTGCCATCAGGAGTTGAGGTATCTATTGATTTTCCTGATGCGCAGTTTGCCTCACCCACACAATGTTCGGCATTAGTTTTGGAAGACGGATATTTCCAAAAACAGTTGGATTACATAAACGGACAATTACTTACTTCCGGCGAAAAAAAAGAGATAAAAGTTGATTTAAAGAATATCCAAATCAAAAACAGCGAAGAGTTGATGAATACATCAAACAAGTTGTGTAAAATTCTTAGTTCAGATGATGTGCTCAAAGATGCTAAGGCTGATGTAATCATGAAAGAGCTCATTCTAGGAATCATCAGAACACAAAATCTTAATGCATTGGAATTTAACGGCAGATATGAGGGAACTGCTTTCAAAGCTATTTTGAACTACATCAGAAAAAACATTTCTAATAACATCGATATTTCAGAGCTTTGTCGTTTAGCCTGCATGAGTAAATCCGGTTTTTATCGTGCATTTACCAGTGAGTTTGGCATTTCTCCGAATCAATTAATTATCAGAGAACGACTCCGAATCGGAAAAACAATGATGAGCCAAGGTGATGTTTCGGTGAAAGATGTGTGTTATTCTTTGGGATTCTCCGATCCGAATTATTTTATCCGATTGTTCAAAAAGCATGAAGGATTAACTCCCGGGCAGTATTTAAAACAGCAGGAATCGATGGAATACGCTTAATTTTCGATCTTATTTAGCGGAGTTCCAGTCCCAAACAACAATAATCCATTCGATTTCACCAGATATATATCGCTTGATTTCTTTGAACCCGATTCTTTCGTGAGCTTTGAGCGAACGCATATTTGTAGCAGCAATTTCAGTGATTGCAAAATCGTATTTTTTGCTTAGAACTTCTTTGTAATGTGCATAACAACCATCTAAAATACCTTTTCCTCGATGGTTTTTGTCGATACAAACCTGACCGACAACCATATAATTATATTCTTTTACGGTTTTTCCATTCACGTTTAGGGTGTCGAATAATGCAAACATCGGAATTAAAATCGGAATATCGTTTTTAGCAGTCGATGTCATGGTGAGTAAAAAGCCAACTACTTCATTTCCGTTTTTTGCTATAGTATGTGGTTCTGTTTCATTGAGTTTGTAGAGTTGTTCAAATGAATGAGAAACCGTTAAAAAACCTTGAGAAGCAGCTTCTTCAAGAGAGATGTTCTGCGATAAGTTCGCCTGTTGAAGGTTTAGAATTCCGTGCAGTTCTTCAGTTGATGTAGCCGTTGAATAAGTAATCATGTGTTTTGAGATGATGATAAATGCGGAAAGTAGTTTTAGATGAATGAAAGATAAACGGTTTTGTGATGAATAGATTTATTCGTCTACGAAAGTGCTTTTAAAACTCAAATTATTCGCATTTAAAGCTGTTTTTAATTTGGGAATTGTACTTGGACCAAGACCGTGCAAAGCTAATAAATCGCGCTCCGAGTAGTTTGTTAACTGTTCAATTTCGCTCACACCAATAGATTCCAAAGCACGTCTTGCTGGTGCCGAGATTAATGCAAGAAATCCGGTTTTAGAATGTAATTGTTCACAAGTAGGGCAACTCATACAATTGCTGCTTATGTAAAAGCGATGTCCATACTGGCAAATACGTAATGTTTTGGTTGATGTCGTCATCAGTCAAGTTTAAGTAATACTTTTTTTACTCTCGCTTTAATAGACGCACGTTCAGTTTTCATAGCAACATCAAAAAGCTCTTTAACCTCTGTTTTTAATTCCGGTTTATGTTGAACAAGTTCATATAACCCATTGTATGCCCAAGCTTTAACAAAGGTATTTGTCGATTTTAGGTTGTTTCTTACAAACATTTCGATATCGCTAAGTGCAGCTGCTGGAAGTGAAACTAATGGTAATAGTTGCAATACGTGAAGTTTTGATTCCCACTGTTCTAACTGATTACTAGCCTTTAATAATGCAGAAATGAGTTCATCTGGTAATTTATTCTTTTGATCATAATGGTGTTTTATTAACCACGTAATTGCCTTTTGTAATTCGATATTCGATTCACACAAAGTCACTAAGTCTGTCCAAAAAGGTAAATTTGATGCTTCTCTCTTATATATGTTGATTAGATATTCGGTGTGAACGCCATCCCATTCGTTTAGTTCAAGAATTTGCTCCTCGCTCATAGTAAATGGTTTCATTTGCTTACACCAATTTTAATTTCATGTGGTCTTCAGTAAAGTATTCCCCATTCCATTTTACGGCTTGTGGTTCCGATGCAAATGTCACAAATCCAAAACGTTCATACATCTTTTTAGCACGGGCATTATTGGCAATTACTGTCAAATTAATATGTTCGATAGTACCTAGGGCTTTAACTTTTTCAATTACGGATTCGATGAGTAAACTTGCAATTCCTTTGCCTCTGAATTCTTTTGCAACATATAGCCTAAATAAAATCCCTTTGTGTCGCAGTTTTTCGCGGTTGTCACCATCTCTTGTAAAGCAAACCACACCAACCAAAATCTGATTTGAAAATGCTCCTAAGGTAAAACTGTCCGACTGGTCTTTTGTCGGAAACGGTGCGGTTTCATCATCATTCGGTGAAATCCTGAAATTATCGGAGTCTTGTAGCAATCCGGTTTTCAAGAACGTTTTATACGCATTTAGTTGGGATGATGTGATTTCTTTTATGATGAACTCTGACATAAACTCATTTATCTATTTGTATTGGGGATTTATTTTTGAAAAGCGGTATTCATCAAGAATTAAGTCATTTTTTAATATCGACTTCTCGAAAATACATTCGAATGAGTATCCCGCTTTTTCTAAAACTCGAATAGATGATGTATTGTGTTCCATAACACCAGTTTGGATTCGAACTAATTCCAGTTCATTAAATCCATATTGTGTAGCGAGTTGTAATGCTGAACTTGCTATTCCTAAACCCCAAAAAGGCTCGCCAATCCAATATCCAATCTCAGCTGTTTTGCGATATATATCAGATTTGCTAAGAAAACCAATAATGCCTACAAACTGATTATTGTAAACTATTGCGAATGTTTGTGTCGGGTGTTCAGATGCGCAATGTTCGATAAATTGCTTTGCATCATCAAGTGTGTAAGGGTGCGGAAATGCATCTCGTAAATTATCCTGAATCTTTTTGTTGTTGCCAAGTTGGGCGAGTGGTACGTAATCAGATTCAGTTAAAGGTCTTATAAAAACGGTCATTGTGTGAATGATTTATCGTTCACGATTGTAAACAAGCTACTCATTAATGAAGGAGGAGTTTGAAATTATACGGCTAAGGCAAGCTTGTTTGCACGAATTTCAGCCAATCGTTCTGTGCAAATTTTATGGCAATAATCCGTTAACTCATCAACATCAGCAAAATCTTTTGGATGAACGGGATCTAAAAAGTGCAAATGTAATTCACCTTTTTCTACGAATCTCCAGTCATCGGGTTGGTTGAGGTCAAATGCGCCGTCTAATACTAATGGCTGAACAGGAATTCCGGCATCCCAAGCCAAAATAAATGCTCCCTTTTTGAAAGGCAATAATTCACGATTTCGTGTTCGTCCGCCTTCCGGGAAAATACAGATGGAATACCCTTTTTTGATTAAAGGAAGTGATTTATCCAATAAGTCTTTAGCTGAACTTTTTCCGCGAATTACACTCAACTGGCGTGTTAAACGCATAAACCAACCCATAATCGGAATGGAAAATAATTCAATTTTTGCGACCCATTTAAAATTACGTAACACAATGGCTTGCAAGGGCATGTCTAAAAAACTCTGATGATTTGAGATATACACGGTTGGCACATCTTTGTTGTATTTCTCTTTTCCGACAATATGAATTTTCCAGCCCGGCCAAGCTTTCGTAACTTTACCGCCAAACCATACCATGATAAAGTTGGCTAATTTCTGATGTTCATCAAACCAGCGGGTGAATAGGTTAGCGATAAACGTGAGTATTAAAATGCTGACGAAATCAAAAAAAATAAAAACCCATAAGTAAATGGAAACAAGCGTTCTTTTCATGGTGATGTTGAATGTGTAACTAAAGTTGAATCCTGTCGATTATCGAATCTTGAAAAATAAATGGTTTAACCTAAAAAATCGACTGAATGTAATTCCAATTTATTTAATGTTGTGTTGAGCTAAATAACGAATATCACTTCCTCCCGGACTCTGGAAAATCTCTAAATCAAAGAAACTGGCAGCAGCTAATAAATGGTCGAATAGGTCTGATTGAATTTCCTCGTACTCTGCCCATGCGGTTGTTTTTGTGAAACAGTAGATTTCAATAGGAATGCCGTGGTCTTCAATGGGTAATTGACGAACCAATAGTGTCATTTTAGAATGAATTTGTTTGTGATTGAGTAAATATGCTTCAATATAACGTCTAAAAACACCCAAATTGGTCATTCTGCGTCCATTAATCAGTTCAGAAGTATCGATTTGGTTAGCAATATTGTGTTTCTCGATTTCTTCCTGACGTTTAGTTATGTAGTTCGTGATTAACTGATATTTTTTGAAACGTTCACGTGTTTCCGGGTCAACAAATTTTACGGTTTTTACATTCACAAAAAGAGAACGTTTAATACGTCGCCCACCGCTTTCCTGCATTCCACGCCAGTTTTTAAAACTATCCGTAATAAAGTAATAGGTCGGAACTGTTGTAACCGTTTTATCCCAGTTTCTGATTTTTACAGTATTCAGGTTGATGGCTATTACGTCGCCGTCAGCATTAAATTTGGGCATTTCAACCCAATCGCCGACACGAATCATATCATTGGCCGACATCTGAACACTGGCAACGAATCCTAATATCGTGTCTTTGAAAACCAATAATAAAATGGCAGATAGCGCACCGAATGCACTTAAAAAGTAAATCGGAGATTTTCCTAAAAGAATGGATAAAACCAGAATACCGACAGAGATATAAAGAATTATTCGGATTAACTGAAAATACCCGGCAACCGGTTTATCAGCGAATAATTTAGTTTTTTCGAGTGATAACTCGGTTACTTTAAGAATTGAAATGACAATAATGACTCCAACAATAATGATATATACATCGGTGAGTTTGTTCACAATGGGAAGAAGAGTCTCAAAATCTTTGAAAATAATAGGAGAGAATAGGCGCAATATAATGGCAGGAACTACATGTGATGTTCTGTCGAAAACCCGATGGTCAGCCAAAACATCATCCCAATGCATGGACGATTTTTTGAAAATCTTATAAATCGATTGGATTACAAAACGTTTGGTGATATAAAAAAACAGAGCTGATACAAGGATGAGTCCTGTAAGTAAAATGAGTAGTCTGATTCCGGGCGTAAACTGGTTTGAAAGCCCCAATTCGGTAAGCAGGACACTTACCCAACTCTCTAAAAATTCCATGTTGAAGTATCAATTAACAGGTTAATGAATGTACAAAAGATACGGATTCATGAAGTGAGAATAGGGCAAAAAAAAGCCCGAAATAGTTCGGGCTATGATTCTATGCTTATGCGCGACGTTTAGACCACCAAGTGCCGTTTGAATTTTCTGCATGGGTTTCAACAAGTTCTGTTGTTGATCCGGCTTTGGTTTTTTCAGCGAAAGCACGTACTAATGTTGCTAAAGCGAATTTAGTTTCATCTTTTAGCGGCGATTTTTGCATGGCTTCAACAGTGAAGTGGTCTTTCACGAAATGGGTATCATAAACTCCGGATTGAAAAACCTCGTGCTCCATCACATACTTACAAAATGGAATCGTTGTTAAAATTCCACTGATTTGATACTCTTCTAAAGCTCTAATCATTCTTGAAATGGCAGCTTCACGAGTTTCAGCATAAACAATCAGTTTCGCCAACATTGGGTCGTAATTGATGGAAACTGCCTGACCTTCTGTAACACCGGAGTCAACACGTACACCGGGACCGCTGGGGAGACGATATCGGGTTAAGGTACCGGTACTTGGCATGAAGTTCTCAAATGGGTCTTCCGCAGAAATACGACACTCGATGGAATGTCCGCGATGTTGAATCTCGTCTTGTTTGAGTGGAAGTGGTTTACCCTCAGCAACTAAGATTTGTAAGGCTACTAAATCCAAGCCGGAGATAAACTCAGTAACAGGATGTTCAACCTGTAGACGAGTGTTCATTTCAAGGAAGTAGTAATTTTTGTGTTTATCAACCAAAAATTCAATAGTTCCCGCGCCGTAATAATTACAAGCTTTAGCTGCTAAAACAGCCGTTTCAGCCATTCTTGCACGTAAATTATCATCCACATAAGCAGATGGTGCTTCTTCAACTACCTTCTGATGTCGGCGTTGGATAGAACATTCACGATCGTACACATGAAGCACATTTCCGTGCATATCACCAATTACCTGAAATTCGATGTGGTGAGGTTCTTCTAAATATTTTTCTACATAGACACGGTCATCGCCAAACGCATTGAGTGCTTCCGATTTAGCTGCACGAATACCGGAATCAAAATCAGAAGGTTTTTCGATGATTCTCATTCCTTTGCCACCGCCACCAGCAGCGGCTTTTACAAGAACCGGATAACCGATTTCATCAGCGATAGTTCTGGCTTCTTCAATATCATGTAAAGCAGTTTGGAGTCCGGGAGGAACGGGAACACCGTGTTTAATCATTAATTCACGGGCTTTGGTTTTATCACCCATCATCGTGATGGATTCCGCGCTTGGCCCGATAAAAATAATACCCTCGGCTTCACAACGCTTTGAAAAAGATGCATTCTCACTTAAAAAACCATATCCCGGGTGAATAGCATCGGCTCCGGTTTTTTTTGCTGCATCAATAATTTTATCAATAACCAAATAGCTTTCTTTTGATGCTGCCGGACCAATATGAACGGCTTCGTCAGCAGCCAAAGTATGTAAAACGCCTTTATCAGCATCGGAATAAACGGCTACGGTTTTAATACCTAACTCTCTGCATGTTCTCATTACCCGAATGGCGATTTCACCGCGATTGGCAACTAATACTTTTGTGATTTTCTTTTCCATTGTACCGTTTTTATAGATTCAAACTGCTATAAAATACCTTAAAATTCGTTTAGAATGGAAACGAAAAAGCGCTTTTGTAGCAGAATTATTCAGGTGTTGATTCCTGAACCTGAATTAATTTTCGAGTAGCTCGTTCTCTTAAATTTTCGTAATGCTCAGGCTTGAATTCTCCGACCGTGTATTTATAGTGTAACCAAATCAGGTAGGTGGCAATAACGTCTTCTAAGCAATAATGCTCAATTTTTGCCAATTCTCCTTTATCAAACATCTCTAAAACAAGATTTCCTTCACCGGTTTGTTTGAATGGAACTCCGATTAATAAACCAAGATGTTTTAATTTCGGAAAACTGGATGCTCCGTAGTTCGAAAATTCATCAACCAAATCTACGTTGTCTTTACTGTAGCGATAACGAATATCTTGCGTGTTAAAACGAGCCGGAAGTTGTAAGTGATGTTTCATAGCACGATAAACAACCAGCGGAATATCAAACCCTTTTCCGTTGTGATGTATCAGACGAAAATCTTTGTACATACTCAGACTATCAATGAGTTCTAAGAGACCTTGTTTTTCGTCTTTTCCGTTCCATCTGTGTTCGCTTTTCGGGTTTCCTAAATCATCAATCCAAAAACCTACCCAAGAAACCATTTGGTGATACATTGGGGGTAAAAACCCGGATTTATTTCGTGCTAATTCTTCGGAGGCTAATTCAAGCAATTCATCACGGTTTTGCGTTTCTCTTGATACGGCGCGTTCAATAAACTCAAAATCAGGAATGGTTTCGATATCAAAAACAAAATACATGTTAAAGCGTCATTTCTCCCGCGATGGGAATCATTAATTGTTGATTTACTAAATGTGTATGTGTGTACTTGGCGTAGAGATACATCATTTTGGTGATGGCAGCTTCGCAAGTCATGTCTCCGGCTGATAAAGCCCCGTGTTCTAAAGCTAATCTTCCATTTTCGTACTTGGCTAAGTCTACAGCGTCGTAAGCTGCTTGTGAAGTAACTAAAACGGCAATGGCGTTTTCTCGACAATAGTCTAATAATGGAATCACAGAAGTTGAACCGCTAACAGGCATGTTTCCGGCTCCGAAGGCTTCAATTACGATTCCTTTTACGGAAATCGCCTGAACCATTTTTAATAAAACCTCGGATTGTAAACCCGGAAATAGTTTGATTAATAACACATCTTGGTCAAATACGGGTTCAGCATAAAACTCAGCACGAGGAGTATCAATCGAAAAATTAGTTTCAATGTGGATGCCGATTTTGGCTAGAGGGAGAAAATTAGGAGAGGAGAAGGCATCAAAATCACCTATACTCATTTTCGTTGAGCGATTTCCACGAAAGACTTTATCGTTAAAGCAAAGTGCCACTTCATGCAAAGGCAATGTTGCAACTTCAACCGCATTAATCAAATTGCGGCGAGCATCACTTCTTATGCTCACGAGCGGCACTTGACTACCCGTTAAAATAACCGGCTTTGTCAGGTTTTTTAACGCATACGAAAGCGCTGATGCAGTGTATGCCATGGTATCAGTTCCGTGTAAAACCACAAAACCATCATACTTTTGATAATGTTCTGCGATTGCATTAGCCAATTTTTTCCAATGTTCCGGATTCAGATTCGAGCTGTCTTCATAAAAAAGTCCGAGTATATCGATGTCAGCGAGTTGTTGAAGCTCCGGAAGTTCTTGTTTTACAACGTTTTCAGAAACCTGTGAATCCATGTAGGATGTGCCTGATTTCCCGAATTGCATGGAAATGGTTCCACCGGTTTGAATCAACAGGATTTTTTTCATGTGTGATTTACTAACGCTTTTACTCGATTTTTTACCTGCTCGAAACTACAAAAAAATGAGGAGAAGAAAGGAGTTTTTACTTTGTTTGAGGGAATATGAAACGTGCAAGAAAACGAACTAATGAATCTAAACAGCAACTCGCTAATTTAGGCTAAACGAAGTTGAAACGTCAGTGAAACCCAGTCAGCTATTTTTTTAAATACAAGGGGTGATGCTTAGGATAAAAAGCATAAGGCATTTTCATTGGTAACTCTTTTTCTGATGCCGGAATTGCTTTTTTTTCAGGTCTGAGTTCGGGTTGCCAAATAAAACCAATGAGTCGATATGTTTCTAAACCTTCAACTTCTTCAGAATAAGTAGCTTTTACATCATTTGAAGCTTTCATATCAACTAATTCGTCGTTTTCAAAGAATAAATTCACACTTTCTGAGTGTACAATCATTAGCCCGTCGGGTTTATCTTCGTCATCATTCGAGAAAAAAGCAACGGCAGCATTCGGCGAAAACGTAACGGTTGTTAGTTTTCCTTTTTTGAAACTGGCCAAAACTGAATCACCACGCATTTGTTGAAATCGCCCGGAAATAGAGTCGGGTTGAACAGCAAAAGGAATTGGAAAAGCCCGAATAGTTCTAACGGTATCATCTTGTAATTGAACTAAAATCGTTTCTGCGCTAAGCTGGAGTTTTTTATTCCATGCTAATGCTTTCGACTCCAAAGTAAATAGCTCGGTTTTCGATTCATAATCGGCAGTGTCGCTGTAGGATGAGAAGTCCTTACTCCAAATTTGGACATTATCAATCGCATCAAATGAGTAAGTGGAGTCTTCAAACTCATAATAGTCGATACTTTTTGCCTGTATGATGATGGTATCGGCTTTTGCGGAATCAATTTTTACGAGTAGAGCATCATCTCTGAGCTTTCTGTAACCGGTTGAGTCCACATACATATATTTTGATTTTATGTAGCTGTTTTCTTCGTAATGATGCGCAAATACATTTCCGAATAACTCGTATTGCTCACTTTTTCGGTTCGATAACATACTGTCGGCTTCGATATAATACACTGAATCGGCAATTTGTACTCCGCCTCTAAACGATGCTGAATCCAGTTCTGTAAAATAAATACCGCGGTTCGCACGCAGTATGCCTTTGCTGTCCTCTAATTGGAATGGCTCGGTAAAGTAAGCTGTTTTTTGAGGATAGGAATAGGAAACGCGCGTACTGAAAAGGAGAGTGGTATCGCGTTCAATGGCAATGTTGCCGAAAAAATTACTTATATCGCTTTTTGAATTGTAATAGGCTGAATCAGACCAGATTTTTTCATCTTCCCCGGAAATAAATACCCGTGAATAGGCTCTTATTTCGTCGATATCTACGTAGTGAAGGGCAGAGTCGCAAAAAAGGTTGTTATCATCTATACGAATATGAACATCGCCTTTTAGAACTCGAACTGCACCGAGTTTTGTTGTTCTTCCTTGTAAGATATTGGCTTTTAAGATGTTTACATTGGTTTGTGCATATACAGTGAAAGACGGCATCATCAAAAAGAATAGAAATAACAAATATGTGTGAAGCTCTTTTTTCATCAAACCAATTAATCTAATGTAATTTTACCGCTCACTTTTGTTATCTCGTAATTTTCCAAGGACTCGTCTCCGTGTAAACCGTACCCGTATAAGGTGTCTTTTTCGGTGAAAATGGATACAAAAGCCATCGTCTCAATATGGCGATCCTCTCTGAACCAGAGTAATTTTTCTGTGAATAATTTTCTGTTTTCAGTTGATGTAACTCTAACATCTCCAACAAAGTCAAAAATATTGGTAACCGTGTTATAGGTTGCAGTTGAGCAAATTACTTGAGATTGTATCATTTGCAAGGAATCGAATAGCTGAATGGAAACACCGCCAGAAAACGTAGTAAAGTTATTCCCATTGCTTTGATAGGACTTTGCAAACGGACTCCTGATTGAAAGAAAACGATTGCCTTTTTCCATCATGCTTACATCAACATCACTTGATTCAGTAAAACGGAAGAGGGAGTCTTCTAATGCGCCTTTTGTCTGTTTTTGCGCCGTTTCTTCATAGGGTTGGCAAGCTGTAAATACGCCTAAAAAGAGTAAAGCCCCAATAAAAGGAATTGAGGCTTTACTAAAAAAATGATATGAATAATTTAGAATCACGAAGTTCCAAAAATGCGGTCACCGGCGTCACCAAGTCCGGGAACAATATAGGCATCATTATTTAAACGTTCATCAATCGCCGCGGTTATAATTCGAACATCCGGATGCTGATTTTGAACACGAGCAATACCTTCCGGTGCTGAGATTAAGCACATAAAGGTGATGTTTTTTGCGCCGTTCTTTTTAAGAAAATTCAATGCGTCACAAGCACTTCCACCTGTCGCAAGCATTGGATCGACAACAAGTACATAGGCGGATTCAATGCCTTCAGGAAGGTTAGAGTAGTAATCTACAGGTTGCTTGGTTTCTTCATCTCGATACATGCCTAAATGGCCGATTTTTGCATCAGGAATAAACCGAACTATTGAATCAACAAGACCTAAACCTGCTCTTAAAATAGGTACAACAACTACATGAGAATCAATCTCATATCCCGTTGTTTTTGTAATCGGAGTTTCAACTTCAAGTGTTCTTGTTTGAAGATGTTTTAAAGCATGGTAAGCTAAAATGATAGAAATACGTTCAAGAACACGACGAAACGTTTCCGTATTGGTGTGTTTATCTCTAAGAATGGTTAAATCCCGGTCAACGACCGGGTGTTTAACGTGAATAACTTTTGAAGAATCAATCTTCGGGGCGGTCATGGTTTTTCGCGAAATAAGTTTTTGTTAAGGTATATACTACACCGGATAAGGCAAATAATGCGATAATATTCGGAATCGCCATTAAGCCTAACATGATATCGCCAATAGCCCAAACTGTTGAAAGAGCTAAAACGGCACCAACAAAATGCATCAATACATAAACACCTTTGTAGTATTTGATAGAACCATCGCCCAATAAATATTGGATGGCACGGTCACCATAATAAGACCAACTGATTGATGTAGAAATACCAAATAAAAGCACACAAAGTGTAACGATATATCGACCGCCTGGGAATAAATCAGCTAAGCCACGTTCGAAAGCTAAAGCAGTTAACGGAGCACCGTTTTCAACAATATTTCCGGTTAATTTGGCATAGTTTTTACCTTCCGATTCAGCCTGAATAGCACCATCGGCATTGGATTTTATAACACCGTTAAAAGGTTGAGCGAAATTTAAGGTGTAGTATAATGTGTCAACTTTGAAGTCGTTTACTTTAACCACGCCATTTTCAACAATACCATTTGTTACTGTTACTGACTTAGAACCCATTGGGAATTCAACACTAACTTCACCGCCGTTTAAACTAAATTGTGCAGGGTGTTTTACTTGCCAAACATTGGTGATAATGATAACTAAGCCGGTCATTGTACAAATCATCAATGTATCGATGAAAGGTTCAAGTAAAGCTACAACACCTTCACGTACAGGTTCGTCAGTTTTTGCAGCAGCGTGAGCAATAGGAGCTGAACCTTGTCCGGCTTCATTCGAGAAAAGTCCACGTTTAATACCCCAAACCATTGTTGTCATAAAAAAGCCTGAGCCTACTCCAAAAGCACCCGCAGTTGGATTAAATGCGCTTTCAATGATATATCCGAGTGTCGGAATAATTTGAGTGTAGTTCAATAACAAGATGATTAATGCAGTGCCAACGTAAATCAATGCCATTAATGGCGCTAATTTAGCTGTAACGTTTCCGATACGTTTAATACCGCCTAAAATCACAACACCAACTAAACCGGCAGAAATAACTCCTGTAACCCAAGTCGGTACAGAGAATGTTGAAAGAACAGTATCAGCCACTGTGTTCGCCTGAACCGCATTTCCTGTTAGAAACGAACAGATTACAGCCGCAGCAGCAAAAGTTACAGCTAACCATTTCCAGTTTGGACCAAGTCCCTTTTCAATGTAATACATTGGTCCACCTGAGACGGTTCCGTCGGCATTGGTTTGACGATAGTGAACGGCTAAGGTACATTCTGCATATTTAATAGCCATACCTAAAATAGCTGTTAACCACATCCAGAAAAGAGCTCCCGGCCCGCCATAGTGAATGGCAATGGCTACACCGGCTATATTCCCGATACCAACTGTTGCAGAAAGTGCGGTACTAAGTGCTTGAAAGTGATTTACATCACCTTCGTCTTCGGGATTGTCGTAAAACCCTAAAACTACCTTTACACCGTGTCCGAATTTTCGAACTTGGATAATTCCTAAACGGAAGGTGATAAAAATTCCAAAACTGAGTAAGAGAGCAATCATTAATGGGAAAGCAGAAGGGGTTTCCCATACGAGACTGTTAATTGTGTCGACGATTTCTTTGAATAAATCCATGATACCTTTTAAGTATGAACATATGCTTTAGAGGGCTAAAGTATAGTATAAAATCGCTTTTCGTAAAAATGAGTTTGAAAAAATCACTTTCACTAAAAAAAATAAAAATTGCTAACTCAAAGTGAATTAATGATTTGCAGAAATCGTTACTTAAGACTAATTTTCGCTATTCACTAACCAATCGAGCAATATTATGACCAAAGCAGATATAGTTGAAGTTGTTTCTCAGGCAACAGGCCTTACCAAAGTAGAAACGGAAGCTGCGATAAAAGGGTTTATGGACACCATCGTTGATGCAATGAAACGCGGTGAATCTGTAGAACTTCGCGGATTTGGTAGTTTCAAAGTGGTTAAAAGAGCAAAACGAGTTGCTCGTAATCCTAAAACTAATGTAGAAGTTAAAGTTCCTGAGCAGTTTGTTCCTACTTTGAAAGTTTCTAAAGAATTTAAAAAGGAAGTAAACGATTCCTTGTCTAAATAATTCAATTTTGCGCTTTACTCCGTTAAAAAACTTTGTATCTTAGCGCCCTTAGTAAAAACTGTATTTCTAATAAACCAGGAGCACGAAATTAATGCCTAGCGGTAAAAAAAGAAAAAGAGCGAAAATCGCGAAACATAAGCGCAAAAAAAGGCTCAGAAAAAATCGCCATAAGAAAAAATAAAAAAACCCCGATGTCGGGGTTTTTTTTTGCTTGTAAGTTGGGTTAGGTATTACGCAACTATAGCTAAAGCATCTTCCGACAAATACATGAGTCGGCGTGTTACATTCAGAATTTGTTTTAGTTTTTCCTGAATATAATCGTGTACATCTAAAATGGTATGGCAACTGCTTAATGTGTACTGGAAGTAACTGATTAAGCACATGTTTGAAACAAATCGACCATTAACATCACCCTCGAGCTCAACATGCCAGCGAGTCATAATATCATCGTTTTGTAATAAGAAGTTTGCGCGGCTGTTGATGTTTTCCATCCAAGTAGATGCTAATTCCAAACGTTTAAATGCTGCTGATTCTCCGGAAAGCGTAAGTACACGTTTCTCGTCGAGATTCCACATTACTTCAACATCAACAGTTGGTTTTACGCTTTGCAGATTTCCGATTTTTTCTTTTGCATACGGATGGGCTTCCATGCCTTTTAATTCGCGTGCCATTTTAGCTTCACGGAATTTGTCCCAATCCATATTTATGGAAATGCTTCGGATTGTTTTTGAAATATCATCAAGCTTAAAACCCATTTCTAAACCTGTTGCATTTATATTTGGTTCGTTCCACGTTCTGAACGTGTCAATTTTGATAGAACGTTTTAACAGGTCGGCTTCAATGTTTTTAACAATAGAGTCAAATATTGGATAATTCATAGATTGCTGGCTCCTCTATTTTTTCAAGTTCTGGTATCAATCTCGAGATGAATAACTACTACACAATAAAAATATTACACAAAGAAATCCATAAGCGATTAGAAAATTCTGTATTCGAGAGTGCCTTTTCAGGGAATAGAAATACGTTAACACTTTGTTTTTTAAAGGGTGAAGAGGAGCTTCGATTTGTGTTAAGTTTTGATAAAGGAATTGTTGCCGGTTTTTTAACAGAGCATAGTAAAGAGCCTAAATCAAACGTAGCATTTTTCTTTGAAGAGCTTGAGAACGTGACACTTAAGAGTGTAACTCAACTAGCTGGAGAGAGAGCTTTTATATTTCAGTTTGATACATCCGTTTCTTTATATCTAAGTTTATTCGGAAGTGTTCCGAATGCCTATTTAGTACGTGACGAAATAATTGAAGCCACTTTCAAACAGGAGAAGAAATGGAAAGGGAAGCCGATTCATGACGTGTTCCCGATGTTTGTTGCAAAAGATAAATTACCGACTTCACCCAAAGACGCCGTTCTGATTGAAGAACCCAAATTGCCTCGCCATTTTGTTGATGAATTGATTCACTATGCCGGTGAAGATTTATCACTATCTGATTGGCAAAATAAAGCTAAAGAGTGGGTTGCTGAGTTGGAAAACAATCCGGTGCCGCGTTTACTTGCCGATCACAGATTTACTTTATTTTCCGAAAAGTCCTTACCAATCGAAACAAAACTCAGCTTCGATTCTGTAAATGAAGGGATTCGTCGTTCGTGGTTCATTATTGTAAACGAAGGACGATTAAAAGCCGAAAAAGACAATTGGATGGCTCGTTTACAACAGCGTTTGCGCTATTTGGAAAGTTTAATTGAGCAGGCATCAGGCAAAGAAAAGCAGGAAAAACAGGCTGAAATATGGCAGAATTACGGTCATCTGCTGATGAGCCAGCCTAATCCCAATCAAAAACAAAAAAACATTCGGGTGTTCGATTATTTCGATAAACAAACTGAAATCACCATTCCATTAAAAGAGGATTTAACACTCATTGAAAATGCGAATCGGTTTTACAAACGCTCAGTAAGTGCTAAGAAATCAATAGAAATTTTAGAACGTCAGGCACAATCAGCACAAGAAAATCTCGCAGAAATCAAACCGGTACTATTAGGTTTAGCAGCTTGTTCAAGATATCAGCAATTTGTGGATTGGAAGAAACAATTCAGTTCACAACTTGAAACGTTTACAGCTCATAAACAACAGGTAAACGATACGGAGGGCTTTGGCAGTTTTACAATCGACGGGTATGAAATCTGGATGGGAAAAAATGCAAAAAGCAACGACATTATCTTGCAAAAAGCTCATAAAGAAGATTTGTGGTTTCACGCAAGAGGTGTTGGTGGAAGCCACGTTTTAGTGCGAATGAGAAAACAAAAAGAGAATCCGCCTAAATGGTTTATGGAAAAGATTGCCTCATTAGCCGCATGGCATTCTCAAGCAAAAGGCAGCTCGATGGTGCCTGTGCAAGTTGCCCGCAGAAAATACCTTCGAAAACCTAAAGGGGCCGATGCTGGCTTGGTTCTTGTTGATAAAGAAGAAGTACTTTTGGTAAAACCCGATAGACTGCAATGAGTTTGAAAAAGCATATTTATTTAACCGGATTTATGGGTTCAGGTAAATCGATGATTGGCAGAAGATTGAGCGAATATTATCATCTTCCTTTTTTGGATGTTGATTCCGTGATCGAAGAACGATTTAATATGCCGGTTAAAGAATTGTTTGAGAAAAAAGGGGAGCCGTTTTTTAGATTGATGGAAACGGCAACTATCGAATATATATCCATCAAAAATGATCCTCACATTGTTGCATTAGGAGGCGGAGCAGCTTGCAGTGATAGAAATCAGAAAGTATTACATGCCACCGGACAACTATTGTATTTGGATGTAAGTACAGATTTGTTGATTGAGCGTTTAATAAAAAACACCAAAAGACCCTTGTTACTCGATGAAAACGGAGAATTAAAACCTCTAGAAGAAATAAAAAAAATTATCACCGAAATGATGAATAAGCGCAAAAAATGGTACGAAAAAGCCGATATTTGCGTTAAAATCAATCAAAAAATGGAAAAAGACGAGGTTACTCAACTCGTTATTGATAGTTTAAAAGAGTTCAAAACGTGATTACATTAACAACCCAAAGCACACATTCATACCCGATTTCAACTCAAGCATTAGAATCTGAATGGGTAAGCACATTTCTAAAAGAAAAAAGCTACAAACGTGTATTTCTTATTATTGATGAAAATGTAAAGCAATTTCATGGCGATTATATTCAGAATGCAATTTCGGCTTGGGGACTAAATCTTATCGGTTTATATGTTGTTGCATCTGGTGAAGCCTCGAAATCGGTAACGGAGTGGACGAAAATAACCGATGCCTTATTAGAAGCTGATGTTAAACGAAATGATGCGGTTTTTGTATTTGGTGGCGGAGTTACCGGAGATTTAGGTGGTTTTGCAACTTCTACAGCATTACGAGGAGTTGCTCTTGTTCAATTTCCAACCACGATACTTGCAATGGTGGATTCAGCTATTGGCGGGAAAACGGGAATTAATCATCCAACAGGAAAAAATAGAATCGGTGCGTTTTATCAGCCGGATGCGGTAATCTGTGATGCTCATTTTCTGAGCACTTTACCGGAAGATGAATGGTATTGCGGTATTGGTGAAATGTTGAAATATGCCTGTATTTCTACGCCAGAATTGTTTCAAAAAATTCAGCAATTGTTAGCTGCTAATTCGAAATGGGAAGCGCAAAAATGGGAGCCCATCATCCAAAAAAGCGCAGAGATTAAAGCTCAAATTGTTGCTGAAGATGAAAAGGAAACTGGTATTCGAGCGTTTTTAAACTTTGGCCATACCTTTGCTCACGCTTTAGAACATGAATTAGGTTATGGGAAGATTAGTCATGGTGATGCCGTTTTTTGGGGCTGTTTAGCAGCATCAGAGTTATCACGTTTAGTTGGTTCTCCAATCGGCACAGAGTTAGAAGCATTTATTCCGTTTTATGCACCAAGATTTACATTCAACCCGAATACTGAACATTTGATTGCCGCCATGAAAACGGATAAAAAGAATACATCTGATGCAATTACATTTGTACTCTTAAAAACATACGGTGAAGCTTATTTACGGAAGCTATCAGATAAAATTTTGGTCGAAAAAGCCTGGAATTATGCACTTTCAAAAACTGGAAAAACCGCTTAAGTGTATTTTAAATATCTCTATATAACTTGGCAATGGTTCTTAAGAGCCTTTTTTGCGATTGCAGGATTGGTCGCTTTTATCGTATTGCTTGGTTGGGGATTATTAAATCTGACTGTGGTTCGAAATGCAATTGTATCGAGCGTTTCAGAAAAAATTGAGTCGACGTTTCATACTCGTATATCTGTTGGAGATATTAATGGGATAGTTCCGTTTGGAGTGAGTTTGAATCAAGTAAGTTTGTTATCAACGGCAGGAAAACAGGAAGATACTCTTGCAACGGTTCAGCGTATATATGCCAATTTGGATATTTGGTCTTTGTGGAACCGTCAGCTAAAGATAGTTTCATTCGAAATGGTAGATCCGTTGATTACCGTAAAAACCGATTCTACCGGTGAACTCATTTGGGCAAAAGCATTTGCAAGAAAAGATTCCGTTGTTGCTGTTAATGTTGATACACTGGATAAAAGAACAAAATTACCCAAGCTCCCAATCGAGATTTATGCCCCTGAATTGAAAATTACAAACGGTTATGTGCATTGGGAACTGAATGAACCGATTGAGTCGAATCAAGTTAAATTTCCTGCTAAGGGAAATTTATCCGGTATTTACGCTAAAGTGTTCCTCGAATATCTGGAAAATCAGATTTATTTGGATATTGAACATGTAGAAGCAATGTCGCGCCAAATACCAAGTATTAGGCGGTTTAAAGCACAAGGGTTTGTTGATAACGAAAATATCGAACTCAACGCCATTCATTTGAGTACAGATAAAAGTTTGTTTGACGGAACACTCAAAATTGCACGTCCGAAAAAAGTGATTTTAACGGTTTATGATTTATTGGAAAATCATATTGATTTACAGCTTAATCAGCTTGATTTACAGGTAAATGAGTGGAAAAAACTATTTCCGCAATTGCAAAGTTTAAAACATGACGTTGAAGTAAAGCTTGATGTAAAGGGCGACCTTAGAAAATTGGAAATAGGAAAGCTGGATATCCGATACGGCGATGCAGAATTGTTAGTTAGCGGTAAAGTTGATGATATGGACGACTTTAGCAAACTCAATTATTCCGTTGATATTAAAAAGTTGCAAGTAAAACCCGGCTTGGTTCAGACGTATGTAAATATGCCTGAACAATTACAACGGTTAAAGCAGGGGATTGAAGCGAAAGGCAAAATAACAGGGAATTTTAATAAGTCGAGTCTGTCATTAAAAATCAATGAAACCGGAAAAAAAGGGTTTATTGATGTTAGAGGTTCACTCGTAGCAAACGATGAAACTACGTTTACGGAATACGACGCAAACATCGCGTTCAAAGAACTTGATATACAATCGTTTTTACCGGAAAATGAAATTAGTCCAATTAATGGAACAGTAAAAATTAAAGGTTCGGGGCTTCAAAACGATCTTATTCAGGCTAATGTTGATGCTTCTTTTCAAAAGCTTAAAATTAACTCTTTCTCGATTGATACCATTAGAACACAGCTTCATGTTGACGCGAAATACCTAGATATTACATCGAATATTAAAAAAGGAAAAAGCTCATTATCGCTAAACGGAGACTTAGATTTACAGGATTCTATACCTGTTTATTCATTATCAGGAGTGTTTCAAAAAGTGAATGTAACAGATTGGGTTAAATCAGAAAAAGCACCCGAAACACAATTAGATGGTAATTTTGAATGGAACGGTGCGGGAATTAAACCTGATGATATTTTCGGGCGTGTCAGTTTTGATATAACCAATGCCATTGTAAACAACGACACATTAAAGCCGCATCAAATCTATGCTGATTTAGACGGTCCTAAATCAGCAGAAAGACGGTTTAGAGTTACTTCATCTTTGTTTGATTTGGATGTGAAAGGTGCTTTGTTTCCAACTAAATGGCAGGCTTGGTTCAACAACTGGACCGGAATTGTTGAAGACCAACTCTCAACGATATATTTGTTTGAAAATCAGGATTCTTTATTGGATGCAAGCCCTGTTTTCACTGAAACTCAAAAAGTGGAGATTGATTTCAGAACTAAAAACCTGAGTTTAATCAAAGCGTATTTCGCCGATTTACCCTTAATTCAATCTACGACTAACGCAAAAGTGAATCTGGAAACAGGAAACGGTGCTTTGGTTGCAACCGGAAAGCTGAAATCGGATAGCTTGCGTTATAATGATTTTTATATAAAAAATGGTGATTTAGATTTCACCTTAGCCATAAGAAATCTGAATGATTTACGCCGAAATGCGTCTATTGTAGTTAAGTCTCACATTGACGAATTTCGACAGGAAAAAAGGGTGTTAAAGTCAGTCGGGTTTGAGCTTAATCAGGAAAATGACAGCTTAAAAATGAGAGTTGGAGTTCAAGATTTTGACAGACTTGGTGAGCTGGACTTAGGATTGTTTGCTAAGCTGGAAGAAGAATCAATAAATGCAAGATTATCCCATTTTTTGGTTGGTAATTCAAGCTATTTGTGGACAGGAAAAAGCAAATCTATCATTTTAGATTCTAAAGGAACTGTTTTTGTTGATAGTCTGATCTTCAATAATAAAGGTCAAAGTGTTTTTCTGAATGGCAGTTTTTCCAACTTTAATGCAGATTCCATGGCTTATAGAGTTAATGCCTTGGATTTAGAACAAATATCAAATTTACTTCACCTGAAATATGATTTAAGCGGAACTTTAGACGGAATGTTTTATACCAAAACCTTGACTTCCATTCCACAATTTGCCGGACAACTCAATGTGGCTAATCTGCAAATGGGAAAGCGTCCGGTTGGTAATGCAGAAATATCAAGTAAATATGATGCCATTCTGAAGCGATTCGATACTTCACTGCAAATTAAACTCGATTCAATATCTCATCCCGAATATTGGAAGAATTCAAAGCTGGACAATAACTTAGCTGTAAACGGATACATTTATCGTCCGGATAATACATTCACACCTGCAGATACCCTGTATTTCTTCGATATCGATATTAAAAAAGCAGACATGTGGATGTTGAATTACTTCATTCCTCAGATTTATTCCAAAATTGAAGGTCCGGCAAAAGGTAGCGGTTATTTTACTGGTGGATTAGGTTGGATCGATTTTAGTACCAGATTTGAATTGGATGAAATATTAACGGTTCCAAAATTTTTGAATACAAATTTCTATATGTCTGGTCCGGTGATATTTGGCTACCACGAAGGAGTGGTTTTTGATAACATAAAAATTCACGATGGCTTGGGTGGGCAAGGTTTGTTAAACGGTGCTATCAATATGGATTATTTCGGAGATAACCGTTCCTATGATATACTTGCAGAATTTAACAGAATGGAGTTTTTGAACAGTTCGTTTGAAGACGACATCCCGTTTTATGGTAAAGTAGCCGGTTCTGGGAGTATTAAGATGAGCGGGCCTATTTCAAAGCCGTTTTTGGAGACCTTAGGGCCGATTAGAACAACATCAAATTCTCGTTTATCTATTCCGCTTATCGATAAAGAAAAAGTAGATTCACAAAGTCGTTTTATAGAATTTGTGGAATCTTTTGATACGAATTTGGTAACCAGAAATACGTCTTCTTCAACAAATCAAACAAATACCACAAACTCGGGAAGTCAAGTAAATACAATAAACCAGCCAACGCCATCCAGAAGTTTCACCGAAATTTTTCAGATGAATTTGCAGTTTACTTCACCGGACGATACTCAATTTGAACTGGTTTTTGACCCAATTACCGGTGAAGTCTTGAATGCTACTGGCGGTGGTTCGCTCAATATCACTCTGGAAGATGAAGAACTAAAGATGTACGGTTTCTTCGATGTATATGGTGGGACATACAACTTTGTGGCAGGCGATGTTTTCACGCGTCGATTCATAATAAATGAAGGCGGTACTTTGTCTTGGGAAGGCGCTCCGCAAAATCCACGTGTAAACTTAACTGCTGTTTATCGCTCAAGACCGAATTTACAACCGATATCCGGCCAAGATGTGCGCGTTCCAGTAGATTTGATTTTGAAATTGGGCGGAACAATTGAAGCACTTCAAAACGATTTTTACTTTGAAATCCCCAATACAACATTTCAAGATGCCAATTTGAATACGGCCTTGCGTTTGTTAAATAGTGAAGACCAAAAATTACCTCAGGCAACGTCATTGCTGTTAACGGGTAACTTTTTTGCTGTGAATGCTGCGGGTACGGATAATTCGTTCGGAAATAATCTTCAGAATAACGCCACACAAGCCGGATTAAGTCAGCTGTTATCCAATCAGATTAACACAATTCTGAACAATAGCATAAGTAACTTGGATATTGATTTGAATTTGAATGGATTCGACCAAGCGGATTTGGGAATTGCCTTGCGCTTATTTGATGACCGTCTGGTTTTGAGAAGAGAAGGGCAGATTATTAATAATCAGGCAGGTGCAACCAACCAAAATTTGATTGGTGATTTAGGTGCGAGTTTTAAAATTAGCAGAGCACTTTCAGTTGAAGTATTTTACAGACAAGACCCTACACTTGGCGGTTTCAGCGCCGTGCAGGATCAGGCACAAAACGTGAGCGGAGTAGGTTTGCAATATCAGGTTCAGTTTAACCGATGGCGCGATTTACCCGGTATAATTTGGAGAAACATTAAAGATTTCTTTGGATTTGGTAAAAAAGAAAAGCAAGATATTGCAGCAGTTAGATAAAGAGCACTTGTATGAGCAAAAAGAAAAAAACGAAACAAAGACATCAGCAAAAATCGAAATCCAAATCAAGAAAAGACAGAAAATCTGCTCGATATAGCGCTGAACATGAATCTTCAAGAGGTGCTAAATCACGTTATTCCAGTCTTGAGGATGTGGTGTTGGAGTTTTTTAAGAATAATGAAGGCGCCAAAATTCCGGTCAGCATTGTTGAGCAAGTAATGGAAATAGAACAGGCAATTGACCGAACAAAAGTAAAAAAAGCCATTACACATTTGATTTCATTGGGAGCTTTGGACAAAAATAAAGCCGGATTATTATCCCTGAAATCTGATGCGTGGAATATTGCCAATGTTGCAGCGAATGAAGCAACTGAATCGTACACGGGTATATTAAGTTTTAATCAGTACGGAACAGGATTTATAAAATCATCATCATTCACGGATGACATCAAAGTGATGAAAAAGCACGTTGGAATGGCGCTTCCGGGCGATGAAGTAAAGTTTATCTTGATGTCAGGTCGCGGTTTTGATCGTCAGCACGGGAAAATTGTTGATATCGTAAAACGCGGTACATCAGCACTGGTTGGAACGCTGCTTTCCGAAGGGCCGGACGCCTTTTACATTTTACCGGACGACAGAAATAACCCGTACGAGTTTTATGTAGCTAAAGAACATTTAAATGGTGCCGAACCGCAAGATAAAGTGCGTTATTCGATTCTTGAATGGACTCATCCTCGTGCCTTGCCAAAAGCAGAAATTGTTGAAGTGCTTGGCAAAAAAGGTTCGCATGAAGCAGAAATACGCTCAATAATGGCATCAAATCAGATAAAATCAAGTTTTCCGCAAAATGTGGAAGATTATGTTGAAGCGATACCTTTAAAGATTCCGGATGAAGAAATTGCAAGGCGAATCGACTTACGAAACGACATCATTTTTACGATTGACCCGGTAGATGCCAAAGATTTTGACGATGCGCTTAGTATCGAAATTCTGGAAAACGGGAATTACTATTTAGGTGTTCATATTGCTGATGTAACTCATTATCTAACAAGGGATTCCGTACTAGATAAAGAAGCTGTTGACCGAGGGACATCAACCTATTTAGTGGATAGAGTTATTCCGATGTTACCAGAAAAATTGAGTAATGGACTTTGCTCCTTAAATCCGCGTGAAGACACCTTAACCTATACCTGTTTCATGGAAGTTGACCCGGACGGGATTGTTGTTGACTACAAAATTGCCGAAACAGTTATTCATTCGAAATTCCGTTTTGCATACGAAGATGCACAGGCCGTTTTAGACGGAGCAGAGCACGAAATTGCCGATAAAATAAGAACGTGTTGGAAACTTGCAGAAGTCTTGCTCCGAAATCGAAAGAAACACGGTGCTGTCGATTTTGATACTCCGGAACCACGTTTTGTCTTAGATGAAAAAGGAGTTCCGGTAAGCGTTCGTGTTAAAGAACGGCTAAATGCTCACCGTTTGATTGAAGAATGTATGTTATTGGCTAACAAGACGGTAGCATTACATATTGAAAATCTGAGAGAAGAGCATTCAAAAAAGAAAACCAAGAATCTATATCCATATTTATATCGTGTTCACGATAAACCGGATCGCGACAAATTGGCAAATTTAGCAGAATTGTTAGCACCGCTTGGAATTGAATTTAACGTGCCGGACCGAGGTGTTAAGCACAGTACTCTGAATGCCCTTATTCACAAAGTGAAGGGAACACCGCTCGAGTTTATTGTGAATAATTTGATGTTACGTTCGATGGCTAAAGCCGTGTACTCTCCAAAAAATATTGGTCACTTCGGATTAAATTTTAGTCATTACAGCCATTTTACAAGTCCGATTCGTCGTTATCCTGATGTGATTGTGCACCGTTTATTAAAAGGTTACTCAGAAAATAAATATGAATACACCTACGAAGATTTAGCTGAATTAGGTGAGTTGTGCAGCGAAAAAGAACGTACGGCAATGCAGGCAGAACGTGATTCTGTGAAGTTTAAACAAGCTGAGTTTTTATCTAAACGATTAGGCGAAACATTTGAAGGTGTTATAAATGGTGTAACGGAATTCGGAATGTTCGTTTTATTAAAAGAGAATTATTGCGAAGGAATGATTCGTGTAAACGATTTATCGGATGATTATTATCAATTTGACGGAAAGCGTCATACGCTGTTCGGAAAACGAAGAGGTCGTAAATTCCGGTTAGGTGATGAAATAAAAATTCGTGTACTTTCAGTAGATCTGAATCAGAAAACCATAGATTTTGCGTTAGCAGAAGATTAAGAAAAAAAAGCTGTTGTAAATATGTTCAAAAAAATGAGATACAGTATTGTTTTAATTGTACTTAGTTTTTTTATTAATGTCGTTTCGGTTCAGGCTCAATTCTTTTATTTCGGGAAGAATCGGGTACAATTTGAAAATTTTGACTGGCGATTTATTCAAACCGAACATTTTGATGTGTATTACGACAATGAGCAAAATTACTACTTAGCGAGTTTTGCAGGACAAAGTTTAGAAGCTGCATATCAACAGATTAGCGAAGATTTTCGCCATGAAATAGCCAATCGTATAACGGTTGTGATTTTTGATTCCCATAATGATTTCGTACAAACGAATGTGGTGAATTTACCCATCGAATCAGAAGGAATCGGCGGTGTTACAGAATTGTTTAAAAACCGCGTTGTATTACCTTTTATGGGTAAATACGGTGATTTTCGCAGAGTTTTACATCACGAATTGGTACACGCTGTAATAAACGATATGTTTTATGGCGGTTCGATTCAATCAATCATCCAAAACGATATTCAATTAGTAATACCCGGTTGGTTTAATGAAGGTATGGCAGAATATTCAGCGCTTGGATTTGATACCAATACCGATAATTTTATTCGTGACGCAGTTGTTAATACGTATTTACCGCCTATTGATTATTTGGGCGGTTATTTTGCATATCGTGGAGGGCAATCTGTTTGGGATTTCATTGTAAGCCAATACGGCAGAGAGAAAATTGGTGAAATTTTCCAACGAATTAAAACAACTCGCTCAGTTGAATTAGGATTCAGACAATCTTTAGGTTTAAATCTGGAAGAGTTATCAGAAAAATGGCAGGCTTGGTTAAAAAAACAGTACTGGCCTGAAGTAGATAAGCGCGAAGACTTAAAAGATATTTCTACACATTTAACAAAACGTGAGTTAGCAGGAACATATAACACAAGTCCTGCTTTATCACCGCAGGGCGATAAAATTGCGTTGATTACAAATGAGCGTGGTTATTTTGATGTGGTTGTCATTTCCTCGCTTACAGGCAAGAAAATTAAAACCCTAATAAAAGGGAATGATAATATTGATTTTGAAGAACTCAATATTCTGAATCCGAATTTGAGTTGGTCGCCGGATGGTAAAACGTTGGCTTTATCATCAAAATCTCTTGGAAAAGATATGTTGGCGCTTGTTAATTATAACACAGGCGAGATTAAACGAATTCGTTTCCCAAAACTAGACGCGATTGAATCTGTTTCTTGGTCACCTGATGGCAAACAGATTGCATTTAACGGAAATATAGGTGCATACAGCGATGTTTTTGTGTACAACTTAGATACACAAGACTTCTTAAATGTTACAAATGATGTGTTTTCTGATTATGAACCAACTTGGACGCCGGACTCAAAATCAATTGTTTTTGCATCTGACAGGGGAGACAAAACTCGGTTAAATACCTATCGTGAAAACTATAACATGTTATTAAATCCTGATTTAGATCAAGCAGATTTATATAAATTAACCATCGGAAGTCAGGAGTTGGTTCGGTTAACCAATACTCAACATGCATTTGAAACCCGACCACTTATCACGGCATCCAATAAATTAGTGTATATCTCAGATTTGAATGGTATTCCAAACGTGTATGAATACGATTTTAAAACAGGAGTTTCTCGTCCATTAACCAATTTGTTGCAAGGTGTTACTCAAATGTCCATTTCAGCAGATGGTTCTCGTTTGGCTGTAAATACGTTTAATGGCGGTTATTTAGATGTTTTTCTGATTAAAAATCCATTTTCAAGAACAGAAGTGAATAAGCCAGAATCAAATAATTGGGCTAAAAGGAGAGATACAGAACCGGGATATAAACGTGTACCAGCCGTAGGTTACGGTTACAAAAAATTTGGTAACGACCGATATATGTCTCAATTAAATACACAGGCTGCTTACGATTTAGGCTGGAAAGGACTAGGCTTTAAAGAAGAAAAACCGGCTAAAACTAAAGTTGAAGAAGTCAAAGACACGACTCAATCGGATTTGATTGATTTTAGAAGTTATCAATTTGGAGAGCTTTTTGAAGCAGAATCTAAGGATAGCGCTAACACGGAAGGCGTAAAACTGGTTGAAAACTATTTAACGGAAGACGGGCGCTATCAACCTAAAAAATATAAACTCAACTTTACACCTGAATTTACCTATCTGAACTCGTCGTTTAACACGTTTTCGGGTGTTTATGGGTTAACTCAATTTGCTGTTTCTGATGTGATGGGTGACCATAGATTTGGAATTGCATCGAATTTACAGCTCGATTTAAGAAATTCGTCATATATAGTGAGCTATGAGTATTTGAAAAACAGAACAAATTTTTCTGTGAACTACTTTCATTACGCAATTCCTTTTTTGGCACAGACTTACGATGGTAATACAGTAGATTTACAACTTGTTCGGAATCGAAATTATGGTCTTGGTGTAAATTTTCAGTATCCGTTAAATACATTCGAAAGAATTGAATATGGATTTAGCTGGTTTAATATTTCGCGCGATTTAAGCACAGTCTATAACAATCAAAGCAGCAACGATTTTCAAAACTTTTTGTATCCAACGGTAACCTATACCTCAGATTACACACAGCCAGGATTTTTAACACCTTCTAGCGGCACTCGATTTGGTGTAAGTTTAACAGGTTCGCCTGCAGTAGGTGTGGGCGGTATCACATTTGCGAGCGCCATGGTTGATTTTAGAACGTATTTCAGCATGGGGTATGGATATAGTTTCGCAATTCGTGGGAATTTGGCAACCTCATTCGGCCCGGATGCGCAAACGTATTTCTTAGGAGGTGTTGCAGGTTGGTTTAATTATCAGTGGGAAGGGAACGATATTCCAATCGATCAGCTAGCTGATTTATTCTTCACTCAACCCGCTTTGCCAATGCGAGGTTACAACTATAATGCTTCATTTGGTAATCATTTTGGTTTGATGAACTTTGAATTCAGATTTCCATTGTTTGCAGCAATTTTACCCGGACCGCTACCGATTTTACCCTTGTATAACTTAACCGGGGTTATGTTTATGGATCTAGGCGCAGCATGGGGAATTGACAGAAACTTTAGTCGATTTTACAACCAGAATACTTTTGAACCCATTTATTATTACACAGAATCTAAAAGATTGGATTTAAGGTTAGCCAGATTAAAAGATGTATATCTTGATCCTGCTGATGGATTAATAGCAACACCTCCCTATTCTGATAATACGGTTTATTTAAAAGAGACCATTCGTCAAGGCGATTTATTGATGGGGCTTGGTTTTGGTTTGCGAACAATCTTAATCGGTTTGCCTTTCAGATATGATGTTGCTTGGCCGAGATATGTTGACGGATTAGGAAAACCTATTCAATATTTCAGTATAGGAATTGATTTCTAATGAGTGGTAAGTACAGGAATTTATTAAAAAAAGCATCGGTACATGTGCGATTAGGTAAACAACGATTTGTGTTAACCGGAGCATCTGCATTAATCTTATTAATTTTTTCCTTAATTCAGTGGCGTTTTGATTTAGGAATTATGTCGGCATTATTAGGTTTTATCTCTTGGCAATACTATGAAACCTATACGCTTTCAAATTCTGTTTTTGAATCATTAGAAGAACTGAACAAACAATTTAACCGATTGGAAGACTTGCCCGAATAAACTCTTCTAATGTTATTTATACTTGCGTAATTACTTGTAAAGAAATCAAAAAACGGCTATATTTTGCCGTCTAAGAAAGTGAGCGTCGAACAGGCCTCACTTTTTTTTGTAGTATAAATCTGTTTTATGACTGAACCGGAAATAAAAATTAAAGACTTAGCCGAATCTGTGATTCGTGGTACCGATATTTATGTTGTAGATGTCGAGCTCAAAGGTGCGCTCGGTAATCAAATTATTTGGGTATATCTCGATACGGAACAAGGCGGAATATCTGTAGATAGTTGTGCAAAAGTAAGCAACGAGTTGGGTTTGTTGCTGGATGCGAACGAAGTTATTTCCGGAAAGTATCTTCTAAATGTTTCTTCCCCGGGTCTTGATCGTCCTCTTAAAGACGCTCGCCAATACAAAAATAATATTGGGCGAAAAGTTAAAGTTAGATATAAGACCGAAGAAGGCGGGAAAAACACAAGTGGTAAACTGGTAGGTTTTGATGGTGAAGTATTAACCATCGAGCTCGAAAAAGGACCAGTCCAGCAAATTCCACTAGAAAAGGCCTTAGAAACAAAAGTATTACCCGCTTGGTAGGGAAAAATTCACGGAGTTCATTATATGCAAAACGATTTTTCAAAAAGTATCATACAAGCTTTCTCTGAAATAGCTCGCGAAAAAGGAATTGATCGCGATTTATTGCTTTCTATCTTGGAAGATGTATTTCGTTCCATGATTCGTAAACAATATGAATCAGATGATGCCTTTGATGTTATTTTAAACTCAGATCGTGGTGAAATTCAAATTCTGCATATTCGTGAAGTAGTACCGGACGATGAATTCAGTGACCCAGTAACCGAAATCAAATATTCTGAAGCTCAAAAATTTGAAGCTGATATAGAATTGTATGATGAATTCCCGCAGGAAATTGAATTAACGCAAGATTTTGGTCGACGTGCTGTTATGATGGCGCGCCAGACATTGGCTCAACGCCTCCGTGAAATCGAAAAAGAAAACGTTTTTGATGATTACAGCGAACGTGTTGGTGAAATCATTTTAGGTGATGTATATCAGGTTCGTAAGCGTGATATTTTAGTTAACCACAACGGTGTTGAATTACTTCTCCCTAAAAATCATCAGATTCCCAAAGACAGATACCGCAAAGGTGATACCATTCGTGCCGTAGTACTCGAGGTGCGTCGTGAAAATGGTAATCCTACAGTAATCATTTCAAGAACAGCTCCGATTTTCTTAGAGCGCTTGTTCGAAAATGAAATTCCTGAAGTATTTGATGGTATCATTGAAATTATTAAAACGGTACGCGAGCCCGGTGAGCGTTCAAAAGTTGCTGTAGTTTCACACGATGAGCGTGTTGATGCGGTTGGTGCTTGCGTTGGTATGAAAGGTGTTAGAATTCACTCAATTGTTCGCGAATTATGCAACGAAAATATTGATGTAATTAACTACACCAAAGACAAAAAAGAGTTCATTAAACGTGCTTTACAACCTGCAGAAGTGTTAAATGTTGATTTGTCTGCAGATGAGAAATTCGCAAAAGTTACCGTTCCGGCTGATGAAGTATCAAAAGCAATCGGTAAAGGTGGTGTGAATATTCGTTTAGCTTCAAGGTTAACAGAGTGTGAGATTGATGTTTATCGCGAAGTTGATGAGGAAGAAGAAGACGATATCGACATTTATGAATTTGAATCAGACTTTGGTCGTGAAACTGTTCAAATGTTATATGATATCGGTTGCGATACAGCACGTTCTGTTCTCGACTTAAATGTTGATGAAATTGTCAGACGCACCAACGGTGATATCGACAATGAGTTGGCAAAACGCATTATCAAAGTGATTGAGGATGAATTTAACGGTTAATTGTTAGCATAACCCATTCATTTTTAATCCTATTTCAGAAATCAAATATCTATTATGAGCCAAGGCACACTAAAACTTTTTAAAGCAGCTAAAGAATACAACGTATCTACTACATCTTTGGTTGACACACTTGCATCAAAGGGATTTACCATTGAGAATAAACCAATGGCAACACTCTCAAATGAGATGGTTAGTGCCTTGGACGAAGTATATGGTGTAGACAAAAAGAAAAGTCAGCAGTTTGAACGTACTCGTGAAGAGTACCAGGACATGAGAAGTCAGTTTAAATCTCGCCAAAATCAAACTGTATCACTCGATAGTCCAATTGGTATAGATCCAATCGACAACCTAATGCCTTTAGAAGCTGAAGACAAACCGTCAGTTGATGAGTTGTTTGACTTACAGCCCATCGAAGAAAAGCAAAAAGAAGCACCCAAAGCAGAAAAACAAGCAGAGCCTGTTGTAGAACAAAAAACAGAAGAAAAACCTGCCCCTGTTGTTGAAAAGAAAGAAGAAAAAGTAGCTGAGGTTTTTGAGAAAATTCAGGAAAAACCAGTTGTTGAAAAACCTGTAACTGAAGAAAAGCCAAAAGTTGTACAATCGGAAAAACCTGCTGAAGCAGTTAAGGAAGAACAAGTTGTTACAACAACGGAAGAAGAAGATGCTGAGATTATTCGTGCCAGAACAGAAAAATTAAAAGGCACAAAAGTAATCGGTAAAATCAACATCAAAAAGAATTTCGAGCGTACTCCTGAGAGTCGTGATAATGCCCAACAAGGTGGCAAACGCTTTGAACGACGTGATCGTAATGCTCAGGTTGGACCAAGGCCAGAAAGACGTGAAGACGGTGGTCAACGTCCGGTAGGAAGCTCTTCGCCTGATAAAATTAAACCAGCTACCCCTCAAGCGGGCGCAGCTCAGGATAGTAATGATCCGAATCGTAACCGTAAAAAACGTCTTAAAAAACGTGATTCTGCTGATTCAACTTCATCTACAAGTTCAGAATCTACACCAAGTATAAATAAACCAACTAAACCTGGAGCTACTGCTGGTACTCCTGGTCAAACTGCACCTTCATCAGATAGCAGCGCTGGAAGACGTGATAAAAATAAAAAAGGAAAATCCGGTAAGCCTGAGGTTGATGAGGAAGAAGTAGACAGCAAAATGCGTGAAACCATGATGAAATTGCAAGGTGGTGCAAGCGCAAGTAAAAAACGTTCTAAGCTTCGTAAGAAAAAGCGTGAAGACATGGCAGCTGAACGAGAAGAAGCTGAAATGTTAGCTGAAATCGAAAAGAACACCATCTTAGAAGTTGCTGAGTTTATTACAGTTTCTGAGTTAGCTGAATTGTTAAATATTCAGGTGACACAAATTATTACAAGTTTGATGAGTATCGGAATTATGGTTTCTATCAACCAGAGATTAGATGCGTCAAACATCGAATTAATTGCCGGACAATTTGGTAAAGAAGTTCGCTTTATTACTGCTGATGAGTTACTAGAAGAAGAGGAAGAGATTGAAGACGATCCGGCTTCCTTATCTCATAGAGCTCCTGTAGTTACTATCATGGGTCACGTTGACCATGGTAAAACATCTTTACTTGATCATATTCGTCGTACACGAGTTGCTGCCGGTGAAGCGGGTGGTATTACTCAGCACATCGGTGCTTACTCAGTAACCTTAGAAGATGGTCGTAAAATTGCATTCCTTGATACTCCAGGTCACGAAGCGTTTACAGCTATGCGTGCTCGTGGTGCTCAGGTAACAGATATTGTAATTCTTGTTGTTGCTGCTGATGATTCCGTGATGCCGCAAACAGTAGAAGCTATAAACCATGCTCAAGCTGCAGGTGTACCGTTAGTTGTAGCCATTAACAAAATTGATAAAGCGGAAGCAAATCCGGGTAAAATCAAACAACAGTTAACCGAATACAATGTTGTTGTTGAAGAATACGGTGGTAATGTTCAAACCGCAGAAGTATCGGCAAAACAAGGTATCGGAATCGACGAATTGCTTGAAAAAGTTTTGGTTGAAGCTGAATTGCTCGACTTAAAAGCTAATGCCGACAGACTCGCTACCGGTATCGTACTCGAATCTCGTGTTGATAAAGGAAAAGGGGTTGTTGCAAACGTACTCGTACAAAACGGTACTCTCGAAGTTGGTGATGTATTTATCGCAGGTCAGTTCTCCGGTCGTGTTCGTGCTATGGAAAACGAATTAGGACAACGTTTACAAGAAGCTGGTCCTTCAACTCCGATTCAGTTAACAGGTTTTGACGGTTTACCTCAAGCGGGTGATAAACTTGTTGGAATGCATGAAGAACGAAAAGCCAAAGAATTGGCTATTCAGCGCCAGCAAATTAAGCGTGAGCAAAGTATTCGAATGGTTAAACACATGACCCTCGACGACTTAAGCCGTCGTATGGCATTGGGTGAAGTATCTGACCTCAATATCATTATTAAAGGGGACGTGGACGGTTCTATCGAAGCACTTGCCGGCTCATTACAAAAACTCAGTACAGACGAAGTTAAAGTTAAAATCATCCATACAGGTGTGGGTGCAATTTCTGAGTCTGACGTTTTACTTGCTACTGCATCAGATGCTATTATTATTGGTTTCCAGGTTCGTCCATCAGCAAATGCGCGTAAATTAGCTGAACAGGAAAGCATTGACGTTCGTCTATTCTCTGTAATCTACGATGCAGTTGATGAAGTTAAAGAAGCGATGGAAGGTCTCTTATCACCTGAATTGAAAGAGAAAGTTATTGCTACCGTTCAAGTTCGTGAAACCTTCAAAGTACCTAATGTTGGAACTGTTGCCGGATGTTATGTAACTGATGGTAAAGTTGTTCGTGGTTCTAAAATTCGACTTATCCGTGACGGAATTGTGGTTTATAACGGAGAAATGAACGCATTAAGACGTTTCAAAGACGATGTGAAAGAAGTTGCATCCGGATATGAGTGCGGTATTTCTATTCACAACTACAATGACATCAAAATTGGTGATATTATTGAAGCTTACGAGCAATACGAAGTAAAACGTAAGTTAAGCTAAGACACATTAGAAAGCCTGATTGGTTGCACAATCAGGCTTAATTTCATGTTGCAGAACGAGTTGCATAAACCGGCAATCGGAAACCTTTAAAATTTTTGAAACTCCCGTCATGAGCGTTCGCACCGACAAAATTTCATCACTCTTAAAAAAAGATTTGGCTCCTATTTTACAGGACTACCAAAACAATAACATGATTACCATTACTGATGTAACGATAACGCCTGATTTAGGAGTTGCAAAAGTGTTTATCAGTATTATGGGTGGCGGAAACAGTAAAGCTTTTTTTCAGCATTTAGAAGAGCATGTTTCTGATATCAGATATAAACTTTCGAAAAAAATTCGTAATCAGATGCGCAGAATGCCGGAAATTCATCTCTACTTGGATGATACCGCTTCATATGCTGAAAAAATTGAAGAAGTGTTCAAAAAAATACATGAACACGACGATTCATTTAAAAAACCATCGGATTCAAACGAATAAAAGAAGTTGAATGTCTATTCAGTTTGATGAAATTCCTGTTTTAAACACAGAATCTTTAGAAAAAGCGGACTTAGACCAACTAAGTGCCGCTTTTTTGTTGTTTGATAAACCCAAAGGAAGAAGTTCGTTTTGGGGTGTAAAATTGGTTCGGTGGGCAAGTAAAATTAAAAAAGTGGGTCATGCCGGAACTTTAGATCCAATGGCGACTGGATTGTTAGTTTTAGGTTTAGGAAAGGCTACTAAATTTATCGAACAGATTCAGGCGGATGAAAAAGAATATATTGCAGAACTAAAATTTGGCGAAGCAACGGCTTCTTATGATGCAGAGTCGGAAGTTGAGCAGACATCTGAATGGAATCATATCACAAAAGAAGCGCTAGAAAAAATAATTCGAGAGCAGTTTTTAGGCGAAATACAGCAGACTCCTCCAATTTTTTCAGCTCTTAAAATTGATGGGAAACGTTTATATGAATATGCTCGAAAAGGTGAAGAAGTTGAAATCAAATCACGGATTGTTCGCATCAAAGAAATAGAAATTACTCGCTTTGATTTGCCATTCGCAGAATTACGTGTAGTTTGCGGAAAGGGAACGTATATTCGATCTCTGGCTAACGATATCGGACTGGCACTTAATTCATTGGCACATTTAACGGCTTTAAGACGCACTCGAATCGGCACATTTAACGTAGAATCAGCACTTGATGAAAATCAGGTAAAAACTTTATTTGGTAAACATGACTAAACTCGTTCATTTCAAAGATGTTACTTTTAATCCGAACACGGTTGTAACAGTTGGAACTTTTGATGGTGTTCATGAAGGACATCGCAGTTTGATTCGTGTACTTATTAATGAAGCCAAAAGCCGTGGTGCGCGTTCAGTTTTAGTTACTTTTGACCCGCATCCGAGAGATATTATTAATCCTCAATTATGTATTGGCTTGTTAACTACTTTAGAAGAACGAGCCAATCTGTTAACGGGTTGCGGTTTGGATGAATTGGTTGTAATTCCGTTTGATCGCGATTTTTCGTTGTTATCCAGCAGTGAGTTTATAGAAGAGTATATTGTCAAAAAAATAGGTTTAAGCTGTTTTGTAATCGGTTACGATCATAAGTTCGGGCGAGATAGAGCCGGTTCTTTCGAAACGGTAGCCGAAATTGGAAAGCGTGAAAATTTTGATGTTCGTTTAGTTCATGCTCACGAAGTTTCGGAAGTAACGGTAAGCAGTACAGCTGTAAGAAAAGCCTTGTTAAATGACGGAAATGTAGCCTTAGCTGAAACCTATTTGGGGCATCCATACCGAATTATCGGAACTGTAGTAAACGGCGACCAGCGAGGAAGAACAATCGGTTTTCCGACAGCAAACATCAAACCAGAAAACCCCAAAAAGATAATTCCTAAAAACGGTGTTTATGCTGTTGAGGTGGAAGTTTTAGGTGAAAAATATGGTGCAATGATGAATATTGGAGTCCGCCCGACTGTTACCAAAGGAGAAGAGAGAACCATAGAAGTTCATGTGTTCAATTTTAATCAATCTATCTATGGAAAAGTGATGAAAATTGAATTTAAGGCTCGTTTGCGAGATGAAATGAAGTTTAATGGCTTGCAAGAATTAATTTCGCAATTAAATAAGGATAAAGAAGAGGCTTTGCGCTTACTGGAGTAATTCATACATATTTATAATGGCACCGAACTCCATGTTAATATTTGTTGTAACAGTCGATAATTTGTATTTCGAATAAAATCCTGTATCTTTCGCGCCTACTAAAATCTACTTTAGTATAACTTTAATCTAAAGCGGAAACTTTCCCAATGAGTATTACTACAGAAAAAAAGCTTGAAATTTTCAAGCAATTCGGTGCTACAGAAGCAGATACCGGAAAACCTGAAGTTCAAATTGCACTCTTCACAGAGCGCATCAATAATCTTACAGAACACTTAAAATTACATGCTAAAGATCACTCAACACGTTTAGGCTTGTTGAAATTAGTAGGTAAAAGACGTTCATTGTTAGATTACCTCAAGAAAAATGATATCGAGCGTTATCGAGCTATTATCGAAAAACTTGGTATCCGCAAATAATATTTGTAGAAAGGCACGATATTCGTGCCTTTTTTATTTGTTATCTGCACCAATTATCGTTTAAATAAAGAAGAAAAAAGACATGAAAGAAGATATACGTTCAGTTGAATTTGCACCGGGCAAAGTTATTACAGCTGATATCGGCCGTTTGGCAAAACAAGCTCATGGATCCGTAGTGGTTGGTATGGGCGAAACTATGGTACTTGCAACTGCAGTAAGTGCTTATGAGGCTAAAGAAGGACAATCCTTCTTCCCTTTAACTGTTGATTATCGTGAAAATTTTTATGCAGCGGGTCGTTTTCCGGGCGGATTTTTCAAGAGAGAAGGTAAGGCTACCGAAAAAGAAATTTTAACAAGCCGTTTAATTGACCGCACAATTCGTCCGATGTTTGCGGAAGGTTATTTGAATGATACTCAGGTTCTTTGTTATGTAATTTCATCAGACAAAGAAAACGATGGTGATGTGTTATCAGGTGTTGCATCATCTATCGCATTAACAATTTCTGATATTCCTTTTGATGGTCCTACAGCGGAAGTTCGTGTAGGTCGTATTAATGGAGAATTAGTAATCAACCCAACCATTTCTGAAATGAAATTATCCGATTTGGAATTGGTTATTGGCGGAACTCGTGAAAGCGTTGCCATGGTTGAAGGTGAAATGAAAGAGATTTCTGAAGCAGAAATGTTAGCTGCAATCAAATTTGGTCACGATGCCATTATCAGATTATGTGATTGGCAGCTTGAGCTTCAAAAAGAGTTTGGAAAAGAAAAACGTGCTTTAGTTGAAGCTGTTGTTAATACAGAGCTCAAAGCTAAAGTAGTTGAGTTAGTCGGTACAAAAATCGACGAAATTACTCACTCACGTCCGGCTAAAAAAGAGTATTCTGATGCAATCAGTGCCGTTGTAAGTGATGTAGTTGCTCAATTAGAAGAAGCTTATCCGGATGAAAAAGCTACAATCAAAGAATTCTGTTACGAAATTCAGAAAAAAGCTTTCCGTTCAATGATTGTGAACGACAAAATCCGTTTGGATGGTCGTGCATTAGATCAGGTTCGCCCAATTTGGACACAAGTAGGTTATATTCCACGTACTCACGGTTCTGCAATTTTCACTCGTGGTGAAACTCAGTCTTTAGCAACCGTTACTCTAGGTACAAAGCGTGATGCTCAATCTGTTGATACTTTGTTCTCAACAGAAAGCAAAAGCTTTATGTTAGATTACAACTTCCCGCCATATTCAACAGGTGAAGCAAAACCAATGCGTGGCCCTGGTCGTCGTGAAATTGGTCACGGTAATTTAGCTGAACGTGCTTTAAAAATGATGATGCCTTCAGATGCTGAATTCAATTACACCGTTCGTGTTGTATCTGATATTCTCGAATCAAACGGTTCGTCTTCAATGGCTTCAGTTTGCGGTGGTTCAATGGCTCTTATGGATGCCGGTGTTCCTGTAAAAAAACCAGTTTCTGGTGTGGCTATGGGTATGATTGTTGACGGTGAAAAAGTAGCTGTATTGACAGATATTCAAGGAGAAGAAGATCATTTAGGTGATATGGACTTCAAATTAGCCGGAACATCTGATGGTTTAACTGCTTGCCAGATGGACATCAAAGTAAAAGGTATTCCTTACGATGTTATGGAACGTGCCATGGAACAAGCTCGTCAAGGTCGTTTACACATCTTAGGTAAAATGGCTGAAACGATTTCTGTTTCTCGTTCAAAAGTTTCTAAATACGCTCCAACAATTACAACTATCGAAATTCCTAACGACCAGATTGGTGCTGTTATCGGACCTGGCGGTAAAGTAATTCAGGCATTACAAAAAGAAACAAACACTGAAATCGTAATCGAAGAGCAAGGCAACAAAGGCTTAGTTTCTATCGCTGCGATGAACGGTGAAGATGCTGAAATGGCAATCAAACGTATCAAACAAATCACCGGTTCTTTTGAAGAAGGCGAAGTGTTTGAAGGCGTAGTAAAATCCATCAAAGAATTTGGTGCATTCGTAGAAATCGCTCCGGGTAAAGATGGTTTATTACACATTTCAGAAATCGACCACAGAAGAATTGCCAACGTTCGTGACGTACTTCAAGAAGGTGATAAAATCACTGTGAAACTCTTGAAAGTAGAACATGGCGGCAAGCTTAAACTTTCTCGTAAGGCTTTGATTGAAAGACCTCCGCGTGAAGGCGACGCTCCACAGGCTCATCAATCAGAAGAGCCACAAGCTTAATAAAAAGGGCGCCAATGGCGCCCTTTTTTGTTTTATAGAGGTTGTAAGTTAGTTATCAGAGAAAGCTGTTCATCAAATCGAAATAGTGAGAATTTCATCTCCCAAATCAGCCAAAAAACAAGTATTTTTCGCCACTTTTAAATACATAATTATAAGATAGGCGTTTAAAAAATCCATGCAGGAACAGGTTAAACAAACCAAATTAGAAAACGGATTTGTCATCATTACAGAACATATTCCAACGGTAAGAAGTGTATCAGGCGGAATATGGGTAAAAACAGGTTCACGTTACGAAACAGCTGAACAAGCCGGTATTACTCATTTCTTAGAACATATGCTGTTCAAAGGGACAAAAAAACGTTCAGCATTTGATATTGTATCTGAAATTGAAGCTCGTGGCGGTTATATGAACGCCTTCACCTCAAATGAGTACACAGCCTATTATGTGCGTTGTTTAGACACCGAATTATCGACAGCGCTTGATGTGATTTCAGACATGATTCTAAACCCGACTTTCCCCGCTGATGAACTTGAGAAAGAAAAGAAAGTCGTAATTGAAGAAATGAAAATGTATCGCGATAGTCCCGAAGATTATGTTTTTGAGGAATTTATCGGTCAGGTTTTTAACGGTCATCCACTAGGACGCCCGATTATTGGTTTCGAAAACACGGTAAATGCGTTTAACCGAGATCAATTGTATCAGTTTATGGATACTCATTATAGAGCAGATAATTTGATAATGGCGATTGCAGGAAATGTAAATCACGATGAAGTAGTGAAGCACATGGAAAATTACTTTGGCAATCACCCGACAGGAACCCAAGTTTCACGTCAGGAAATTATCCCGACTTATGTTAAACGTGAAAGTAAATTACAGAAGGAAATAGAGCAAACTCATCTTGTTATGGGGCGCCGTTCTTTGAGTTCTTCCGATCCTGATCGCTTTAAATTATTGCTGATGAATATGATTCTTGGCGGTGGAATGAGTTCTCGTTTACATCAAAATGTGCGAGAAAAATACGGTTATTGTTATACCATTAATTCCAGTATTCAATCCTATTACGACACCGGATTTTTTGCTATTTACACCGGAACAGACGAAGAATATGTGGAACATGTGAAAGAATTGGTGTATGCCGAACTAGATAAAATGGCATCTGAGCCCGTTCCGGATCAAGAACTTCAAAATTCAAAAACACAGTTAAAAGGAATGTTGTTACTTGGGCAGGAAAATATGAGTAATCGTATGACCCGCCTCGCAAAAAGTGAAATGTATTATAATCGATATGTGCCTTTAGATGAAATTGAACGCGATATCGATGCTGTTACAGCAGAAGATTTACATGCATTTTGTGCAGAATTCCTAAAAAAAGAACTTTTTACAGAAACAGTTTTAATTCCATCAAACAACGATTAAAGTATGGTTACGATTAGCGATTTATCAAAACATGTTGGCCAAACAGTTACAGTAGGCGGTTGGGTTTACAACCAGCGTTCTTCAAAAAGTCTGGTATTTACCATTTTGCGCGACGGTACAGGCATGTGCCAGTGTATTACCTCTGAAACAGATGTAAACGCAGATGTATGGGAAGCAGCCAATACCTTAACTCAGGAGAGTTCTCTCTATGTAACCGGAGTTGTTCAAAAAGATGAACGTTCACTAAGCGGTTACGAGATTCATATCTCTGATATGAAAATCATCCAAATTGCAGAGAATTACCCGATTACACCAAAAGATCACGGTATCGAATTCCTGCAAAATAATCGTCACTTATGGCTAAGAAGTAAACGCCAATGGGCGATTATGCGTGTTCGCAATGAAATCGTGTTTTCAATTCATCGTTTTTTCCAAGAGCGCGGATTCATGCAGTTAGATGCTCCGATTTTTACTGGAAATGCAGCAGAAGGAACAACTACTTTATTCGAAACTAAATACTTCGATCAACCGGCATATTTAACTCAATCCGGTCAGTTATATGCTGAAGCAATGGCTTTAGCTCACGGAAGAGTGTACACATTCGGACCAACTTTTCGCGCTGAAAAATCAAAAACTCGTCGCCATTTAACTGAATTCTGGATGGTTGAGCCCGAAATGGCATTTTTTGATTTGGATATGGATATGCAATTAGCAGAAGAAATGCTCTGTTACATTGTCGAATCTGTTCTGAAAAACAAAATGGAAGAGATGGAGATTTTAGGTCGTGATATTTCAAAGTTGGAAGCTATAAAAGGGCCTTTCCCTCGTATTTCCTATACAGATGCCATCGAATTATTGAAAAGCGATAAAACTCGTGATATGTTGAAAGACATGCAGTTATCACGTGCCGAAGAGCTAAAAGCACTTCAGACAGAAGAAAAAGAAATTACGGCTGAGTTTAACAATGCTAAAAAAGGACGCAAATTTCAGATAGAAAATCGCAAGAAAGAAATTTCAGTTAGAATCAGCGAAATCGAAGAGGATTTACGCAATATTCCGGTTTGGAAAGAATCTGTAGAAAATCTGAAATGGGGTGATGATCTTGGCGGTTCTGATGAGACCTTACTAACTATGCAGTTTGATAAACCTATTATGGTTCACCGATATCCTAGAGAAGCGAAAGCTTTCTACATGAAAAAAGACCCTGAAAATGCAGATTTGGTACTTTGTGTGGATGTACTTGCTCCGGAAGGTTATGGTGAAATTATCGGAGGTTCTCAGCGTGAGGATGATATTGAAGAAATGTTAACTCAAATCAAAAAACATGAGTTAGACGAAAAAGCATTTGAATGGTATCTTGATTTACGTAAATACGGTTCTGTTCCTCACTCAGGCTTTGGTTTAGGTATAGAACGAACTGTAAGCTGGATTTGTGGTTTACATCACGTTAGAGAAACCATTCCGTTTGCTCGTACATTGGGCAGATTATATCCTTAATTTTTTTGAAAAGGTCGCTCAATGCCAAACTTGAGTGACCTTTTTTAATGAAGTACTTACCTTAGATTGGTTTACAGTTTGAACAATCATAGTAAATACCTTTAATTCCGTCCGTTTATCATGCAAAACAAGAAAAAAACAGGCATTGACACCTATCAGGAGTTTTTAAAAGACATCCGTGGCGGAATGCATCCGATTTATTATCTAACCGGTGAGGAAGTGTTTTTTCATGACCGAGCTTTAGATGAAATAAACGGGTTAATGCCTGCTGATTTAAAAGATTTTAACTTCAACTTGGTACATGGGCAAGACGGTAAAGTTGATCAGGTAATTGGTCTTTGCCGCAGTTATCCGATGATGGCGGAGCGACGCATCGTTGTTGTTCGGGATTTCCAGTTATTAGCGAAAGGAAGTGCTTCTGCAAACGAAGACGGTGGGAATTTGAATGATTTTTTACCGTATTTGGAGCGTCCGAATCCGACATCTTTAGTTGTTTTTATTGATGAAAAGGCAATCGCTAAAACAACCAAAATCGGTAAAGCATTAGCATCTAGCCCAAATGTCGGGAATTTCGATTTTTCAGTAACACCGGATTATTTATTGGCTGATTGGGTGGTTGATTGGGCGAAAATGCGTTTTCAGTCCAGAATAGAACCCCATGCGGCACAGTTATTAGTTCAGTTTGTTGGCGGAGATTTACTCTTATTATCCAACGAAATTCAAAAGCTGATTACCGCAAAAAAAGGGGAAGATGTTACCGAAAAAGATGTTCGGGACTTAGTTGGTTTTGCCAAAGAATTCACCGTTTTTGAGCTTAAAGATGCCATTATTCAACGCAGAACACACGACGCTTTGGTTATTGCTGAACATATGATGAGTCAGGGTGACGGTGCCGTTGGTGAAATGCTAAAAATGTTGGGCTTTTTCAGTTCGATGTATCTAAATGTTTGGCAATACTTACGTATGCAAGCCAAAGGGTTAAGCCCGGATCAGATTAGCTCATCACTTGGAATGAACGGATACCGTTTAACTATGCTTCAAAAAGAAGCGCGTCTGTATTCTTTGAATTCAATGCCAGCAGTTTTTGAAATATTATATGATACAGACCGCGCCGTTAAAGGATTTTCAACGTTAGACGAGCGTTCCATTCTTTTCTTTATGATTCAGCGTTTGTGCACGGTGTAATTCTAAATTACACTTAATAGTACATCAGCAGCTTTGTGAATCTCTGCATCATTCAAATAAAAATGTGGGCTAAGGCGAATAAATCCTTCACGAACGGCAGTATCAATCTGATTTTCTTTTAGTTTTTTATGGATGTCTTCCGCACGTTTCCCAAAATACAGACTCATTATCGATGAACGTTCTTCCAGCTTAAAATCTCCAAAAACTGCCCCTGTTTTAGCGAGTCTTGCACGTAAATTCCCTGCGTTTTGGTAAGCATAAACCTGAATATGGTCAATTCCGATTGCATCAAACTGGCGTAGTGTTGCATATAAACCGGATACATTTATTGATGAAATTCCACCGACTTCCAAAATTCTTCCGCCTTTTAACAGAGTTGCCTCTGATGCGAATAAATTCCAAGGAGTATCATTGTTCAACCAGCCTTGAGGTTTTACTTTCATAGCCGATTCACCGTTTTCAGAAATAAAACAATAGCCGATGCCGGTTGGACCCATTAACCACTTGTGCGAACCGCCAACGATAAAATCAGCATGAATTTCTTCTTGATTGAACGATATTTGTCCCAATGCTTGAATGGTATCTACTAGTAACAGAACCTGATGTTTTCTGCAAATCTCAGCAATTGCAGTTAAATTAGCTTTGAATCCTCCTAAAAACTGCACAGCACTTATGGCAACTAATTTTGTTTTTGGAGTTATTAATTGTTCAACCTCTTCCGCACGAACAGCTCCTTCGCTATTTCCTAGTTCAAGAATCTGAACTCCAAGGGTTTTTAAAGTCTCATATGGTCTTCGGTTGGATGGAAACTCCTTTGAGTTCACCAAGATTTCATCACCGGAGTGCCATTCCATGCTTTGCACAATTTGGTTTATCGTTGTGCTTACATTATACACGAACCCGATTCTATTGAAATCAGTAATGTTCATCCATCTGGCTAATATTTTTCTGGATTGTTCCATTTTAAAGAGCAATGCTTCCAGATTTTCCGGATCGGATTCAAAGCGCGTTTGAATATCAGAATCCATCGCCTTTTTAACATAATTCGAGATTGGACTTATGGCTGCATGATTCAAATAAATTCTACCTTGAGCGGGGAAGACCAAATCTTCTCTGAATGCTTTGATACTGGTTTCGATGGATTTGTCTGTCATAGGACTGTTTGGAAATAGAGAGATTAATACTTTACAGCGTGCTTAGTGAGAAGGAAAATAAGGAATATAATGCGCTAATGGATGAGCGAAAGCTGATGCGTAGAATTTGTTTAGAAATGTATCCCGAAATAAAAAAGAAATTATCTGAAGGGAAAATCCATAAAGCGTATGAATTACTTTCGAATTGTATGAAAAAAGGTTCCCAAGAATAACGTATCATTTCAACCATTGATACTAACCATTGCAGAACTCATAGGCATGATGAATCTTATTTGGGTTGGAATAGGCGGAGCATTAGGCGCAATTTCCAGATATAAACTAACGGAATGGATTAATTCGTTAACACCCGGGCTATTTCCGTTCGGAACACTTACCGTTAATGTTCTAGGTTCGTTTATTTTAGGTTTTATAATTGGAATGGTACATCAAGGGAATTTACAAGAACCGATGAGATTAGCAATTGCTACCGGTTTTCTTGGCGCTTTAACAACGTTCTCAACCTTTTCTATGGAAACCATTGAATTGTTTAAAGGCGGATTAGCCATGCAAGGCTTTATAAATATCGGAATGAATGTTGTGTTTAGTTTATTGGCATCAGCAAGTGCGTATTGGTTAAGCACTCAGGTTTTTGCTAAGTAAATTTGAGCCAGCCGAATTAGGAGGATGAGCGATTGAACTTAGTTTATGGATTCGTTGCCTGAAAAGTTGAAGTTCCCGCCGAATTCATTTTTATGCTGATATAAGTAACGAGCAACTAAGGTTTTCATCTGATCTAACTCAATACGCATGGTTGAATTCAACATGGTTTTTTCGATGATGAATTCCATATCAGAATAAGAGAGCATACCTAATTTGTTGAGTTCCAAAAGATAACCGTAAGCCTGCGGAGTTAGTACCAATCGCTCAGCTAAATGTAAAATGCGCGGTACAATCGTTTGCAGCTTTTCTTTTTTTGTGTTTTCCTGATGTTCTAATACATAGGAATAAGCTGCTATAAATTCACTTTTTTGGTAATTGGAGAAGTCTTCTGATTGAATTTCTTTTAAGCCTTCGCCTGCCTGTATCCGTCTGAAGATGCTTACAATGATGTCAATAACGTTTTCTTGCATGGGTTAAAATTACAAAGAAATTTGCTCCAGATACAGGTCTTCTAAGCGAGTCATTTCTGCTTTTAGAACATCTGTAGAATCATCGTAACCACATAAGTGAAGTAATCCGTGAATTACAATTCGGTGAAATTCTCTGTTAACGTTTTCTTCGAATTCGACGGCTTGTTCTTCAATTCGTTGTGCACAACAATATAATGTGCCTTCTATGCCGTCTTCTTCATCATCAGTATAATCGAAAGTGATAATATCTGTAACGTAGGTTCTCTCTAAATGCTGTGTATTAATTTCTACAATTTGATTAGCGTCAACATAAACGACTTCAACTAATGAGAATTCTTTTTGCTCACCTTTTGAAACAACATTTATACACGCCGCCACTTTTTCTTGGGTAATGGGAACTTGAATTCCTGATTCGTTTGCTACTTCAATAGTTACGGAATTCATAAGGGCAACTACTCTTCGTCGAATGAAAAACCTTCGAAATCGATGCTTTCTGTGAGTGATAAAGCAACACTCGACATCATTACTTCCGGTGGTAATTGGGTGAAATCACCGCTCAATAAATGCTCGTTTACGTTTGAGTATAAACTACATCCCGCTTCTTTTTCGATGATTAAACCGGAGACCAATTCTTGTTGCTTTCCGAAAAATGTAACCTGATTTAATAAATCAGAGGCAACGAATCCGGTGCAGTTATGGAGTTGAATAAATGTGTTTGCTGCATAAACAGAAACCATATTAATAAGTTCACCGCCTACTTCGAGACCAACATGAATTTCAAGGGCAAGTTTACGTGTACCGGCATCATCTTTAAGTTCTAAACGGTAAACATTACCTGTCTTTTTAGGCTCTGTACCAAGAACAATGCCGATTTCCTGAATATTCTCGCTGCTAAATTGGTGAATCATATGTGTGCTTCCTTTTAGTGCATTCGCGTTAAAAGTATTTAAAAACAGGTCGGATAACAACCTTAATCCTCTCTAAAATAAGAAAATGATTACTTTATTTATCCTGTGTTCAAAAGTAAAATCATTAAATCCTGCGTTAAAGCCTTACAATAGTAATCCTTTTTCACAGAATTGTTTCTAAGTTTAGTTTTTCAATACAAAATCACTTCTCTGACATAATAAAATAATTGTATGAAAGCTTTTTGGAATGAGCGTTACAGCCAAGATGAATATGTTTACGGAATAAAACCGAACGAGTATGTAAAGCAGCAAATAAAAAAGATTAAGCCGGGTACAATTTTCTTTCCCGCAGAAGGTGAGGGTAGGAATGCTGTTTATGCCGCTCAATTAGGCTGGGTAGTTTCTGCATTCGATCAAAGTGAATCTGCAAAGGATAAAGCAATGAAATTGGCTCATGTTAAGAAAGTCGTTTTAGATTATCAGATTCATGATATTCTGGAATTAGATGCTTATAAGAATGATAGCTTTGATGCAATCGCTTTAGTGTTTGTCCATTTACCGCAAGAGATTCGAATTCCTTTTCATAAGCGATTAATTGAGCTACTTAAACCGGGCGGAACCTTGATAATAGAAGCATTTCGCCAAGAACAGCTTGAAAAAACTTCCGGTGGGCCAAAACTAAAAGAACTCTTAATGACGAGAGAGATGTTAGAAACTGATTTCTCAAACTTAACTATCGTGGAATTAGTCGAAATAGAGACTCATTTAGATGAAGGCGCTTATCATGTTGGTGATGCTTCCGTAATTCGACTTACAGGAATTAAGAGCTAGTACATAGTATACATTTCTATTTATAGATGTAGATTAGTTGTGTAAATTTATATATTTAGTTATGACTAAATATTATTTTAACTACACTTATTTATTCGCTTTGTTAATAATATTCTTCTCGGCTATTTCTGTTTTTGGGCAATCAGGAACAATTCAGGGAAGAATTCAATCAGATTCTGAGACATTAGCAGGTGCAAACATTTTTATAAAATCGTTAAAAAAGGGTGCAGTCTCTAATCTGGAAGGGGTGTTTGTTCTCGAAAATATCCCATTTGGGAATTACGATATACATGTTTCACTGGTTGGATATAAATCTAAAACCATCCAAGTTTTGCTTGAGAATACTAATCCAGTTCAGTTGAATGTTAGTTTGGATGAAGATATTCTCAATCTGGAGCAAGTTGTTGTTACAGGTACACGTTCAGAGATAGTGAGCTATCAATCACCGGTAATCATCAGTAATATCGGTAAAAAGACCTTTGAGAATGTGCAAGCTTTATGTTTGGCAGAAGGTCTAAATTTTTCACCGGGTTTACGCATCGAGAACAACTGCCAGAATTGTGGATTTGTACAATTACGAATGAATGGCTTAGACGGGCCTTATTCTCAAATTCTTATTAATTCTCGTCCCGTTTTTTCTGCATTAGCCGGAGTATATGGTCTGGAAATGATTCCTGCAGAAATGATTGATCGAATTGAAGTCGTGCGCGGCGGCGGCTCGGTTTTGTATGGCGGAAATGCAATCGCAGGAACGGTAAACATTATCACTAAAGAACCTATTCAAAACGATGTTCAATTCGGGTTGAATCAAGCTTTTTTAAATGCTGAAACTCCTGATAGGGCTTTGCATATAAACGGAACCGTTGTGAGTTCGGATTTTAATCATGGACTCACTTTTTATGGATTTAATCGCAATCGCGATTTTTGGGATGCCAATGGTGACGGATTTTCAGAAATCACAAAACAAGAAAACAATACCTTGGGTTTCGATGCATTTTGGAATCCCGATGTTCAATCAAAAATGAAATTAAGCGCCTATACAATAAAGGAATTTCGCCGAGGCGGAAACGAGTTTCATTTAGCGCCGCATCAAACAGATTTAACTGAACAGTTAAAACACATCATTTTAGGCTCTACTATTTCCTATGAACGAGTTTCAGAACAATTAAACCATAAATTTTCAGTGTACGGTTCCTTACAGACTGTAAATCGTGATAGCTATTATGGCGGCGGCGGACGTGTTTTGAATCCTGGAGATGAACTTACAGAATCTGATGTGCTGGCTTTGAATGCTTATGGGAATTCAAGCGATTGGTCAACAGCAGTTGGTGTTCAGTATTCGTACGTAATGAGCGAAAACAGTTCGCTTACAACAGGTTCTGAGTGGCAAATGAATCATGTCTTAGATGATATGCCGGGTTATCAAAGGTTGATTGATCAAAAAGTCCAAACCATTGGAAATTACGCTCAATTACAATGGATTCCTGTTCAGAATCTTACAGTATTAAGTGGCGCCAGAGTAGATGTTGTTCAAATACATAGTATGTATCATTTTAGTTCAGATTCTTATTTATCGGATGATTCGTATGTGGTTTTTGTTCCGAGGTTTGCTTTGATGTACGATTGGAATGAACAATTCAAATCCAGAGTTTCGTTTGCGCAAGGATATCGGGCACCACAAGCCTTTAATGAAGACCTGCATATTGAAACCGTTGGCGGTGCAGCTCGATTTGTACAGCTAAGTCCGGATTTAAAAATGGAAAAATCTCAAAGTGTCACGGCTTCACTGAATTACACAAAACCTTTGGGCTATATACAAACAAGTGCGGTTCTAGAATACTTTTATACACGTTTAACTCATCCCTTTATTCTTACCAATCCTATTGAATTAGTAAATGGAGTGAGTCAGGTAACAAAATCGAATGGTTCGGGTGCATTTGTACAAGGTGTAAATATCGAATTAAATCTCGGATTTGGTAAGCAGTTTGTTATGCAAACAGGTCTCACTGTTCAACAGGGGAAATATGATATGGATGAGGTGATTTGGTCTCCACAAAACGAACCGTCTGAACAGAATACCATTACCACAAAAAAAATGTTAAGAACTCCGGATGTTTACGGGTATGCAACGTTTTCAATCACACCAATAAAGAAAATGAATTGGAGTTACACCGGCGTTTTTACGGGTAAAATGACCGTTCCGCACATGATTGATTCACAATCAGAGTTTACTGTTTTAAAACAGACGCCGTCTTTTTTTGAGCAGTCCATTAAAATGAGTTATGAATTTAACGTGACAAACGGTTTGGCTGTTGATTGGTTTTTCGGCGTGCAAAATCTCACTAATAGTTATCAATCAGATTTTGATGCCGGTGCAACACGCGACGCCGGATATGTATATGGCCCCATGCGTCCACGAACGTTTTATTCGGGATTTAATGTGGAGTTTTGAAACTGATATCGCTTAACCTAATGGAATATTCAATTCGTTGATTGTCATTAATATCAAAGGTTTCAAAACGAATTTTCGGGTCTTTTTCCCAACTGATGGTAATTAATCCGAAGTGATTATCCATAATCGGACCTTCAATACGGTTCACATTTGGCGTTGCAAAATGCCAAGTTGCTGATAATCCGCTTGCTGTAAAATCGTAAAGCGGGTAGGGCGCATCATTGTATTTGGAGAGCTCGGCATAATGCACATCACCCGTTAAAAAAACTACACCATTAGCTTTAGTTTTGTTGATGAGATCTACAATCCGTTTTTGTTCGTGCGGGAAATTTGCCCAAGCTTCGTATCCGTTGAATTCCACGCCAAATTGAGTTCCGCTTCCAATTAAGCGAATATCGGCAGGTTGTTGCAATTGTTGTTCCAGCCAAATCCATTGTTCTTTTCCCAAGAGTGTAGAATCAGCTGAAGTTTGTGGTTCATAATCTAAATGATAGAAATAACGAGAATCGTCTTTTTTGTAAGCTTGATAAGGTTTTAGACGGTCGCGAAAAGTTCTTACATCTAAAAGAATGATTTGTAAGGTTTTATCGCCGATTTGTTTTTCATACGAAGTATAGATTCCTGTATGGTTTCTTCGTTCTGATTGTGTCGGTTCATCAAAAAAATCAAGAAAAATCTCTTTACTCACTTCTTTCAATTCATATTCTTTACCGGAGTCATTCCAGCCAAAATCATGATCATCCCAAGTAGCCATAATCGGAACATTCTTTTTCAAGTTCTGATAGGATGCTTTATCTGCTAATTTTTGATACTTCATCTTTAATACATCGGGGTCTTTGGTGTCTCCGTAAATATTATCACCCAAAAAAATGAAATAATCGGGTTTGTGTTCAACAATCAGATTAAAAACCGGGAGTTCACCATCGTTCCAAGCACATGAACCGAACGCTATTTTTGTTTCGTTTTTTGTTGATGGACTACATGCCAGAGTAAGAGCAAAAAAGCTAAAGAGTAGAAAATTTGGTTTCATAAATGTACACCTCAATTTGCCAAAATGTACATATCGTGTACTGAGTATCAAAAGGATTTCTTTTTTAAGGATATGATTTGGGAATGAAATAAAATGATTTTTATCAGAGATAATAATTGGAAATGAGTCCTGAAATACTGCGATAGACGGAAAAAAAGGAGATTATTTTGTGCTAGCTTTAATTATCAATTTTTGTAAATCATTGATGTATGCCTTCTTATTAAGATAGGATTGTCCTAAATTCGGATGGTAAATTCACTAAATCAACAAAACATGAAGAAAATCGCTGTTAACTTGGGGGCGCTTATCTTACTTTTGAGCCTCTCATGTTCATCACCAAGCTCAAAATCAACAATGAATCCTTTACTCAGCAAATTTGATACACCGTTTGAAGTTCCTCCATTCGATAAAATTAAATTGGAGCATTTTAAACCAGCTTTTGATGAAGCCATTAAAGATCATCAAGCAGAAATTTTAGCTATCTCGAATAACCCTGATGCTCCGACTTTCGAAAATACGATTGAAGCGCTGGAAAATGCAGGTTCTACATTAACACAAGTTGCCCGCATTTTTTACAATTTGAATTCGGCAAATACCAGCGATGAAATGCAGAAAATTGCGCAGGAAATTGCTCCTGATATGTCACGCCATTCAGATGACATCAATCTAAATCCAAAACTGTTTGCTCGTGTTAAAACAGTATGGGAAAAAAGAAATGATTTAGGGTTAGATGCCGACCAGTTTAAATTATTGGATGATGCGTACAAGGGATTTGTTCGCAGCGGAGCTAATCTTAAAGACGATAAAAAAGAAGTTTTAAGAAGCATAAACGAAAAATTGTCTGTTTTAACCTTGAAATTCGGACAAAATGTGCTCGGTGAAACAAACGCTTATGAATTAGTTATTGAAAATGAAGCAGATTTAGCGGGATTGCCTGCCACTTTAGTTTCATCTGCAGCTGAAACTGCAAAGAAAAAAGGCTTGGAAGGAAAATGGATGTTTACCTTGCAAAACCCTTCTGTAATGCCGTTTTTGCAATATGCTGAAAATCGCGAATTACGCCAGCAAATTTGGGATGCGTATAGAAAACGAGGCGACCAAGGTAATGAGCGTGACAATAACGCTATTTTATCAGAAATAACGAATTTGCGTGTTCAACGTGCTCAACTGTTAGGCTATAGAACCCATGCCGATTATGTATTGGAAGAATCTATGGCAAAAACACCTGCCAATGTTATGGGGTTATTGAACGACCTTTGGAAGCCTGCTGTAAAAAAAGCCAAAACAGAAGCCTCAGACATGCAGAAAATGATAAAAGCTTCGGGTCAAAAATTTAAGTTAGAACCTTGGGATTGGCGTTTTTACGCAGAACAAATTCGTAAAGACAGATATGCTTTAGATGAAAATGAACTAAGCGAATATTTCAGTTTAGACGCCGTTCGTGAAGGTGTATTCTACGTGGTGAATAATCTTTATGGTTTACAATTCAAACCCAGACCGGATATTCCAGTTTATCATGAAGAAGCAAAAGCGTATCAGGTGTTGGACAAAGACGGTAGCCATTTAGGTGTATTGTATATGGATTTTCATCCGCGTGCAAGCAAAAGAGGCGGAGCTTGGATGACTAGTTATCGCTCACAAAAAATGGAAAACGGTGTACGTAAAGCTCCAGTAATTTCAATTGTATGTAATTTTTCTCGTCCGACAGGCGATAAACCTGCATTATTGACATTTGATGAAGTAGAAACATTCTTCCATGAATTCGGACATGCTATGCACGGAATGTTATCGAATGTACGCTATGCAAGTCAGGCAGGAACTTCAGTGCCGCGCGATTTTGTGGAATTACCTTCACAGATTATGGAAAACTGGGCAGGAGAGCCGGAAGTAATGAAACAGTATGCTAAACATTACAAAACAGGCGAAGTTATTCCTGATGAGTTGATACAAAAACTTCAAAACAGCGGTACGTTTAATCAGGGTTTTGCTACGGTTGAATATTTGGCTGCAAGTTTCCTCGATATGGATTATCACATGCAAACTCGCCCGATTGAAGGTTCAATTACGGAACGCGAGAATGCTTCTATGCAAAAAATCGGTTTGCCGAAAGAAATTATCCCTCGTTACAGAAGCTCTTACTTCCAGCATATTTTTGCCGGTGGTTATTCATCGGGATATTATTCTTATATCTGGTCCGGTGTGTTAGATACCGACGCTTTTGATGCTTTTAAGCAAAAAGGTAATCTCTTTGATAAAGAATTGGCGACATCATTCCGTGAAAATGTATTGCAAAAAGGCGGAACGGACGATCCGATGAAATTGTATGTAACGTTCAGAGGACGTGAGCCCAAAGTTGATGCCTTGTTGAAAAAACGAGGACTAAATTAGTTTTTTCGGTTGATTTAAAAGGCTCAGCATTAGATGTTGAGCCTTTTTTGTATGTAAAAGTTGAGAGATAAATAGCGGTTCGTCACAAATTGGAAACCTTGTTTAGTAAAAATCGAAATCGCACCTGGTTTAGATTTTTCACCAATAGATAGTTTTACTTTTATGAATCTCAAGTTTCTTGCAACAGCATTGTTTCTCTCTATGTCCGGTTCAGTTTTAGCACAACAAGCACCGAAACCTTTTTCGTTTTCTGCTGATTATTTGAATAAAATGATTAAAAATGAAACCTCGAACTATTTGGTAACCATCGTTCGAGAAAGTCAATTATTAGATATCTCAGTTTGGGAGAGATCAGTTAAACGAATAGAACATCGAGGTGATTCTTTGATAGAAATCAAGCAAAAATGGACATCAACGATGACTCCAAACAATAGAGAATTGCAAACTTGGCTTAGCTCAACTGACTTTAAACCAAAATATCACACTAGAGCTACAAACCGCTGTTATGGGCTGGGCTTTTTCGTCTTTTGTCAGCAACATTTCTTGTCTTGTTGAATTGGCGGACATTTTACACTTCCGTAACTGCAATAAACACAACAGTCGCCTTGATGTGGTTTTAAAACGGTCTTGCAATTATCACATTCGTAAAAATATTGGCAAGCGTCTGTCGGCATTGTTTCTTCCTTTTTATGTCCGCAATTTGGGCAAGTGATTGTTGATTGTAGTATGATTTCCATTTTATTTTTCCTTTTTGTCTGTTACTGAATATCCTGTTCCGTTTATTGCTTTCTCAATTTCGGCAATGTTCGTTTTTGAGTTATCAAATTCTACAATTGCATTTCCGTTTTCGTATGAAACAGTTGATTTTATTATTCCCGAAAGCTTATTCACTTCGTGGTTTACGTGTTCTTCACAACCTGCACAAGTCATACCGCTAATGGAAAACTCAACTGTTTGAACATTTGATTTGTCAACTACTATGATTTGTTTTTCTGTCTTTGGATAAAATATGTGAGTATAGTAAGGAAAGGCAAGCATTACTATTGCAAATGCTGTTACAATTCCTAAAAACATTTTGGATTGAATGAATTTTGGTTTTTCTTCTGTCTCACAATTGCAGTCAATTTGTTTTTTAGGTTTCAACTTTTGATACCAAGCAAAACCAAGAACCAAAATTGTCAAACCTATAAAATAAGGTCGGAAAGGTTCAAGCCAAGAAAAAGTTGAAGCAAGTCCGCTTGTCCCTGCGACAAGAGCCAATACAGGTGTGATGCAACAAAGTGAGGCTGCAATTGCTGTCAAAAGTCCTGCACCGATTAATTTTTTGTCTGTTTTCATATTGTTTCCAAAATTTTGTTTTCGTGAAGTATTTTGAAAAAAGGTTTGAGCATTTTTTCATACTCTTTTGTCAGTGAGTAAAAAATGGTTTGTGCTTGCCTTTCCGTTTCAATTAGTTTTCGGTCTTTGAGTTTTCGCAGATGTTGTGAAATTGCCGAAATGGTCATTCCGAGAATGTCACTAAGGTCGCAAACGCAAAGTTGTTGCTCTTCGTAAAGCAGAAACAGGATTTTCAGTCTTACGTTGTTACCCGCCAATTCAAGTCCGTTGGATAAATAGTCAAACGAACCGTTCAGTTCTAATACTCGGTCTTTACAGCGGTTGATTTGCTTAATGTCCGCTTGTTGTCTTATACACGAAATGTTGTCCATAGTGCAAAGATAGTCAATTTGTTTATTTAAGCAATTGCTTAAATACAAAATATCAAAAGAACCCGATTTTGTCTGTCGGGTTGTGTCGTCATAGCCTTGCTCATAACGGTGTTACAGAAGCATTTAATTATGCTGATGGGTTTGTGGCATCCTCAGATACAACGCAAAATAACAGCCTAAGTAATTTCAAAATGGCAGATTCATTGAATGCCTATAATTTCGAAATTGATCTCGAAACCGTGCGATTATTTCCAGTAGAAATAAAGTCTGATGTAGAGATTCCTTTTTATCATCCGGGTTCAAAATCAGGGCCTAAAAACTACATCTTTAAGCGACTTGAAGACGAAACCATAACTATCTCAAACAAATCAATTTCGTGCTGGGTTTATAAAATCGAGTACAGCAATAATGGTTTTGCAAAGTTCTATTTAAACAAAGAGAATCGCGATTTAGTTTTAGTTGATGAATCGTTCGGAACCATCAGCAGAAAGAAAACGAATATTAAATACATTGCCAACTAAGCAATATGCTAAACGCTTAGATTCACAAATTCGAAGTTCTTACCGTCGAATAATCCTAAATCGCTCAGCTTTAGTTCTGGAATTACCAATAATGCCATAAACGAAAGAGTCATGTAGGGAGCACGTAATGTGCTTCCTAATTCTTTAGCTCGCTTATCCATTTTCACGTAGGCTTCTGCAACTTCTTCTGCAGATTGATTGGTCATTATTCCCGCAATTGGTAAGGGGAGAATATGCTTTTCAGTACCATTGGCTAACGAAATCCCGCCTTTTTGTTCGATGATGAGATTCACAGCATTTGCCAAATCTTCATCATTGGTTCCGACAGCTACAATATTATGACAATCGTGCGCTACTGACCCGGCAATGGCTCCGCACGTTAAACCAAAGTTTTTTATGAATGCTACAGAAACGGGAGCGTTTCTATATCGGTTTATGACTGCGATTTTAAGAACATCTTTCTCATTTGCGTTTAAATGAAGTTCTTTTGTGATGAGTTGTCCGTCTAATGCTTCAATTACACGAACTGTTTCACTTTCTACCGTTAACTCAAAATCTTTAACGCTTTTTAAACTGGTATCAAATTGGTTTAAAATAGGCGCAGGAACTTTTTCTAGATATGAAATACCGTTTTCAGCAACAATTTCACCTTTAATAATTGTTTTTAATACCTTGAATTCTGTCAAATCAGAAACTTCAATGAAATCGGCTGATTGTCCGACCTGTAAATAGCCGATTGGTAAGTTATAATGTTTAATGACATTGTATGATGCAGCTCGAAGAACATCAAAGACATCGTGCCCATATGCAACCGCTCGCTTTACATGATTATCTATATGGGAATCAATGAGATTATCTGGATGTTTATCATCACAACAAAACATAATTTGATCGGGATACTCTTTAAGTAGCGGAATTAAGGTTTCGAAGTTTTTAGCCGCACTACCTTCACGAATCATGATTTTTACACCGTGTTTCAGTTTTTCCAGAGCTTCATCAAACATAAAACATTCGTGGTCGGTTGTTATTCCCGCATCAAAATATTGGAGCATTTGTTTTCCCATTAAACCGGGAGCGTGACCGTCAATCGGTTTGCCGTGTTTTTTTGCAACATCAAGTTTTGCAAGTACATCAGCATCGTTAAATATCACGCCGGGGAAATTCATCATTTCGGAGAGGTAAACGATTTCTTTTCGTGATAAAAGTTGGTCAATATCATCAGCTGTTAATTCGGCTCCGGCGGTTTCAAATTTGGTTGCCGGAACGCAAGAGGGGGCTCCAAAGTTGAAATAAAAAGGGGAGTGAGAAGCATTATCGAGCATAAGTTCAACACCTGCTATGCCAAGTACATTAGCGATCTCATGCGGATCTGAAATCGTGCCGATGGTTCCGTGTTTTACAGCAATTCGTGCAAACTCAGTCGGTACTAACATCGAACTTTCTACATGAACGTGTGCATCAATAAATCCCGGTATTAAGTACGTGGAACACACTTCTTGTATCGGTTTGATGGAAATAATAATCCCGCCGGAAACATGTACTTCAGCAGCAAAAATGGTTCGGCTCACAACATCAACCACATTGCCTTTTATCACATTAATTGATTTCAAAATAGCTTTTTTAGTTTTCTTTGAGCAAAAATAGGCAATTCATCCCATTGATATGGATGGAAGATGCAGGATTTACGATTATCACAAAGCAAATTGACTATATTCTCACATCATTTAAATTGGAGGAAATCAATGTACAGAGTTAAAGCAGCAGCGATTAAAGTAATTTTTTTGGGTCTATTTGCCATTATTGGTGTTTTTAGCCCGATTAAAGCACAAGAAGTAAGCATTTTTTTAACCCGTCATGCTGAAAAAGCAACTGATGATCCTAAAAACCCGTCACTATCAGAAAAAGGTGTGGAACGAGCTAAACAGTTGGTTGCTTTTTTTGAGAATCAATCAATCGATTTGTTTTTTTCAACCCCATATAAAAGAACAATCGGTACGATTAAACCTCTGGCTGATAAAAACGGTAAAGAAATTGCAGAATACAGCCCCATGCAACAAAAGCAATTTGCAGAGGAATTAGTAAAACTCAACGGTAAAACCGTACTGGTTTCGGGTCACTCAAATACCATCCCAGATTTAGTAAATAAATTGGCTGGAACGGATGTTTATAAGCAAATTGATGACAGTCGTTATGGAGATATTTGGCTAGTTCATATTAAAGACGGGAAAGCGAAAGTATATCAGTTTTATTTGAACTGATTGAATTACCAGCCGCCGCTGGCACCGCCGCCGCCGCCGGAAAATCCACCACCGCCGGAAAATCCACCGAAGCCACCGCCGCCGCTGAAGCCTCCGCCAAATCCGCCGGAGCTTCCCCAACCGGATGAACTCCATACGCCACCGGGAACTATGATTACTCCGTTTGAGCCATAGGTTCGTCTGCGTTTTGGTCCGTTGCCAAAATTATCATCATACGGGCCATCTCGTTTCCGAATAGCGATATAAATAACAATGGCAATAATGAAGAAAATCGGGAATAGGGAAAAGGAATCGTCGCTTTGTTTCGATTTTCCCTCTGATTTGTATTCTCCTGAAGCGTAAGTAATCATTTGGTCTAATGCGGCATTAATACCTCCGAAAAAATCTCCACTTCGAAATCGCGGTGCCATCACATCATTTAAAATTCGATTGGCGTAGATATCAGGTAATACACCTTCTAGTCCATATCCGACTTCAATTCTGAATTTCCGGTCGTTTTTGGCAATAAAAATTAAAGCTCCGTTTCGATTATCAGCCTGACCAATACTCCATTTGTCTAAAACTTCAAGAGCGATGTCCTCTATGGCGTTACCTTGTAAACTGGGAATTATTAAAACCGCAAGTTCAGTAGAAGTTGAATCTCGATATGCTTTTAATTTTTGATTAAGGTAAGATTGTTCTCTTGAGCTTAGTGTGTTCGTTAAATCTGTGACAAAATTTTGTGGTTTTAACGGATAGATTGATTGTGAATAACCGATTTCAATTAAACTCAAAAGTGAGAAAATGAGTAAAAAGCTCAGTTTAATATGTTGAATAATGAGGAGTCTCAAAACGTGAATTAATTATCGTTTTTACTAATGGAATTATCTAGTTCGTCGATATCATCTTTTTGATGAGGGAAGAGAGAGGAAAGTTTTTCGCCTATGTGCAAAATCAAATCAACTAAACCCTCTTTAAAACGTTTATTTTTAAACGCATTCAAAATGGCGGCTACCTCAGAATCCCAGAAATGTTGGCCAACTTGAGTATGAATACCTTCATCACCCCAAACAACTAACTTATGATCGAGCAATGCGATGTAAATTAAAACAGCATTGCGATCTTTAGTATTATACATGCCAAGTTCAGAGAAAACCTTTTTTACGCGTTCAATAGCATCACCTTTACAGCGGTTTTCCACATGTAATCTGATTTCTCCGGATGTTTTTAATTCAGCAGCTGTGATGGCTTCCACCACAGCTTGCTCTTCAGAATCAGATAAAAAACCTTCTACAGCCATTATTCTTAGTTAAATGAAACGTTTGGAGCTTTTTCAGCACCTTCTTCAGCAGAGAAATATGCTTTTGCTTTAAAACCGGTTAAGGAAGCAATTAAACTGGTAGGAAATTTTCTTACTGAAGTGTTGAATTCTTTCGCTACATCATTGTAACGGCTGCGTTCAACGGCTATACGATTTTCAGTGCCTTCTAATTGAGCCTGTAAATCTCTAAAGTTTGCATTAGCCTTTAAGTCGGGGTATTTCTCAACACTTACCAATAAGCGAGATAAAGCTCCGCTTAATTGAGATTGTACTTTTTGGAAGTTTTCTAAAGCTTGAGGATCGTTTAACATCTCAGGAGAAAGCTGCATGCTGGTTGCTTTGCTTCTGGCGTCTGTTACCGCTGTAAGTGTTTCCTGTTCAAAATTGGCAGCACCTTTAACGGTGTTCACTAAATTTGGGATGAGATCAGCGCGGCGTTGATATTGAGTTTCAACTTTCGACCAAGCGCTATTTACAGATTCTTCTTTTTCAACGAGTCCGTTATTAACGCCAATTCCCCATAAAATAACAACAACAACGAGCGAAACAGGTAGTAACTTTTTTAACATAGTGGTATTTAATTTTTTGAGTTTGTTTTAAGATACGGTTTCAGGTTCTAAACATAGAGCCAATCGAGGCAGTAAAACGATAAATTGCCGAATATGTTATAGAAAAAGCATCTAAATAGATTAAAATCGGATTAAAATTTAGTGTGTCGGTTTGTCTTGAGGAGGAGCAGAAGCATGAAATTCTTTATAAACAATACTTGCGTATTCGTCCAATAGCTCTAAAACACGAAGTTGATTATCTGATTGAAGAACCATGCCCACATGGTGTGTTTCGTTCATTTTCCAAACTACTTCCGGTGCTGAAAATACATTTTGATTCGGGTGTTCTTGTCTGGCAAGTGAGATTAAAATCCCGGCAAAATCATTTTTCACTTTAGGCAGGGTATATGTCAAATTTTTAGCAGAAGCAGTCTCAATTTTAGCCCATTCACGCCATAAATTTATCCCTGAAGCAGCTTCAACCAAAACGGCTAAATGTGCACCGCCTACGCGCGATGACGTTTCTAGAAAGTAGAACTCACCATCATCGTGACTCCTTATAAATTCAGTATGTGAAGCACTGGTTTTGAGTCCGAAAGCTTTCATTACTTTGGCGTTTAGTTTTGCCAATTCTTTTGCTTCTTTATCTGTTTGATCCAATGTTAAAGAACGAAAAATTCCGGCTCCGTGTGCTACTTCAAACGGAGTGCTTAAATAGCGGGATGACCACACAAAGAGTACATCGTTATTAAATGTAAGTGAGTCGGTATGGTAAACATCACCGGGCTTAAATTGTTCAACTAAAAATTGATGGCGTCTGTCACCCAAGTTGTTAATATGATGCCAAAGTTCATCTTTAGAAGTTACTTTCTTTATTCCGGCAGCAGATGCTTCTGAACGTGGTTTTAATACCCAAGGTGCAGGAACAGTGTCACAAAAATGATTGATATCGTCATTTCTGAAAAGAGAAGTAAATGGAGGAACCTTTATACCGGCTTCAGCAGCTTTTACACGCATAGATAATTTATCTCTGAAAAAACGAGAGGTTGTTAAACCCATGCCCGGTATTCTAAACTCTTCTCTGAACGTTGCCGCTTTTTCAACATCGAAATCATCAAGTGCTACGATGTAGTCAATTTTCTTTTCGCGCATTAACCAGGCCAGACCTTTCACCATATTGTCGATATTTTGTGGTGTGTTGGCATCTTCATCCATATAAAAGAATTCATCAACAGATTCTCTTGGCCAAGGTTTATGTTCTAATTTTCTGTGAGTTAACAGAAATACAGTATTGCCTTCAGCTTTACATGATTTTAGGAATTCTTCTCCCTTGAAATAAAACGAAACACAGAGAAATGTTAATGGACGTGTATTCATAGAAACTCTTTTTAAATGGGTTGATTTACGAATATGCACAAGTTATTTACTGAAAGCAAGATAGTATTTAAGTACTTGTGATGAATTGGAGAGGCGAGAATTTTAGAAAGACTTTAAAAATAAAGAGCTTAGTTTAATTTATCATGATGAGAGTATCAGAAAATCAAAAAAAATGCGAAAAAACCTCATTTTTTTATTGACATGGGTAATAGAGTACTATTATATTTGCTTCGCTTTCAGCAAATCTGCTCTTAGCCGAATTCCTCGGTAGCTCAATGGCAGAGCATGCGGCTGTTAACCGCAGGGTTGCTGGTTCGAGTCCAGCCCGGGGAGCTAAGCCTGATTCAGTAATGAGTCAGGCTTTTTTCGTTTATGGGAGGTATTTTATTAGTTCATAGTGATGATTTTGTTGCACAATTTTGCAACACTGTAGCGCTGAAGAGTAACATGATTTAATGATGATTCCCTTATTTCTGAGTAAGGAAATACCCAAGAGGTTAAAAGTACGGTACTTCTATGTGATAGTTTTTATTACTAGTTAAGCTCTAAAATTCAAGTGTTCTTGTAGATATTAATTCATTTTTTCAATGTATTTCAATATTAGGCATGAGCTTTGGGATATACCAATTCAGCTCGTGAGAGCATGAGTACTAGTTGAATAAAAGTAACAAGCAAAACAAGCTCATAAAAGAGACGCTTAAAAAATCAACATCAGTTGATTGGGGTAAAAACGGAGAACGTTCGATAACGTTCTCCGTTTTATTTTGGAAAACTAATATGTGTTAAGCATAAACCTTTGGCAGGAGCTTTTAAATGGACGTAATCAGTATCAATGCCCTGTAAAACGTTGTTGAATCGCTCTAGACTTAGTTTATAATCACCGATTCGAATCATACTTCCGACTAAATAGCGAACCATATGGTGCAAAAAACGATTGGCAGTAATATGAAAATGAAACTCATCATCAGAGATTTGCTTCCATTCTGCTAAACTTACTTTACAAAATGTTGAGCCAATATTTCCCGGATTAGGCTTGGAGAATGTTTCAAAATTAGTAACAGCAGTAATTAAATGGGCTGCATCACACATTAAATTAAAATCTAATCGATTGTTTAAATACCAGGAAGTATGATCGCGAAGCGGGGAAGGGTTGGTAATAACTTTATAAACATATGAACGATCGGTAGCGTCAAACCGCGCATGGGCGTCATTATTAACTAATTGAATATCCCAGACTTTACACCCTGCAGGCAATAATGCGTTTAAGCTTCTGAGAATTTTACCTTTTTCATATTCCTGTGGTAAATCGGCATGAGCCACTTGAAATGATGCGTGAACACCGGCGTCTGTTCTACCTGAACCGTAAACAAAAACTTCAGATTTACAGATGGTTTTTAATGCAAGGTTTAGTTCACCTTGTACTGTTGATACTCCGGGTTGAATCTGCCAGCCTTCAAATTGAGAACCATCATATTCCAGATAAAGAAAAAATCTGGGCACAATTAAAACCGAATAGAATAATTCATTTGAAGTCCGTTAACTGTACCAAATTGCTGAACGGGTGATACAGAAATAGATGATAATGTTGCGGAAGCGGTTTGATTCATTTCACGAGCACGTATAAATGCACTGATTCCACTAATAATTCGGTTTGCAACCATCACCGTTACAATAAATGGTAACTGTTGATTATTAGCGTCAATTTTATTTCGCATTCTGATATAATCTTCACGTGCATCTACAGATTCCCATTGCCATCTATTACTCGGTGTATCGGCAATAAAAGCGTTCCAGTTTCTGCTTCTTTCCTGATATTCGTTATATGCGCTCAAGTTCTCATATCGTGTTAATGCCAACGCATAGCCTCTGTCTCTGTTTTGTATACTTGTTCCTGCATATAACTCAACATGGGCATACATATTCTGTTGTAAACGTTGCGTACTAGCATCAATTCCGAAGTAACTCAACATCAAACCGATTTCCGTGCCGAGATGAATATAGCCTCTGGTATGATGTTCAGGAGAAAGCGAAAAATGCCCCCAACCCGGTAATACCAAAGATTTTAAAAAGACAGTAGATGCACTAATCTTAGTTTCAGATTTATGTGATTGTGCCAGAATAGAATCAGTTGTAAATAGCAAGCTGAATGCTAGTAAAGTGTATTTTATTCTAGAAAATTGATGCATAAACGAATCTAAGTGTTTTATAACAACTGAGCAATTCACAAGCTGTGAGTTACGCAGTAAATTCCATTCTGTTTTTGTCTTCTTTCCATCTTCTGATGATAGAAACACTAAAGCCAGCCATAATAATGAATGTGCCTAGCCATACAATTGATACAAAAGGTTTCTTTTCAGCAATTAAAAGAACCCATTCGTCTTCTGAAGCTTCACCTTCAATTCCAGTGATATGAACTTCAATTTGATCGCTCATAGGTACCAAATTTACCATTTGAATACTTGCAGGAAATCCATCAATACCAAAAATAGGAGTGAACATATTTTTATTTCCGTTTACATCAACTATTGCAAATAACGGATTTAAAACAGTTTTTTCGTTGGTATCTACATTTCTGAATTCCATTTGAATACGAACGGCAACCGTTGCATTTTTGGGATATTCAGCATCGGTTTCCGGACTGATTGGTTTAAAGCCAATGAATTTGATTTCATATTTTCCAATGATATATGCCTGACCAATAGTAAATGGAAGATGATGTGAATCAGGACCGTGAGCATGTTCTCCTTGTGCTGTTGCAAGTTTGGCTGCTTTGGCGTTTTCGCTCTCAACAACAGAACTTCCGGCAACATATAAATACACATCGTAAAGCAAACCAGAAAAAACGTCAGGGTCAACCGACCAATTAATTTGAGTTGCGGTAGAACTTTGCAACATCGGAAATACGGTTGGTTCTAATCGAGTAATTGGATTTCCATCTAAATCACTTACCTGAATGGAATAGAGTTGCTCGCCTGGTCGGTTTACATCACTTTTACGGTATCCTTTAAAACTGACGAGATATTCGTTGTTTACAACTTTCGGAATATCTTTCTTTAGTTCAATCATCGTTACTTCTTTGATGATAGGAGTACCCATTTCGTCTTTTACTTCACCTCTGCGAACGGCGGCGTTATAAGCTTTTGTTTGGTCATCAAGTAAAAATGAATTGTAAGCCGATGAATACAGGATTCCAACGATTAACAATCCAAAACCAACGTGGGTTAATGTGCCGCCAACCATTATAGTTTTCTTTTTTGCAATTCCGAATAGGATAGTCGCATTTCCAACTATGGCAAAAACACCGGAATAGAGTAGTAAGATGTAACTTATTTGGCGAACATCACCCAATACTACACCAAGAAGAGTGACAAATGAAGTGATGATTAATGGCATTGAAATCGCATTTGCGAACGATGTAGCGTCAAGTTTTTTCCACCATAAGAATTGCGCACAAACCGACATAATCGCAATAATAATGGCGACTGGAAGAGTCCAATCATTATAAAAACTGATTTGAGGAGGGGTCGGATTTTTTTGAAATAATTTTCCCAGAATCGGACTACTTGTTCCTGTGATGATAATTAATCCGCCAATAAACAGGGCCATAGAACCCCAAAATACCCATGTGTCTTTATTCAACCAATGGCTCGGAGAGTCCGATTGCGGCATTTGTTTAGAGCGATAAATATAAAGCACAAGGCCAAGGCCTGTCATAACAATCATGAAAACGACCAATTGTGCATAGAGCCCTAAGTCAACAAAGCTGTGAACGGAAGCATCACCTAATATGCCGGAACGAGTTAAAAAGGTCTCATAAACAATAGCAACATAAGATAATAGCGCGAATGCAATAGACGATCGAGATGCGGAGGCGTGTTTTCTTTGTATGAGCATCGTATGAATACCGGCAACTCCAAATAGCCAAGGTACAAAAGATGCATTTTCAACTGGATCCCAAGCCCAATAGCCGCCAAAAGAAAGTGTTACATATGCCCAGTAGGCTCCTAAAAAGATAGCTGTTAAAAGTGCTAAGTTTGCTCCTAATACCCAAGGGAGTGCAGGTTTTATCCATTCCTGATATTTTTCTTTCCATAAGGCTGCCATTGCAAACGCATAGGGCACAGTCATCATACTAAAGCCTATAAACAGAATAGGCGGGTGAATCATCATCCATGGACTTTTTAATAAATCATTGAGTCCTTTACCATCAACAGGGACGAAGTCGGGATTTGCTTGAAGAAACGGAGCATCCGGTAAAGCTTCAACTAACGTTCTAAATGGTGAAGCACCTATAGTAAAATCACCAAGCTTTAACCCTAAAATCATAGAAAGGATAAAGAATTGGGTCATTGTAATTATAAACATAACCGGAGCGCGGTAGGTCTCAGATGTCCAACGAATTAAACCAATTCCGATTAATCCGGAAAATAAAGTCCAAAGTAAGAACGAGCCTTCTTGTCCGCCATAAAAAGCCGAAATCAGATATTTAAAATTAAGATCTAAACTGGTGTAATTGTACACATAAAAGTATTGAAACTGATGTGTTGCAATTAGATAGATTAATAATCCACTTGCTATGGTAATTAATACAGTTTTTGCAATAAATAAGGTATTTGCTAATGATTCAGCACGTTTTTTGGTTGAATCAAAACTTATTAATCCGTAATAAATTAAACTGAAAACACTGGCAAGGAATGCTCCGCCAACGGCAAATTTGCCCAATAATCCAATCATAGTCTTTTAGTGTTCTGCTTTTTCAAATTCTGCGCCGGAAGCGTCATTATATTTTGACGGGCATTTCATTAACATTTCATCCGCATAAAAAACGTCATTTTTTAATTGCCCGATTACCACCAGTCGTTCTGCATCGTCAAAGTTGTTAGGCTTTGGTTTTGCGTAGATTACACGTTTCGAATTACCGTGTTCATCGGTCATATAGAATGAAAAGGTTTTTGTGGCAATTGAAAACGCAGCTGGTTGAGCTTTATCCCAAGCGCCAACAACATGCACATTTCTGTTTCCTAATTGCTCAGCTGTTTTAAAATCGACATATGCGCTAATGCTGTTTCCGAAATTGTACATTAAAAGTGATGTAAATCCTACGATGAGGATGACACCGATAATTACTTTAGGTTTCATGAAAAATAGTATTTAGAATTTTAGTCTTTAATTCCCAATTGCTCTTCTATTTTTTTGAGTTTGGCATCTAAACGAAAGAGGTAAATAAAAAGTGCTGTTAAAACAATTAATACAACTCCAAAAACAACGAATGCTAAATCATGCGAGGCTAATAGTCCAACCAAAACGTTAGACGGTTGGTGAGATAAGTCTTCTTGAGCTGTCCATTTTCCGGAGTAAGCTGTAGATAAAGTATCTTGCAGGAAGAATAATACGTGTAAAAAAATCATGAATCTAAAGCTCTTTCTTCAAGTTGATGTGCAATACGTTTATAACGAAATGTATTGGTGTAAATCCAATAGCTTAATGAGATAAAACCGATTACAGCCGGATAAAAAATGAATCGTAAAATTGGAGATGTTACTTCACTGAATGCCGGGTTTCCTTCTGCTCCGGGATGTAAACTAGTTAGCTGTCTTGGTATGATATAAAACAAAAACGGTACTGTACTAATGGCAAATATATTATAAACAGCAGCCATTTTAGCACGTTTTTCAGGGTCATCAAACGCAGAACGAAGTACAAAGTAAGCAGCAAGAATTAACAGTGCTACTGCGGAGAGGTTCATTCGCGGCTCAGCGAAAGTCCACCATGCACCCCAAGTAAATCTAGCCCATAACGAGCCGGTTAATAAACCACAAACTCCAAATAAAATTCCGGTTGCAGTTGCTGATTCTGCTCGTAAATCAAATTCAATTTTCGGTTTGTTTAAATATTTGATACTGTAATAAAAACTTATGAGGAAGTTCACGAACATTGTAAACCACATTGGTACGTGAAAAAACAAGTTCCTCGCCGATTGTCTTAGAATTTCTATATCAGGGATGCTTATTGTTAAGCCCAAAATAACAACGGCGCTAAGCCAGATAACTACAAACAGTTTAAAGAATTTCAAGTTTTGCCTATTATTTTATGGATTGCAAATATAGCCAATTAATAAGATTTTTGGTTAGTTACTAGAATTCAATTTATAATCATGTGAATTTGATTTATCTCTATAAGTAAAGAAAAATCAATACAATTCCCCTAAATGTATA